>NZ_RYDI01000018.1:0-69942 GCF_003970335.1 Flavobacterium sp. LS1P28 | reverse complement strand
CTCAAAAATGACTCTTAAAATACAGATTTACAATAATTTCAAAGAACTTGTTTTATTTTTTAGTGGACACTAGTGAAGTTGTTTATAAAATAAATCACTACTAACGGACTAAATAAATTCAAGACAAAGGGCTACTTTTAACAGTAAGTACTTAAAATAAATAGGCTTGTCCGTTTAATTACCTATAGTTCATTCCATCGATGATTAACTCCAAGCAATGATTAGTCTTTTCATTGTTTTATCTTAAAAATATCTTCGATTGAATTTATAACCAGACCGCGAGTGTTTGCAGAGAATCGTTGGAATAATTTTGCAAACAGTGCCAATTCCAATTTGCCACAAAAATAAGTCTAATAAAACCACTTCTATTTCGCACTCTAAATGGGCATAATTTCTTGCTGAATCATTCTCTTTGTGGGCACGGATTGCAAATCGCTATCGTTGTCCGAAAAATCAACGACCCGAGCCTGAAAGGCGAACTGGCGAAGCAAATCCAACGAGGATGGTTAAACTATTTTCGAGGAACGAGTATTCGAGGAAAGTTACGAGATATTGATGGATGGTTGCACAATAGACTGCGCTACTGCATTTGGACGGACTGGAAAAAGCCCAAGCGCAAAAGGAAAAACTTGATACGACTAGGGATTGACAAAGACCATGCCTATACTTGGAGCAGAACCAGAAATGCTCTGCATTCACGAATACCAAAAATACAATACCAAAGCGTGAGTAAAAGGAGGATGGCGTATTGCCCAGAGTCCGATTCTAACCACTACAATTACCCTACTGCGACTTAAGAAGAAAGGCTATCAATCAATGTTGGAGATTTACATGGAACTCAACCCATCACTTTGCGAACCGCCGTATACGAGACCCGTACGTACGGTGGTGTGAGAGGCGCACTCCGTCAGTTTCTGGCGGAGCCGTCTACTCGATTAGCGGTTCGGGCATTTTATTTGTCAATAGAGTGTCTTGTCTTTTTGGTATCAGTTTTTAATCATTTTAGAGGTGTCAATACCTTTTATGAGCAACCATAAGCAAAGCGATAACTCTCCAATAAAAATCGGGATAGCAAGATATATAAACAATGGATTTTCAAAGCCTTTTGAAAGGAACATTGTAAAGCTATTTACCAAGTAACACAAACCCGTAAAGGCATAAAGTACCCCAAATATTTTAGGTAGAAATTTTGATTTATAAATTACATAACCTACAATTAGACAGTAAAATCCAAAGAACACCAAACCAATAGCGTAGCCTTGTGTCTGAATATTTAGTGATAGTAGAGAAAGGGTTGCAAGTTGATCAGGTTGGAATGTCTTTAAGTAAGTATCGTTGCTTAATATCAGTAATGGTGAAATTTGATTCAGAAGATTTACTGCAATTATAGCAGTTTGGATAATAACAAATGCTACTGCTAGTTGTAATAATAGCTTATTTGTTCGTTTGAATAAAAAATAAATAATCAGTATGGTCGGTAAACCAACTACAAAGTTGATTAGGTCAGCAACAAAACCCCAACGAAAAAGCATTTCGTTGGTTTGAATGTTATGAGCGGTAGTCAAAGCATCGTTTGACACTCTTAATGCTTGTCTAACGAAAACTTCGGAAAATAATCCTGTAGCTATTACAATTAAATAGCAAAAGCCTGCAATTCGTGCTAAATTTTTATTTGAAATCATTTTGTTGGAGGTATAAGTTAGTCATTGTCGTTTTTCTATATCTGTCAGTTAAATTTACTTTTCGTTACATTAAGTTTGCAGGTTGTTTTCTTGCCTGACCGCGAACTAGTCTATAAGCGAAACGAACCTCCGGATATACACCCAAATATGAGTAGATTGGCGAAGTTTTGTTTCACTTTGTCTATTTTCAAATGTATTTAATTTTCTTACAAATCATCAAAATGGCTTTTAAATTCTTTTCCATAAAAAAAGCGCTCCTTTTCAGGAACGCTTTAAGAAAGTATAGAATAAATTATTTTTTATCAACCCATTTTCTGGCATTGACAAAAGCTTCATGCCAAGGCGAAACTTCATCGTCTCTATCTTTTGGATAATGTGCCCAGTTCCATTGAAATGTAGAGCGCTCTATGTGTGGCATCATTACTAAATGTCGTCCTGTTTTGTCGCAAAGCATGGCCGTATTGTAATCCGATCCGTTTGGATTAGCAGGATAACCTTCATAGGCATATTTAGAAACAATAGTATAATTTTCTTCCCCCATTGGCAAGTTGAATTTTCCTTCGCCATGCGAAACCCAAACTCCAAGCGTACTTCCTGCTAATGAAGAAAGCATCACTGAATTGTTTTCCTGTATAGTCACTGATGTAAAAATACTTTCGTGTTTATGACTTTCGTTGTGTAGCATTTTTCCGTGTACGTCATGCTCCGGATTAATGACTTCCAGTTCCATGAACAATTGACAACCGTTGCAGATTCCAACAGACAAGGTGTCGTCTCTTTTGAAGAAATTGTCTAAAGCTGTTTTTGCCTTTTCATTGTATAAAAATGCTCCCGCCCAACCTTTGGCAGAACCTAAAACATCTGAATTAGAGAATCCACCAACAGCTCCAATGAACTGAATGTCTTCCAAATTTTCACGACCTGAAATTAAATCGGTCATGTGAACATCTTTTACATCAAAACCGGCTAGGTACATGGAATTTGCCATTTCGCGTTCCGAATTACTTCCTTTTTCACGGATAATAGCTGCTTTAGGACGCGGTTTAGAAGCATCAATTACAGGTTTTTTTCCTGTAAAATGTGCAGGGAAAGTATAGTGTAACGCTTGATTTTTATAATTATCAAAACGCGCTTGAGCCATTCCGTTCTTCGATTGTTTTTGGTCTAATAAAAAAGAAGTTTTGAACCAAATATCTCTGTATTTAGCGATGTCGAAAGTCAAAGTTTCAAGAGAAGAACTGATTATTTCCAGTTTGGCTTCCTCTCCTTCCGGCAGGGCTGGGGAGGGGATTCCTAATTTATAGAAAGAAACGGTATTTTCTTTTAATTTGGATTCCACTTCAGCATCCGATTTTGCTTGGAAAACAATTCCGATATTTTCAGCAAAAAGATATTTGATGATGTCTTTTTCTTCGAATCCCGAAGCTACGGGAGAGAAATCTATTTTAGCTCCCAAATTCACATCGGCAAAACACATTTCTAATAAAGTCGTAATCAAACCACCACTTCCAATATCATGTCCTGCAAGAATATTGTTTTCTAAAATTAATTCTTGAATGGTATTGAACGCTCTTTTGAAAAATGCAGCGTCTTTAATCGTTGGTACTTCTTGTCCAATAGTGTTCAACGTTTGTGCAAACGAAGAACCGCCTAATTTGAAATCATCTTGTGATAAATTAATGTAATAAATAGAACCGCCATCTCTTTGTAAAACAGGCTCTACTACTTTTCTAATATCGGTACAATTTCCACCTGCTGAAATAATCACCGTTCCCGGCGCAATTACTTCTTCATTTGGATATTTTTGTTTCATAGAAAGAGAATCTTTTCCGGTTGGAATATTGATTCCCAATTCGATTGCAAAATCCGAACAGGCTTGAACAGCTGCGTATAAACGGGCGTCTTCGCCTTCGTTTTTACACGCCCACATCCAGTTTGCCGAAAGTGAAATTCCGTCTAATCCGTCTTTTATTGGTGCCCAAACAATGTTTGATAAAGATTCAGCAATAGCCGTTCTTGTTCCTGCCACCGGATCAATTAATGAAGCAATAGGCGAGTGCCCAATCGAAGTGGCAACTCCTTCTATTCCTTGATAATCCAAGGCCATTACGCCACAATTATTCAAAGGCAATTGCAAGGGTCCGGCATTTTGTTGTTTGGCAACTTTACCACCTACACAACGGTCTACTTTATTGGTCAACCAGTCTTTACAAGCTACGGCCTCCAATTGAAGTACCTGCTCTAAATAGGTTGAAATGTTTTTCTTGTCGTAACTTAAATCAGTATAATTTCTTTCAATTGTTTTGTCTGTCATAACCACTTTTGGAGAACTTCCAAAAAAGTCTTCTAAAGCGAAATCCATTGGTTTAGCTCCTGTTGATTTTGATTGGAAAGTAAAACGGTGATCTCCAGTTACGTCACCCACTTGGTACATTGGAGAACGTTCCCGATCGGCAATTTTTTGCAATAAATCGATGTTTTCCTTTGCAATAACCAATCCCATTCTTTCCTGAGATTCGTTACCAATGATTTCTTTTGCCGAAAGGGTGGGATCTCCCACAGGCAATTTGTCTAAATCAATTAATCCGCCAGTTTCTTCCACTAATTCCGAAAGGCAGTTTAAATGTCCGCCAGCACCGTGATCGTGAATCGAAACAATTGGATTAATATCGCTTTCTACCAAACCACGAATGGCATTGGCAGCACGTTTTTGCATTTCTGGGTTCGAACGTTGGATGGCGTTCAACTCAATTCCTGAACTGAAAGCTCCGGTATCTGCTGAAGAAACTGCAGCTCCACCCATTCCAATTCTATAATTTTCACCACCAAGGATAACAATTTTATCGCCTGTTTGTGGTTTTTTCTTAATCGCTTGATCTAATTTTCCGTACCCAATTCCGCCCGCTTGCATAATTACTTTGTCGTACCCTAATTTTCGACCCGTCACACTGAGCGTATCGAAGTGCTCGTGTTCGAAAGTCAGGATAGAACCCGTAATTAACGGTTGTCCAAATTTATTCCCAAAATCAGAAGCTCCGTTGGACGCTTTGATCAAAATATCCATTGGCGTTTGATACAACCATTTTCTTTCGGCCATACCATTTTCCCAAGGTCTACTGCCCTGAGCGGAGTCGAATGGGGCTTCTAAACGAGAGTAGGAAGTCATGTAAACAGCCGTTCCTGCCATTGGCAACGAACCTTGTCCACCTGCTAAACGATCCCGAATTTCTCCGCCAGAACCTGTTGCAGCCCCATTGAAAGGCTCTACCGTTGTTGGGAAATTATGTGTTTCTGCTTTTAATGAAATAACCGAATCAAATTCTTTGACTTCATAAAAATCAGGTTTATCAGCGCTTTTTGGAGCAAATTGTTGTACCCGAGGCCCTTTTACAAAAGCAACGTTATCTTTGTAAGCCGAGACAATATCGTTCGGATTTTCTTGGGATGTTTTCTTGATTAATTTGAATAAAGAAGATTCTTTTTCTTCCCCGTCAATTATAAAAGTTCCGTTGAAAATCTTGTGGCGACAGTGTTCTGAATTGGCTTGTGAAAAACCAAAAATCTCAGAATCCGTTAGTTTTCGCCCTAATTTAAGCGCTAGATTATCTAAATATGCTACTTCTTCCGGACTCAAAGACAATCCTTCTTGTTTGTTGTAAGCAGCAATATCATCGATGTCCAAAATAGCTTCCGGAAGTACATTGATAGTAAAAATATCTTGATTCAACTCGGTGTACTTTTGCGAAAGCATCGGGTCAAAATCAGAAAAATCAGCGGTCGCTTTATGAAATTCCTCGATTCTAATGATGCCGGATATTCCCATGTTTTGGGTGATTTCTACAGCATTAGTACTCCAAGGGGTTATCATTGTGGCGCGAGGACCAACAAAAAAATCCGTCAGTACGGATTTTTCTATTTTATTTGAATTGGCAAAAAGCCAGTTGAGTCTTGAAATGTCTTGAGCTGACATTTCGACTTCGCTCAATGCGTTTTGCGTATGTACGGCATAAACAGTCTTGCTTTGGTTTTCAAAGAAATGGATCATTGTTATGTAGTTTGTTGTATTGCGGTGCAAATTTAGTCAATTAAGATTAAATTTGGAGTAAAAAAAAAGCGGCAATTTGCCGCTTTGTTAATTAGTTGATTATTAATTTCTTGAGGAATGAATTGGAATCAATAGTCACTCGAACCAAGTACGTTCCTTTTACACTATTTGGCAGCGTAATTTCTGATTTGGTGCTGTTTTCGTCGCTGTAAATTTTCTGACCAATTATAGAATAAATTTCGATAGCATACCTTTTATTCGAATTATTGATAGAGAAAGTTCCATTGGATGGATTTGGATAGAGGGCAATATCATTTATATCTAAAGCCACACTGGTTTTTGGTGTTTTTTCAATCGTACGACTTCCTAAATTGTTACACGTATCTGATGTAAAGGAATCCCATTGGGTTGTTTTATTAAAAGTAGTTGTTGGTGCCGTAACGGTAGCTTTTCTCCTCAGGGTTTGATCTGCCGCAAAGTTTGCAGTTCCACCGTTAAAAGTTCCAATGATATCAATTAAGACGCCATTTTTAAATAAACCGATAGGGTCATTTCCATTAAATGCCATTTCAGTTGCTGATGTAGAAAGGTTTGCTGAGCTTGTAGGATAACAACTAGACGCCATTAAACTATTTACGATTGTGAATTTACTGCCGGTATTCAACGTTCCTGCTAAAGATAGTCCAGTGCTCCATGAACCAGAACCATTCGTTTGTTTTTTGATGCTATAAATCGATAAGTTGATTGCAGCGCCAGTTGCATTTGAAATTTCCAAAGCTTTATTGTTTGAAGAGCCTTCAATATATTCTGAAAATAATAAATCTGTTGCAGTTGAACCACTTGCTGTAGCAGTTGTCACATTCACCGTGTTACTTGGGCCAGAGATATTTCCTGCAGCATCTTTAGCTTTTACCGAGAAAGAGTAGGTAGTAGAAGCGGTTAGTCCGGTGATAGTGGTTGTTGTTCCGGTTGTGGTTGTTTTTAAAGCATTGTTCATATACACATTATAGCCAGTTACTCCACTATTATCAGAGGAAGCCGTCCAGCTTAATGAAACGGAATTTGATGTTGTTCCGCTAGCAACTAAATTCGTTGGAGTAGTTGGGGCTTGTGCATCAGCGCTTGGGTTCCAAATTGCCTGTACATACTCAGGATGATCAATATAAGGATTCCTATTGTTTTGAGAATTATAAATGGCATTGTTGCGATCAATTTCTCTAGTGCTGACAGGATCTTGGTTGTGCCAAGTAATCAATACGTTTAAAAAAGCGGTCGTGAACACTTGATTACTCGATCCATTGAACATTGCATAGGAATAACCAGCAACTGTATTTTCATAACGGGTGGCAAAATAAAAATACATTCGGGCAATATCGCCTTTGAATTCATTGATAGGTTCAAAAATAGGTCCTGAATAACCAGAAGTTGTACTCGTTCCAAGTTTACTTCCGTTTAAGGAAGTCCAAGATGCTGAAGTCACCGGTCCGTGCGGATAATTAGAACGCTGACCGTTTACTTTTCCGTCTGTGGGTGTGATGAAATGGGCATCTGAAACCATTGGGGCTGCAGAACCAAAAGTAGATTGCGGAATGATGTGTTCTCTATTGTAACAATCTCCTTCTACACTATAAGTGCCACATCTTTGGGTTGTTCCAGCGGAGTAGTTATAAGGGTCTGTTCCGGCAGGATTTTCAGAATACATGTCTAAAATTGTGGCGTCATTTTCAAAGTAATAATCCCTATCCGAGGTTTGATATATGGTGTATAAACCGCCATATCCGTTATCCGTATGCCCTTTGATGACGTTGTATAATTGTGTTTTGAGTGTGTAGCCAGTTCCTGTGGCGGTGTTGTAATAACCACTTGGTATTTGGGCTATCGTTGCTGTGACGAACAGTAATAATAATGCAGAGTAGATTTTTTTCATAATTTAAATTTGTTTTGGTTATTGGGGTTAGTCTCAGGCTTCCAAATGGGAAAATACTGAAGACTCACAAATTTATAACATTTTGGATGGTATATGTTATGAAATTATGAAGGTATTTGCATTTTTATTAACATAATTAGTAACATTTGAAGTACAACAGGTTGCATTTTTTTTAGAAAAATAAACAGGAAACCTGTAGCGCTAAGTTGTAAAGGAGCTAAAAATTTTCTTTTTATGTATAAAACAAGTCTAAAATAAAACAAAAAAAGCGGCAATAAATGCCGCTTTAAAAGAAATGGTTCGTGCTTAAATTAGTTTACAATTAGTTTTTTAGTAACTGATTTAGAATCGTTGGTTATTTTAATTAAATAAACTCCTTTTTGAAGATTGTTAACCGCTGCAGAAGAACTGTTGGTATACTCTTTTTCAAAAACTTTTTGTCCTAATACTGAAAATACTTGAACCGAGTATTTTTCATTTGAATTATTGAAATTTATTTTGATATTTCCATTGGATGGATTGGGATAAATTTCAAAACTTTTTGTTTCTAATTGATCAACACCAAGTGAAGCGGCACAAGTCCAAGAAAGATCATCAAATCGAACACGATTTGATGCTGTGCTGTTTCCAGAAAGGGTAATAATCACATTCCCAGTTACATTGATGTTTGGTATTGTCGTCGTCGTTGACGTACTGCTGTAAGGGATAGTGCCAACTTCTGTTCCATTGACATTCAGTTTAAAAGATCCTGCAGATCCAGAAAAAATAAGCTGGGTGGTAACTGTCAAATCCTTGATACCATTAGCAACAGATGAAGAGGTAAGAGCGCCATTTCGTATTGTTATTGCTCTTGAATTTAATGTTTGGTCGGTACGAGAATCAGTAGAGGTCCATGTTATTCCTGCGTTAGTCCACGTTTGTGTAGCATAAGAACTTGCATTTGCAGGAATAGTTTGAAAATCTTCAGAGGCACAAAAAGTGGTACCGGCAGCTGGTGCTTTAGTGGTTCCATTTACTGATGTACTGGCAACCGAAGAATTTCTTTCAGCATCTCTGGTTATAATATAAAAGGAATAAGTGGTAGATGCAACTAAACCGTTTACTGTAGCAGTTAACCCTGTTTCGGTAGATTTTAATGTACCGTTTACATACACATCATAACCGGTAACACCAACATTATCTGTTGCTGCTGTCCATGTTAAAGTAGCCGAGTTTGAAGTTGTTTCGGTTACTATTAAGTTTGTAACAGCAGAGGGAGCTTCAATATCAACCGCTTCAGTTTTCCAAATAGCCGTTACATAGTTAGGATTGTCAATGTAAGGATTTCTATTGTTCTGGCGCGCATAAATAGCGTTGTTACGGGCAATTTCTCTGGCACTTACCGGATCTTGATTGTGCCAAGCCAGCAGTTGATTTAAAAATGCGGTGGTAAATACTTTACTAGTTGAATTGTTGAACATTGGGTAATTGTATCCGGCAACTGTATTTTCATAACGAGTGGCAAAATAGAAATACATACGGGCAATATCCCCTTTGAATTCATCTATTGGTTCAAAAACAGGACCTGTATAACCTGCTGTTGTACTGGCTCCAAGTTTACTTCCGTTAAGGGTAGTTTGAGTAGCGGTTGCTACTACAGAATGCGGGTAATTAGATCGGATTCCATTTACTTCTCCGTCAGTAGGCGTTATGAAATGCGCATCAGAAACCATTGGTAAGGCTTCGCTGAATATAGATTGCGGTATAATGTGTTCTCGATTGTAACAATCTCCTTCTTTTGCGTAACCACTGCTTCCGCATCGTTGCGTAGTTGCAATAGTGTACGTATATGGATCAGCTCCGGCAGGATTTTCAGAGTACATATCTAAAACTGTTCCGTCCTTTTCAAAGAAATTATCAATATCGGAAGTTTCATAAGTAACATATAAGCCTGCATACGTTTGTACTGTATGGTCTTTGATGATGTTGTATAATTGAGTTTTCAACGTGTAGCCCGTTCCTGTGGCATTGGTATAATATCCTGCTGGCGCTTGCGCAAAACCTGCCGTGAAAAGAAATAAAAAGAGAAGTGAGTAGATTTGTTTCATAGTCTGATAATAGATTAAATTGGTTTTAAAATAGATTGGATTTTTGAGTAAAATTTTTGATAAAACTACTCTTTAAATCGGTGTATCAGGTTACTAAATAGTTAATTATAGGAGGCGTTTTGTCTTAGTTTGTGTTGTCATTCAAAGTTGTTTATTTTGGGAATACTTTGTTTTGATATGCGCCTAAATCGGGGGGTAAACTTCTGGTGTTTCCTGTAATATCTAACGGAATCAGGTATGCCGAATTCCCTTTTGCGAAAGCAGCCGAAGTTTCGTTAATATTAAATTTGTTCTGTGTTATATTAAAGAATTTTGGATCCTTGTTCAAAAGTATCGCATTGTAATGTGCCGTATCCGTACTGAATTGATAATCAGGATTCGTTGCAAATTGATTCGATGTGTTATCAAATTTAATCAGGCAATTATTAAATTGGTATTCAAAAGTGGCTCCCGTTTTCTTGTTTAAACTCATTTCGTTTGAATAGGAACCGTAAATAATGCAGTTGTTAAAAGTAGCTGCGGTTAAATCTTTAACTTCCGGAATTGCTCCCAAAATATAATTATTTATCAAAACCGCCACTTGTTGGGAACTGTTCCAGTTGTTATTGAAGGTTGAATGTGTAAAGGAATAATTTCCGCCATACGTACAGGCTAAACTGGCTAATCCGGCATTATTGATGACTATATTTTCTCCATTTATTTTTGCGGTCTGCGCCAAAATTCCAAAGGTACTGCTGTTGTAAATTTGAGTGTTTTTGATAGAAACTGTACTGCCATCATTATTTTGAATCAATAATCCGATAGTGGCATTTTTAATCGTCAGGTGATTCAATGTGTTATTCGTACTGCCATCAGTAAGCCAAATGGTTCCCCATTGTCCCGGAACATCCGAAAAATTAGTTTCTAAACGGTCGCCTTCAAAAATAACTTCGTTTTCCAGTTTATCCGTTATAGATACTGTTCCATTAATATTGATGGAGGCATCATTGGTTACTATAAGCCCAGAATTAGCATGGAAATGAACTCGGGTTCCCGCCTCAAAAGTGGCTGTTTTATTCGAAGGAACTGCTGCATATCCATAAATCACATAGGGTTTGTCATTGGTAAACTGTAATTCATTTCCATTTACAGGATCGTTTTCATCCAGATAAAAGCCATCGATTTTTTGGTCTCCAATAGGAAGTGTTTCAGTGGTTCCATTAGCAAAACGCTTTGGATAAAGAAAAACAGCGTCTTGAATGAGCGTTACCAGTTCTACATTTTGCAGGTTTTCGCCACTGTCAAACTGAATTTGATCGGTGTATAAAAAATCGTTTGGGTTAGCATCAGTACTATTTGCAGTGGTTTCTATGAAAATATACAAACTGTCTTTGGCTAAAAGAGCCACATTAGTAAAAATTTTACCTTCCGTTCCCTGCATTCCGTCAACGGTCATTCGGTATTTAGAACTTAATCCTTTTCCTAATTTAATGGTTGGAATGGTAATGTCATTTTTGCTTTTGTTGAATACTTTGAGTCGGTACGTGCTGGAACCAATGTTTGAAAAAACAGTGTCGAGATAAATAGTGTCTTTGGAAAAAGCTAAATCACCGGGGCTGGCTACGGTTTCAAAATCAGATCGGCAGGAACAAATGGAGAATACTATTCCAATAAAAAGCAGGACTATTTTGGCACGCATCTAGTTGTATTTTTTGTAAAAATAGGAAAAATCTATTTCGAAATCAGAATAACAATTGCAATTACTGTTTTGTGACTTATCTTTTATTTAATTTTACATTTCTAAAGCCAATAACATGACATTCGACAAAGAAAAAATACTTCAATATTGCAATCACATTTCTAAAAACACCTTAATGCAAACGTTGAATATTGAATATACTGATGCAGGAGAAGATTTTTTAGTAGCCACAATGCCTGTTAATCCATCCGTACATCAGCCAATGGGATTGTTGCATGGTGGTGCTTCAGTAGCTTTAGCAGAAAGCGTGGGCAGTGCAGCCTCAATGCTGTATGTGAATTCTGAGCTAAGTGAAGTGCGCGGAATCGAGATTTCAGCCAATCATTTGAAAGCAAAGCGTGACGGAATTGTAACGGCAACAGCTCGAATCGTGCACAAAGGACGAAGCATTCATCTTTGGGAAATACGAATTACGGATGAAAATAATACCTTAATATCGCTTTGTAAATTGACTAATATGATTTTGCCAAAAAGAAAAAGCGAAAACAAATAATGGAAGTAATTATAGCTAAAGCCAAAAAACAGTTTCAGGAAAAGCTACCTTTTGTTTTGTATTGTAAGCCTGATTCAGCAGAAGTAATTGGTTTTTTTCAACAAAATGACACGGTATTTTCAGCTGTTGATTTTACCGAAAAAGGGTTTGTTTTTGCCTCTTTTGATGGAGCCAAAACGCATTTGATTCCTGAAAATGAATCGGAAATGGTGCGGGTTACTTTGAAAAAAAAAGAAAATGCTATTTCTCAAAATGAATTTACGATTGTAGATGCCTTGGCTAAAAATAATTTTGAAGCTTTAGTTTCCAAAGGGATCCAGTCCATAAAGAATAACGAATGTAATAAAGTAGTGCTTTCCAGAAAAGAAACCGTTGAAGTAGCAGATTTTGATTTGGTTTCCACTTTCGAAAAATTAGTACAGCTTTATCCTTCTACTTTTGTGTATTGTTTTTATCATCCAAAAATTGGAACTTGGTTGGGCGCTACACCGGAGCAATTACTGAAAGCAACTGAAGCCGTTTTTGAAACGATTTCTTTGGCGGGAACGCAGAAAGATTTGGGTTTATCCGAAATTACTTGGCACAAAAAAGAAAAAGAAGAACAGCAGTTTGTAACGGATTATATTGTTTCAAAACTGGAAAGTGTGGCTTCCGGAGTTTTGGTGACGGAGCCGTACAGCGTCAAAGCGGGAAGTATCTGGCATATAAAAACAGATATTTCTGGACGTTTAAATTCCGATTCCAGCTTGCAAAAAGTAATTCAGTTATTGCATCCCACACCTGCCGTTTGTGGATTGCCAAAAGAAAGTGCTAAGACTTTTATTCTAGAAAACGAGCAGTACGACAGGAGTTTTTACACCGGTTTTCTGGGGGAATTGAACAGCAGTTTCACGACCAATACCGTAAGTTCTGATTTGTTTGTAAATTTGCGGTGCATGCAAATTGATTTTGATTCGAATCTCGCATTGACTAGCGCATATTTGTATATGGGTTGTGGTATCACAAAAGATAGCGTCCCTGAAAAAGAGTGGGAGGAAAGCGTCCATAAATCAATGACAATGAAAAAAGTATTATAAATATTAGATGAAGGCGAGTTAGTATAACTTTAAATAAAATAAACAGAAAATAATGAAATTAGATATATTGGCTTTTGGTGCGCATCCTGATGATGTAGAGTTGGGTTGTGCGGGAACCATTTTAAAAGAAATGTCCTTAGGAAAAACAGTTGGGATTATTGATTTGACACGTGGCGAATTAGGGACTCGCGGTTCCGCTGATATCAGAGATCAGGAAGCGAATGCTGCTGCAAAAATATTGGGCGTTTCAGTGCGTGAGAATTTAGAAATGCGAGATGGCTTTTTTGTCAATGACGAAAAACACCAATTAGAAATTATACAAATGATTCGCAAGTACCAGCCGGAAATTATTCTATGCAATGCTATTGATGACCGCCATATTGATCATGCAAAAGGAAGTAAATTAGTGTCTGATGCTTGTTTTTTATCCGGGTTGATCAAGATAGAAACTTCATTAGCAGGCGAAAAGCAAGCGCCTTGGCGGCCAAAAATTGTCTACCATTACATTCAATGGAAAAATATAGAGCCGGATTTTGTAGTCGACATTACAGGTTTTACCGATAAAAAAATTGAAGCAATTTTAGCCTACAGTTCCCAGTTTTATGATGCCAACTCAAAGGAACCGGAATCCCCAATAACAAGCAAAAACTTTCTGGAAAGCCTGAATTATCGCTCCAGAGATTTAGGAAGGATTGCAGGACTGGATCATGCAGAAGGTTTTACGACTGAAAGATATTTGGCAGTCAATAGCTTAGCAGATTTGATCTAATTTTCATGTAATTTTTTGAAATAAATATTTGCAGAAATAAACTTATATCGTATATTTGCAACCGCTAAGCAAATGGTGGTTGTAGCTCAGTTGGTTAGAGCATCGGTTTGTGGTACCGAGGGTCGCGGGTTCGAGCCCCGTCTTCCACCCAGAAAGCAAAAGCTTCGAAGAAATTCGAAGCTTTTTTTGTGTTTTCTAGTTTTTCTTAAAAATGATACGCGGCTAAAGGATAATCATTCTATGACTATGGCTCCTTATTTTAGCAGATTCAATTCCATCATACAGACCTTCATACTTTGATACGTTCTTTCAATATCATTGTCTAATCCGATAGAAAACCGAATCAAACCGTCTGTCAATCCCATTTCAATTTGTTCCTCCAAAGGGATTTCGCTGGAAGTTGAGGTTCCCGGCGCGCTGAATAAGGTTTTATAAAAGCCTAAACTCACCGCCAGATACCCTAGATTTTTGGCCTGCATCAACTCCATCAAAGCATTGGCTTTCACCAAAGTTCCAACATCCAGCGTCATCATCCCGCCAAAACCATATTCAGGATTAATCATGCTTTTATAGATCTCATGACTGGGATGGCTTTTTAACCCCGGATAGACTGTTTTGATTCCGTCTTTTTCAAAACGTTCCGCCAGATACATCGCATTATGGCTGTGCTGTTTCATTCTGATGTGCAGCGTACGCAAGTTTTTCATCACACTGGCAGATCGCAGACTATCCATCGTTGGCCCCAATAACATGCTGGCTCCACTGTTTACATTTTTTAAACTATCAATAAATTCCTGAGAGGCGCATGTTACTCCGCCCACCGTATCACTGCTTCCGTTGATGTATTTTGTCAAACTGTGAATCACAATATCAGCTCCTAATTTAGCAGGCGAAACGGATAGTGGCGAAAAAGTATTATCAACAACTAATTTCAAATTATGTCTTTTTGCAATTTTTGATAAACCTTTAATATCAGCCACTTCCAATAAAGGATTGCTCACCGTCTCACAATACAAAACTTTAGTTTCAGCAGTAATAGCAGCCTCTACAACTTCAAGTTTTGTGATGTCAACAAATGTGGTTTTGATACCTAATCTAGGTGTAAAATTCTTCAGGAATGCATACGTTCCGCCATAAATGGTTCTGCTAGAAACAATATGGTCGCCGGAACCGCACAATTGCAACAAAGTAGGCGTAATCGCTCCCATTCCGGATGCCGAAACGTTCGCTGTTTCCGTGCCTTCCATGGCTGCCAAGGCTTTGTCCAGGTATAAATTACTCGGCGAGGAATGACGTGAATACAAATAACAGCCTTCCATATTGCCTTCAAAAGTATCGAACATCGTTTTTGCCGATAAAAAAGTGTAGGTTGAGGAGTCAGAAATAGAGGGATTCACACCACCAAATTCGCCAAAGTACTGCAAATCCTGAATGTTGTCTGCGGGATTGAAATTTTTCATAATTATTTTTTATTGTTATTTGAAGCTATTCCTGCTATTCACTCTATCTTTTACTTTTTAAAGAAAAAAGTAAAAGGATGCCGTTGCTATCAGGGCTTGGACATTCCGGTATGTCAAGAAATCCTATTCAAAACAAAATATTTTAAGATTAAAAATCAATAGTCTGTAGTTTTATTAGATTATAAAACTATATAACACTAAATAATTAATTTTTTTCACTAAATTAGTTCGGTAATCAGGATTTTTATAGATTATCTATCAATTTGAAATTTGCAACACAATGACATTAGATTCAACAGACAAAAAATTACTTTTTTTATTACAAAATGATAGTAAGAAAACAACCAAAGAATTGTCCTTAAAACTCAATCTTTCCGTTACTGCCGTTTATGAACGCATTAAAAAATTAGAAAGAGAAGGGGTTATTGACAAGTATGTTGCGTTGATTAATCGCTCCAAAGCCGAGAAAGGATTTGTGGTTTTTTGTCACCTCAAATTGATACAGCATACCAAAGAGTTTCTCACGAAGTTCGAAAGTGAAGTGGTGAAACTAAAAGAAGTTTTAGAATGTCATCATGTGAGCGGTGATTATGATTATATCCTGAAAATTGTGGTAAAAGATATGGAAGCTTATCGAGAGTTTTTAGTAACGAAACTAACGACATTACAACATATAGGAAGTACGCACAGCACATTTATGATTAGCGAAGTAAAAAGCACGACTGTCGTTGATATATAAATGTTGATTGTTTTAATGTCATTAAATTTAGAATAAATCAATTGCTCCATGAAAACTAAAGAAATTAGACAAAAGGGTATTGTGAATTTTGGAAAACTTATCCAGGATGATTCAAAATTAGTCGTTTTGGAAGGAATATTTGACGCTATTTTAAACTGAGAAAAAGCTTCCCTAGTTTCGGATAATCAGTATCAAAAAGTGGAAGAAGCCAGAACCGTCTATCATTCCGGGAATAGTTTATCAACTTCTTGGGAAGATTTGGAGAAGCAATTAAATGCCAAATATGGTTTTTAAAATAGTTATTTCAAAATTAGCAGAAATTGAAATAATTGAGGCTATTGAAATTTATAAAAGTAAAAAAAGGGATTAGGCAAAGTTTTTTTTGCTTAAGCAATAAGAATAAAACAATGTTGCATTTTTTTTACCATATAAGCCATGTAAGTTTAAGTTTCGATTATGTTAGCCTTATGTAACTATAACAATCATAAGGTCATTTAAGGTTTAATTCTTATATGACTTATATGTTAAATATTATTTCACTCATTTTTTAGTATGACATTAAATAGTTCCAACTACTTATCTTAAAAGATATTTAAAAATATTAAAAATGAATCCTGAACTATTCCCACTAAAAAAAGAACCGTTTTTCAGAGAATTATCCTTTAAAAAATTCCCTTTTGTAATTATTTATGAAGTATTTAATGATGAAATTATTATTTACTCTGATTTTCATACTTATAGAGATCCTTCTAAAAAGCCATAAATAATTTTTTGATGAATATTGGTTATGTCATTTTCATAACAAAAAACCTTCTGAATTAAACTTCAAACAAAACTTAATTCCTTAATTTTGTGGAACATTTTATAAAAACACAATAAAAAAAAATACTATGAGTTCATTTGACGTAGTCATTATAGGTTCTGGACCAGGCGGATATGTATCAGCAATTCGTTGTGCACAACTGGGTTTTAAAACAGCAATTATCGAAAAATATTCCACTCTTGGAGGAACTTGCCTCAATGTTGGTTGTATTCCTTCAAAAGCACTGCTTGCTTCTTCTCATCATTACAGTGAAATTGCACATTTTGCAGATCACGGAATTGAAGTTTCCGGGGAAGTAAAAGTAAACCTTGAAAAAATGATTGCGCGCAAACAAGCAGTTGTAGATCAGACTTCTGGTGGTGTGAAATTTTTAATGGACAAAAATAAAATTACAGTTCTGGAAGGATTGGGTTCATTTGTTGATGCTACGCATGTTGCGGTGGCAAAAGCAGACGGAACTTCTGAAACTATCGAAGCCAAAAACATCATTATCGCTACAGGTTCAAAACCATCTTCTTTGCCTTTTATCAAAATTGATAAAGAAAGAATCATCACTTCAACCGAAGCATTGAAACTTAAAGAAGTACCAAAACATTTAGTAATTATTGGTGGTGGAGTTATCGGGATCGAATTAGGTCAAGTGTATTTGCGATTGGGATCACAAGTTTCTGTTGTAGAATATTTAGACCGAATTATTCCAGGAATGGATGCTTCATTGTCTAAAGAATTGACTAAAGTATTAAAAAAACAAGGCATGAAATTCTATGTTTCACACAAAGTGAAATCCGTAGAACGAAATGGTGAAGGCGTTGTAGTTCAAGCTGAAAATACAAAAGGAGAAACAATTACGCTGGAAGGAGATTATTCCCTAGTTTCTGTAGGTCGTCGTCCGTATACTGACGGATTAAATGCTGATAAAGCAGGTGTGAAAATCTCAGATAGAGGAATGGTAGAAGTAAATGATCATTTGCAAACTTCAGTTCCTACTATTTATGCAATTGGCGATGTGGTGCGTGGCGCAATGTTAGCACACAAAGCAGAAGAAGAAGGAGCCATGGTGGCTGAAATATTAGCAGGTCAAAAACCACATGTCGATTATAATTTGATTCCCGGAGTTGTGTACACTTGGCCAGAAGTGGCTGCTGTAGGACAAACAGAGGAGCAATTGAAAGCTTCAGGAGTTGAGTATAAAGCAGGAAGTTTTCCTTTCAAAGCTTTAGGACGTGCAAGAGCTGGTGGCGATCTAGACGGATTTGTAAAAATTCTTGCTGATGCAAAAACAGATGAAGTACTAGGCGTTCACATGATTGGGGCTCGTTGTGCGGATTTAATTGCTGAAGCAGTAGTTGCAATGGAATTCAAAGCTTCTGCTGAAGATATTTCCAGAATGTCTCATGCTCACCCAACATTTGCAGAAGCGATCAAAGAAGCAGCACTAGCCGCTACTGACAATAGAGCTTTGCATGTCTAATTAAAGAATGAATTTTTGCTATAGAATAAAAAAACCCGCTACATTGAGCGGGTTATTTTGTTATGAGGTGCACTTATTTAGTCTTTAGCAATAAATAAACTTTTATAATTGTTCCAATGGTTAAAAATTAGAAACATATTTCCCAAGAATAAGAAAAGGGCAGTAGGAATTCCCTCTGGAGACAAGAAAAAATTTATGAATAAAATGTTTATGGTTATTGGTAAAATTAAAATACTGGCAAGAGTAACATAACGCCCTGTCAAAAAGGCTAGGCCACATAACAACTCAATAGACTTGGCTAATGGCATAATGTAAGTAGAGGCAACCAAGCCCACATTAAAAGCCTTGAAATTTCCGGTAACCTCTGGTTCTGGAGCTAGTTTTAGAAAAAAACTAATTGATGCATAAAGAAGCAAAATTCCAATTAAAGTTCGGATAATAATAATTACAATTTTCATAGTATATGGTTTTATTGGTTACATATTTGAGAATAATTATTGGGGAATTGCACGTTCATCCATACACATAATTTCCCATTGGTGTCCGTCCAAATCCGCAAAACCATGGGCATACATCGATCCGTGATCTTGTGGCTCCATATACGTTGTACCACCCGCAAATATCGCTTTTGGTACTATTTCGTCCACTTTTTTTTTGCTTTCAACATCTATTGCAATTAATACTTCGGTATTTTTATGGGCATTGCAAATTTCTTTTTTGGTAAAGTCTTTAAATCGTTGCTCAGTAAGCAGCATCACAAAAATGTTTTTTCCTGTAATCATGCAAGTGGCTTGTTCATCAGTAAATTGAGGATTGAAAGAAAATCCGAGTTGTGTAAAAAAAACAATGGATTTTTTAAGGTCTTTAACTGCTAAATTAAGGAAAATTTTTGAAGCCATAACGGGAATGATTAAACGATTAAAAAAATCCAAAATTGATCACGCACTACCAAATTTACAAAAAAATAAGCTAATTTTAGCATAACCAGTTATTGAAGAATTTTTTTTGTTGTAATTTTGAATTTTTAAACATTAAAACTTTTTGAGAACTTCAATTTATAAGTCTATTTCTGATTCAAAATTGTTCAAACAACAACTTTTACTTTGGTCACAACAATTTCGTGAAGTTGTTTTTATGGATAGTAATGAGTATCCGCAACAGTACTCCAGTTGCGATTGTATTCTTGCCGTAGATGCTTTTACCTCCATCAAAACAGATGTTTACAATGCCTTTGAGGATTTGAAACAGTACCAGCAAAATACGAAAGATTGGCTTTTTGGTTATTTATCGTATGATTTAAAAAATGATATTGAGCAGTTGCAATCTGCTAATTTTGACGGGCTGGATTTTCCGGATTTGTATTTTTTCCAACCTAAGAAACTGTTTTTATTGAAAGGAAATCAACTCGAAATTCAATATCTCAATATGTGTGTGGAGGAAGTGGAGGCAGACTTTAAAGAAATTAGTGTTCAGTGTTCAGCGTTGAGCGTTCAAAATTCACAAATAACGATCCAACAACGGATTCCGAAAGAGAATTATCTTCAAAAAGTTTCAAAAATATTGGAACACATTCATCAGGGCGATATTTATGAAGCCAATTTCTGTATGGAATTTTTTGCTGAAAATGCAACGATTGACCCCATAGAAAAATTTATAAAACTCAACGAAATTTCTCAGCCGCCATTTGCCGTTTTTTTTAAAAACAACAATCACTTTTTACTTTCGGCGACACCGGAACGTTATTTAAGGAAAGAAGGAGAACTAATTATTTCGCAACCGATTAAAGGAACTGCAAAACGATTTTCAGACCCAATTGAAGATGAAAAATCGAAAATGCAATTGGCTTTAGACCCAAAAGAACGGGCCGAAAATATTATGATTACGGATTTAGTGCGCAATGATTTGTCTCGAACAGCACAAAAAGGATCCGTTGAAGTACAAGAGTTGTGTACAATTTATTCTTTTTTGCAAGTGCATCAGATGATATCAACGGTTACGTCAAAGTTAGAGGCGCACTATTCTATAGTAGATACTTTAAAAACAACTTTCCCAATGGGAAGTATGACGGGTGC
Organism: Flavobacterium sp. LS1P28; assembly: GCF_003970335.1. Taxonomy (NCBI): domain Bacteria; kingdom Pseudomonadati; phylum Bacteroidota; class Flavobacteriia; order Flavobacteriales; family Flavobacteriaceae; genus Flavobacterium; species Flavobacterium sp. LS1P28. Next base: position 49,560 of record NZ_RYDI01000018.1, on the reverse strand, counting down.
ACCAAAGATTTCGGTGATGAAAATAATTGAAAAACTCGAAGAAACAAAACGCGGTTTATATAGCGGTGCTGTGGGGTATTTTACACCAAATGGTGATTTCGATTTTAATGTAGTTATCCGAAGCATTTTGTACAATCAAGAAAAAAAATATGTTTCTTTTTCAGTTGGAAGCGCTATCACGTCGCCATCAATTCCTGAAAAGGAGTATGAAGAATGTTTGCTTAAAGCAAAAGCGATGCGAGAAGTTTTAAGTTAAATCAAAATGAATGAATTAAATTTGAATATGCTACAGAAATTCCAAAACCATCTTCTTCATAATTTCCAGTTCTTGAACGGAAAAAAAATACTTCTTGCTACAAGTGGCGGGAAAGACAGTATGGTATTGGTGCATTTGTTTCAGCAATTGAATTATAAAATTGGAATTGCACATTGTAATTTTCAATTGCGTGGAATGGAAAGTTTTGAAGACCAAAATTTTGTCCAGGAATATGCTGCTGCAAATGCTATTCCAGTATTTATAACACAATTTGACACCAAAGCTTTTTCTGAAGATTATAAAATTTCGACACAAGTTGCCGCGCGCGAGTTGCGATATAACTGGTTTTATGAGTTATTAGAGACTGAGAAATTCGATTATATTCTCACAGCACATCATGCCGATGATAATTTGGAAACGTTCCTAATCAATCTGAGTCGTGGAACAGGATTAGAAGGTTTGACAGGAATTCCGGAGCAGAACGATAAAGTAATTCGCCCACTTTTGGCCTTTAACCAAAAAGAAATGGAAGATTATGCCAAATTAAATAACATTAAATGGCGCGAGGACAGCAGTAATGCATCCGATAAATACCTTCGGAATAAAATTCGGCATCATCTGGTTCCGATGTTAAAAGAATTGAATTCTAATTTTCTTTCCTCGTTTCACAAAACACAACTGTATTTGCAAGACGCGCAAGTTATGGCTGAAGATGCTTCAATTATGATTTATCAGCAAGTGGTAAAGCAAGAGAATGAGACTATTTATTTTGATTTAAAAAAACTAAAAAAATTACCCAATTACAAATCTTATTTGTACCAATGGCTGAAAGAATTTGGATTCAAAGCTTGGGATGATATTTATGATTTGGTTGATAGTCAATCTGGGAAACATGTTTTTTCTCCAGAATATAGAGTATTAAAAGACAGGGATTACTTAATCCTAAGTCCGATAAATTTCGTAAATGTAAAGGACAAATATTTTATAGATGAAAATCAAAAAGAAGTTAATATTCCCTTAAATCTTACGTTTTGCAAAGTAGCCGACATTGGTATCGTTTCAAATAAAACTATCTTTGTAGATGGTGATAAAGTGCAGTATCCATTAATTTTACGCCATTGGAACGAAGGCGATAGTTTTCAGCCTTTTGGGATGAACGGTAAGTCAAAAAAAGTAAGCAAGCTTTTTAAAGATGAAAAATTATCCTTGCTAGAAAAAGAAAATTCTTGGCTTTTATGTTCGAATGATGAAATAGTCTGGATAATTGGTCTACGTCAGGATGAACGTTTTAGAATAGACAACACAACTAAAAATATACTAAAAATACAATCAGAATAATGAAGAAACTACTATTTATACTTATTGCTTTTTTGGCTTTTGCCAATGGAAATGCCCAGATTCTAGATCCCGCCAAATGGACAACTAAAATAGAAAAAAAATCGGACACTAATTATATCCTTACTTTTAATGTTGTTATAGAAAAGGATTGGCATTTGTATTCTCAATTTACTCCAGACGGAGGGCCGTTGCCACTGGAAATCATTTTCAAAAACCAAAAAGGGAACTTCACTTTAGTGGGCAAAGCCAAAGAAAGCAAAAGGAGAACTGCTTTTAATGACATATTTGAAGTTAACGAAACATTCTTCGAAAAGAAAGGTCAAATTCAACAGGAAATTACACTAACAAATCCTAAGCTGACTGAAATTAAAGTCGATTTCAATTACCAGGTGTGCAAAGATGTTTGTATTAACATGGAGAAGAATTTTACGTTTAAAATTCCTTCGGCATCAAAAATAGCAGAAATAGCTGCTGTAGTCCCCGTTTTACCGGTGATAGATACGGCTAAAGTTGATACAGCAGCTGTAAGTCCGGATGTAAATAACGAAGAAACAGTTACTCCTGAAAAAATCGTTCCTCTAGACTCTGAACCAGCTACAAAAAGAGGATTATGGTCTATTTTCTTCATTGCTTTTTTATCTGGATTTGCCGCATTGCTTACGCCTTGTGTCTTCCCAATGATTCCTATGACAGTCAGTTTTTTTACTAAACAAAGCAAAACAAAAGCAAAAGGGATTAGTAATGCCATTATTTATGGAGTAGCTATCATATTCATTTATGTGGTTTTAGGATTCTTAGTGACGTGGATTTTTGGTGCCGATGCGCTGAATGCGTTGTCCACGAATGTTTGGTTCAATATTATTTTCTTTGTTTTGTTAGTCACTTTTGCAGCTTCCTTTTTGGGTGGTTTTGAGATTATGCTGCCTAATTCTTGGGCAAATAAAGTGGATAATCAAGCGGATAGAGGTGGGATAGTTGGAATTTTATTCATGGCTTTGGCGTTAGCGATTGTCTCGTTTTCGTGTACCGGACCGATTGTAGGAACCCTATTAGTCGAAGCGGCTTCTAAAGGCGGAATAGCTCCAATTGTGGGTATGTTTGGGTTTTCATTGGCTCTAGCCTTACCCTTTATGTTGTTTGCGATGTTCCCGGGTTGGTTGAATTCATTGCCAAAATCCGGTGGTTGGTTGAATACAGTTAAAGTAGTTTTAGGCTTTTTAGAATTGGCTTTGGCATTTAAATTTTTGTCGAATGCTGATTTGGTTTTGCAATTGCATTTCTTGGAAAGAGAAGTGTTCTTGGCAATATGGATCGCTATTTTTGGAACATTGGCCTTTTATTTATTCGGGAAAATTACGTTGCCGCACGATAGCCCGATGACACATATTTCAGTAGGACGACTGTCCTTTGGATTAGTAGTTTTGGCCTTTACCATCTATTTGATTCCTGGGATTTGGGGAGCGCCATTAAAATTAATTTCTGGTTTCCCGCCGCCAATGACCTATAGCGAAAGTCCTTACGGAGTAGGAAACTCCCAAGGTGGCTCAAATGCATCTGCCCAAATTTTGCCGGAAGGCGCACATTTAGGGCCACATGATCTTATTGCTTTTGATAATTATGAAAAAGGATTGGCTTATGCCAAATCAGTAAACAAACCTATTTTACTTGACTTTACGGGTTATGCCTGTGTGAATTGTAGAAAAATGGAAGATTATGTGTGGTCAGATCCTGCGATTTTAAAAATATTACAAGAAGAAGTGGTATTGATTTCTTTGTATGTAGATGATAAAAGAGAATTGCCAAAAAGCGAGCAATACGTATCTAAAGAAACGGGTAAAGAAATTGTAAGTGTGGGTAATAAATGGAGCGATTTCCAAATTACAAGGTACAAAGCCAATGCGCAACCGTATTACATTGTTTTAGATGTAGAAGAGAATATGCTGTCTGATAAACCAGAAAGTTATAACTCAGATATCAATGCCTACAAAGGATGGTTAAGAGAAGGAATTGATAGATTTAAAAAGGTAGAATAACAGGTACGTCTGGAAAAATACTAGATCTAATATTAAACACGAATTGCACTAATTTCTACGATTCAATTCGTGGAAATTCGTGTGATTTGTGTTTATATTTAATACTATAGACTTAATTTACTCAGTATTGATGCGTGAGATGCGTATACAAGGTAGGGTATAAAATTGCCTTTTATTCGATTATTTTCTCGATATAAGCAGAATTTAAAAGGTACAATGCGCCCATATATCGTATTTTGAACGCCACTAAATCCCCAATTTTATAATTTTTTTTAGAATTTGAAATGTCTATAACCAGCATGTCAGAACTGGCGTCTACTATAGTGATATCCGTATCATCAGATTCGATGTATTGTGGTTGCATGTCTAACAAACCAATGTCTAGAATAGCTCTAAGGGAAGTATCGCCTAAATCAGTGACAGCATCCATCGAAAAGGAATTTCCGGCTACATTCTCGCCTAACTCCCCTGTTGGTGTATTTGGTTTTTCTGTAATTTCGATGATTTCAGCGTATAATTTGAAAACATCATTGTGCATTCCTTCTATGGTATTTCCTGTAAACAAATCTTTCCCGAAAAATAGGGCTTCCCCTATTCGAAAATGATTCACGGCCATTGGTCGGGCATTTTTTAGGAGTAGCGGTACAGTTACAGAAGTTCCTCCGGAGACAAATGGAATACTGATATTGAATTTAGCTTCAATTAGCTGTTTGTATAAGCTCAATTGAATCAATTTGTCCTGCGTAGGCATTACACCGCTAAGGCAATTGAAATTGGTACCAATTCCAGAGATTTCAATATTAGGCATTTTTAGAATTGTGCCATAAAAATCGATCAATTCTTCTCCCATTACACCTTCACGAAGGTCTCCCATTTCAATCATAATGATGATTTTATGGGTCTTGTTTTGTTTTACGGCTTCCTCTGAAAGTAATTGTATGGTATAGATTTCAGTATTAAAACTGATGTCAGCATACCGCACAATACTTTCAATACTTCGTTTAGCAGGTGGTTTAATATACACGGTTTGGATTTCCGGATCCAAGGCTTTAATTTTTTTCAAATTACTTACTCTGGAATCATGAATTTCACGTACTCCTAAAGCGATGATTTCTTTGAGATAAATTTTATTTCCACACAATAGTTTGGAAACCACGCCCCATTGTATATTTCTGGATTTAAAAATAGTATCCAGAAAGGCATAATTTTCTTCAAGTTTTTTGCGATATAGTTTTATAAAAGCCATTATTCTATGATTTTACGTGGAATTGATTTGGAAATCCGAGTTAATAATTCGTAATTGAGTTGGTTGCTGAAATCACTAAAGGAAGCTACAGAAACGGATAGCTCTTTTTGTGTGCCTATCAAGACCACTTCATCTTCTTTTTTTGCCATGTCGATATCAGTAACATCGACAGTCATCATGTTCATGTTTACGGAACCCACTACAATACTGCGTTGTCCATGAATAAGTACACGACCTTGGTTGCTCAACGAGCGACTGTATCCGTGGCAGTAACCAATAGGGATAACAGCAATTTTCATTTTTCTTTTGGCCATAAAACTGGTTCCATACCCAATAAAATCACCAATATTTACTTTCTTTACGCTCATTATAGCACTTTTCCAAGTGATAACGCGTTGCAGCGGATCTATTTTATTTTTTTTAGAATTGAGATAGGTAACAAATACTTCCGGACTGGACCACAATCCGTATTGCATTATTCCGATTCGCACCATATCCATTCTGGTTTGTGGAAACATTATTGATGCTGCAGAGCAAGCAGAATGTCTCATTTGTGGCTTCAGATCATTTTTACAAAAAAAGGCATAAATTTCTTCAAACTTCTTGATTTGCTGATCCACTCTGTAATAATTAGCGATACTTTCGGCCCCGGCATAATGAGTACAAAGCCCTTTGAAAGTAAGATGTTGTTCTTCTTTCTTTAAAAAAGTAATAACAGTATTCAGTTCGTTCTTATCAAAACCAGTTCGGTTCATTCCGGTTTCTACTTCAATGTGCAGAATTGCTTTTTTTTCGAGTTTTTTAGCTGTTTTCATAGCTTTCGTCAGTCGAGTTTTATCAAAGACAAAAAATTCAATATCATTTTTGATTACCCATTCCATATCTTCATCCTGAACGAGTCCCATAACCATAATAGTTGCTTTGTCCTGTAGTGTTGTTTTTACGACTTTGGCTTCCTGAACATCAAAAACAGAAAAATGAGTTACACCACATTGAAAAGCCATAGCCACAAACGGCTGTACTCCATGACCATACGCATTTCCTTTTACGACAGAGGAAATCAGTACTTTTTTTCCAAAGGTCTTTTTTAGAAAATCGATGTTCTTTTGATACGCGGAGCGATTAAGCTCTATTATTGAGTTAGTGTGCATTTGTAATTTGTTTGCTGATGTGATGAAAAACAGCCACTCCAGTTGCTATAATTTCGTCAGGAAAATCATAATCAGGATTGTGTAGTGCGGCAGTGTTTACCCCAGCTCCCAGTCCGAACATGGCGCCGGGATAGTGCTGTGTGAACAAACCAAAATCTTCGCCCCAAGTGAATGGTTTCTCTTTTTCGAATAGTTCAAAACCATTAATTTCTGCTGCCTTTTTGATGAATGCTACAGCAGTTTTGTCATTCTCATTGGCTTGGAAACTTTGTGTCCATTGCGTTTTACACTTCAGTTGATATTCTTTTGCGATTGATCGGGCTGCATTTTCTAAAGCTATTTCGATCTTTCTCATCTGTAAATTGCTATCACTTCGTACTGTAAAATGAATTTCTCCCGCACCAGCTGCTACACCATATGCTTTTTTACCTATTTTGGTATAAATGGGAGTTATCTGGCAATAGTTTTCTTTGGTAATATCGGTCTGAATAGTAGCATTAAATTGATTGATAATGGCGGCTATTGCCAGAGTAGGATTAATTCCTCTTTCAGGTTCACCGGCATGGGCTGTTTTTCCTTTTAATTTTATGATAATGCTATTTACGGCACAGGTAAAAGTTTCGTTTTTTACTACAATTTGATGGATTGGAAACCCTGGTAAATTGTGCAGCGCAAAGACGTAATCAGGTTGAATCAAAGTGAATTTAGTATCTGAAAACACCTTTTGAGCACCACTACCATCTTCTTCAGCCGGTTGAAACAGCAAAATGACGGTTCCAGAGTCCGGTTTGTTCTGATGCAATTCAGCTGCCAAACCACAAAGAATAGCCATGTGTCCATCATGTCCGCATTTGTGTGAGACACCATCAATTAGTGAACGATGTTCAAAACGATTCGTTTCTTCAATTGGCAAAGCATCTAATTCACATCGGAATAATACTGTTTTTCCATTTTTTTTACCTTTATAAATTGCAACCACACCAGTTGTTCCTACTGCGGTAATCAATTCATCAGGAGGGTAATTTTCGAGAAAAGATAGGACGCGTTTTGCTGTTTGATTTTCTTTACCCGAAACCTCTGGGTGTTTGTGAAGCTCCTTTCGTAACCGTACAAGTGTCTCGATGGACGGGTTTGAGTTTTCCATTTTGGATTATTTAATGAGGCGCATTTCCAAATATTTATTGGTAAAACCTAAGCTTTCATATAGTTTTTTGGCAGGATTATCCGGTTCTACATGCAGGGCAATATTTCCTTCGGCAATTGATATTGCTTTTTGCATCAATTGTTTTCCAAACCCTTTTCCCCGTTGGCTGTTGTCCACGGCAATGTATACCAAAATATTTTCAGGAATAAAATCTTTCATTCCCGTGTTGTTCAAGATGACAACTCCTACGATTTTTTGATCTTCGATTCCCACTACAATGTTTCCTCCTTTTGTAGGATTCATAACGTAATCAATACATTTTCGAATGTCTTCAATCGTATCTCCATATTGTTCTAAATGGGTATAAAGGAATAATGCTATAATTTGATTGGTATAAATTGTATCTTCTCCGGTTGTGTCATTAATTTGTTTGAATTCCATTTTGTCTTTCTTTTTTGTTATAGTGATAAAGTGATATTGTAACGAATAAAATAAGAGAAATACTTATTCCATAAAGGTTTGCATCTAAATGTTCCGGTAATTTTAAATCTAAAGGTAGTTTATTCTCTGTAACAATTAGCAGGATTGTGGTGGCACCCCCAAATAACATGCTCCAAAAAGCAGCTGTTGGATGGCTTTTCTTCCAAAATAAAGCGCCTATTACCGGAACGAAAAGGCCCGACACCATAAAAGCATAAGAGTAGAGCATCAGTTCCAGTACATTTTGCATTTGAGAAGCAATTAAAATAGCAAGAAGACCTACAATTAAGGTGACCAATTGTGAGAGCCGAAGCTCTTTTTTATGACTCAATTCTTTTTTTGAAAATTTAGCTATAATATCAGTGACAATATTTCCGGAAGCTGCCATTAAGCAGCTGTCCGCGGTAGAAAGTATGGCCGAAAAATAGGAAGAAAGCATCAGCCCCATTAATCCAACGGGGAGTATAGTGGCCAGTAAAATAGGCAATCCCATTTCGCTATCCATATTGGCTGCATCTGTAATACCGTCAAACATTCCTTTGTTTGCAGCCACTTTAGCCAGCATTCCCAGAATCACTCCCATAAATGCCATTATAGGCCATTCAAAAACACCCGCAATCAACCATGCTTTTTTAGCTTCTTTCTCTCCTTTGCTAGCATAAATCCGCTGGTATAAAGTCATTCCTACAAACCAAATGGGTATAATGGTTATGGACCAGTTTAAAATCTGATACCATTTTACATTGGTTAGTGATAAATATTCAGGTGCCAGGGTAGTCTTGATTGCCTCATACCCTCCCACGGCATTGTAGGCAACTGGAATTCCTATAAAAACCAATCCGCCAATAAGGACTAACCACTGGATTGTATCGGTATAAATAACGGCTTTTAATCCTCCAATAGCCGTATAAATTACAGCGATAAGTCCCATTACAATTAGCGCTGTTTGTAAATTAAGTCCTTCTATGGTTGCCGAAGCTAATTTGGCTCCAGCCAAAACCTGAGAACTTGTAAATCCAAGATATCCAATAGCCGAAATAATTCCGGCCAGTAGCGCTACTTTAGCATTATAAAAATGATCAAATATTTGGGGAAAAGTGAAAAACTTATATTTATGTCCTAATGCACTTACTTTTGGAATTAGAAAAACAGCACTCAGCCAAGCGCCCAGCAGTCCGGTGAACAGCATCCAAGAACCGGATATTCCCATCGTAAAACCCAGACCGCCCAATCCTATTGAGAATCCACCACCTACATCTGTGGCTACAACGGATAAACCAATGTGCCAGCTATTCATATTTCTTCCGCTAACGTAAAAATCTTCCGCGGTTTTATTCTTATTGAAAAAATAAACGCCAACGCCTAGCATAACCAGCATGTAAACAACAAAGATTGCATAATCTATTAGGTGCATATTATTAATTTTCGATTATTTAATAGCCTGTACATGGAATTTTTCCAAAAGGCAAAAGGTGCAGTAAACTGCAAAAAAAAGATGATTTTTTTTAGAATATTTTCTAAAATAAGGGATCTTAGCTTTGGGTTAAAAGTGCAAAAAAAAGACTTTATTAACCACAAAAAATAATTTGGTATTTTACAAATGTAAGGCAAATTATCTAAAAAATCCTTTTAAAATGCAGATATTGTCTTTTTTGCAACAAATAACGGCCACTTTTTGCGTTAATAGTATTGGTTTTATAGAAGTAAAATCGAATGAAATTTTTGATGAAAAATGCCAATCTGACCGTGCAGTTTTCTTTAAAAAGACTCTAAAAACGATTGTTTTTTTTAACATATTTGTTATTTTTTTGATAATCTAAAATTCATAAATTTCAAAAAAGAAGGAATGTGGATGCAATATTCGAAGAGATTTTTTATCTTTAAAAATTATTTTAACTCAAAAAAATTCATGAAAAAACTATTAGGTATTTCGCTTTTTTTTATTGGTGCAGTTCTGTTTGCCCAAGACAATAAAGCCAATTATGTGTCTGAAAATTATACTAAAAAGGAAGTGCATATTAAAATGCGTGATGGAGTAGAGTTGTTTACTGCCATTTATACTCCCAAAGATGTTTCTACAAAATATCCAATTATAATGCAAAGAACACCATATAACTCGGGGCCTTATGGAGAAAATCAGTTCAAGAAAAGCATTTCTCCCAGTGAAACGATGATGAAAGAAGGATATATTGTAGTCTATCAAGATGTTCGAGGACGATTCATGAGTGATGGTTTGTATGACAACATGCGTGGTTTTATTCCAAATAAAAAAGGCAAGAAAGATACGGATGAAGCTTCGGATACTTATGATACGATAGAGTGGCTGGTGAAAAATGTGGCTAACAATAATGGAAATGTTGGAACTTGGGGAATCTCATATCCAGGTTTTTACGCTACATATTCTTTATTGAGTAATCATCCAGCTTTGAAAGCCGTTTCGCCTCAGGCATGTATCGCTGATTTCTTTTTTGATGATTTTCATCACAATGGAGCGTATTTGTTGAGTTATTGGAAAGTCACTCCGTTATTTGGCCCTCAAAAAACAAAACGTACTACGGAACCTTGGTACAAATTTACGAATGCGGGTACAAACGATGATTATCAGTTTTTCCTGGATGCAGGACCACTCTCTAATTTAGACAAATATTATGGAAAAGAGAATGAGTTTTGGCAACAGCTGAAAGACCATTCCAGTTACGATGATTTTTGGCAAAAGCGTGGAATTTTACAGCATTTGAATAATATTAAACCAGCGGTAATGACAGTAGGAGGTTGGTTTGATGCCGAAGATTTATACGGTCCTTTGAATACCTACAGTACGATAGAAAAGAGCAGTAAAAACTACAACACAATTGTTATGGGACCCTGGAGTCATGGTGATTGGGCTAGGAATTCAGCAAAGCAAGTGATTGGTAATATTAATTTTGGAGATAGTATTTCTGGTTTTTATCAAAAAAATATTGAATCTAATTTCTTTCGTCATTTTTTGAAAAATAATGGAAAAGGAGCTAATAAATTGCCTGAAGCTTATGTTTTTGACACCGGAAGAAAAGAGTGGAAAACCTATGATGCCTGGCCTCCCGTAAATACTGAAAAACAAGATTTCTTTTTGCAAGGGAGTAAATTGACAAAATTGGCTAAGCAAAATATTTCTTTTGAAGAATTTATTAGTGATCCTAAGAAACCGGTACCCTATTCGGAGGATATTAAACAAAACGGACTTACTCCAAGGAAATACATGACCGATGACCAGCGTTTTGCTGCACGACGTCCGGATGTGATTGTTTTTGAAACAGAAGTATTGAATGATGATACCACATTAGCCGGAGAAATCTTGGCTAAATTACAAGTTTCTACTACAGGAACTGATGCGGATTGGATTGTAAAAGTGATTGATGTTTTCCCAAACGACGAACCGGAAACAAAAGAAGTAGCTCCGTATCTAAAGATGAGTAATTACCACATGATGGTACGAAGTGAAGTTATGCGAGGCCGTTTTAGAAATAGTTTTTCAAAACCAGAACCTTTTGTAGCCAATGAGAAAACAGCAGTTAATATTAAGTTACAAGATGTATTTCATACGTTCAAAAAAGGACACAAAATCCAGATTCAGGTTCAAAGTACGTGGTTTCCATTTATAGATTTGAATCCACAGACATTTGTTGACAATATCTTTTATGCAAAACCTGAAGATTTTAAGAAACAAACGCACAAGATTTATAACGACTCTAAAATTGAGTGTACTGTTTTAAAATAAAACGGCAATCGGGTTGTGCGCCATAAAAGCATTCGACTATATTTAAAACTAAAATCCCAATCTTTTTTTTAAAGATTGGGATTTTAGTTTTAAAGGATGCAGGCTAAAATTAATATGTACTACGCTATTTTTAAAGTTTTTAGTTTATTGTTTAAAGAATAAGAATTGCTTTGTATATTATAGGTATTTAGAACGGATAAGAGCAAAAAAACGCTCTGAAATTTCAGAGCGTCTCTAACTTTATACCGAAGATTTATAGAAATTCACCGTGTTGCGAAATATCTAAGCCTAATTCTTCTTTTTCTTCACTTACTCTTAGAGGAGTTATTTTGTTTACAATATAGAAAAGGAAATAAGACATTGAGAATGCAAATATGGAAACGACAACCATAGCAAATAATTGATTTAAGAATAATGTTGTTTCTCCAAAAATAAGTCCTTGGTTATCACCAACGGCCGCGTTTATTGATTTTGAAGCAAATACACCTGTCAAAAGCATCCCAATGATGCCACCTACACCGTGACAGGCAAATACATCTAAAGCATCATCAATTTTACATTTGTGGAAACTTCTAACCACCAGATTACTCACAATACTTGCAAAAATTCCTATGAACAAAGCATGAGGAATGCTAACAAAACCAGCTGCAGGAGTAATGGCAACTAATCCGACCACTACACCAATACAAGCTCCCATTGCCGACAATTTATGACCAAGAATTTTATCAAGAAATACCCAAGCCATTCCAGCAGCAGCAGCAGCAATAGTAGTTGTCCCCAGTGCTTGTACGGCAAGCCCATTAGCTCCTAAAGCGGAACCTGCGTTGAACCCGAACCATCCAAACCACAACAATCCGGTACCTAACATTACGTATGTTATACGTGCGGGATTTCCTTTTTCTGCTTTTCTTTTGCCTAAGAAAATGGCACCAGCCAGAGCAGCCCAACCAGCACTCATATGAACTACAGTTCCACCAGCAAAATCCAATACGCCCATTTTAAAGAGAATACCATCTGGATGCCATGTCATGTGAGCCAGCGGGGTATAAACGAGCAGTATGAATAAAACCATAAATAGTAAGTACGCCCAAAAACGAATTCGTTCTGCAAAAGCGCCGGTGATTAAAGCGGGTGTAATGATGGCGAATTTTGCTTGAAATAAGGCAAAGAGCATAAATGGAATTGTTGGAGCTAGACCCCAAGATGTGTTTGTGCTTACGCCTTGAAAAAATAAATGCGGAATTGGATTCCCTATTATTCCTCCAATAGTTGGACCAAAAGATAATCCGAAAGCGATGACAACCCACAACACGGTAACGATTATCATTGCCATAAAGCTTTGAAGCATGGTACTAATGACATTTTTTTTACCTACCATTCCACCGTAAAAGAAACCTAAACCGGGTGTCATGATTAATACAAGTGCAGTTGCAACGATCATCCAAGCGGTATCGCCGGTATCAAATTTTACTGCTTCTGTAGGAGCTGGACTTTCGGCTAAGAAATAATTTGAACAAAGGGTTAATACCAAAATCGTGATCAATATCACACTTAGAATAATTTTTCGCATCGTTTTTCAGTTTTAAATTTTTATAAAAATATAAAATTGTTCAACATACCCCTATAGTAAAGTATATTAATGTTTTATTTTTATGATTTTTACAATCTAACCCCTATTTTTTTATGGGTATTTTATATTTTAAAGATAAAATTTGTTTTTTATTAAAATCTAGTTAAATAAAATTACCAATTTAGTGAATACTTGGGGTCTTGTGGTGAAAAATTAGACTTCCAATCTGGGAATTTTAATGCACTTAGCATTAAGACAAAATTTGATATATAAAAAATGCACCAATTGTATAGCTACAAGTGATGCATTTTTCAAAAACTAAAGGATCTCCTTATTTTAAAAGATGTTTGCTTAAAAGTTTGTAAACTTCATTAATGTTATTACCACCTTTACCAAATTGTTTTACAATTGGGGTTGCGTCATTGTTTAACCAAATTTTCAACTCGGCATCCATATCTAATATTCCAGCACTTTCTTTAGAGAATTTTTTGATACTCAAATACGGAATTGACATATAATCAACCTTGGTTCCAACCAATTGTTTTTCGACCAGAATCAATCTTTTATTGGTGAAAACAAACATATCCCGAATTAATTTATATGCTTTTTCGATTGTTTCTCCATCAATTAGGATTGGCTCAAATTCAGTAGCAACATCTTTAATGTTTACTTCAGAGGCATTGCCCAGGATGGCGTTAAATAGTCCCATTGTATTTGTTATTTTTGATTGTATTTTGTTTTATAAATATCGTTCATTTTTGTTTGGTGTGTTTCAAGACTGATCATTCTGCCTTGAATAAAAGCATTAGTTAGTTTGTTCGTTCTCATGTCTAAAGCATCACCCTCAGAAATAAATAAGGTAGCATCCTTTCCTTGTTCTAAAGTACCACATTGTTTATCGATCCCTAATAATTTGGCGGTATTGAAGGTTATTAGTTGTAGCGCTTTTTCTTTGTCAAGTCCATAAGCAGCACATGTTCCGGCCAGGAAAGGTAAGTTTCTGGTATTCATACGCTCCATGGATCCACTGTTTTCCAAGCCTACAACAACGCCTTTATCTGTCAATAATTTAGCGTTTTTGTACGGTAAATCAATGTCATGATCTTCATTTTCAGGCATATCATGCACTCTTTTTAATAATACTCCAATGTTGTTTTTTTGAAGTAAGTCAGCCGTTTTATACGCTTCATAACCACCAACAATTACTATTTTTTTAACTCCATTTTCTTTTGCCATTTGTATAGCATCAATAATTTGTTTTTCTTCATTTGCGTGTATGAATAAGGTTTGATTTCCGTCAAACAATCCTTTTGTAGCCTCAAAAATCAAATTTCTTTCTTTGGGGCTATCTGCTAAGTATGCTTTTGCGCTAGTCAAAAAAGTAGTTATCTCTGAGTGTTGTTTGCTATAGTCTTTATTTGCTTCAATTGTTCCGGGTTCAAACCAGGAACCACTTCTTTTAAAACTAGAAGGGAAATTAAGATGAATCCCATCATTTTCTTTTATCAGTGCATCCTTCCAGTTCCAGGCATCAAGCTGAACGATGGATGAAGTGCCTGAAATTCTTCCGCCACGTGGGGTAATTTGCGCCATCAAAATTCCGTTTGGTTTAATGGTTTCAATTACTTTTGAATCAGCATTATAGGCAATAATACTTCTTACGTGAGGATTCATATTTCCTATTTCGCTTTCATCATCAGAAGATTTTATGGCATCTATTTCGACTAAGCCCAAGGTAGAATTGGGCGCTATAAATCCTGGATATACGTGTTTTCCGCTGGCGTCAATGGTAATATCATACGCTCCTTGAGCTAGTTTTATTAATCGGGCATCTGCCACTAATGTAATTTTGCCTTCTACAAATCCTATAGCACTGTTTTCGATTATTTCGCCATTTCCTAAATGTGCTGTTGCATTTAGAATTAAAATAGATTTTGATTGTTTTGAAGCAGGAGCTTGCTGTGCCTTTGTAAGTATTGATATGCTAAATACCAATAGTAAAATATATATATTTTTATTCATCCTATTTTGTTGTTTTAGATTTAAGAAACGTAGATTTCTTGAGCTTAATGTTCCAAAGAATCACAATGATATTCTATTTTTTCCTTCTTTTTAGGCTCTTGAGTGATCATTCCTTTGTTTTTTTCTTGCAATAGTTGGCCTATTAACTCATTTCTTTCTTTGGCAACTGCTACTCTTTGTGCTTCATCTTTTTGCACATCATAATAAACGACACCTTCAATTATTGTTTTTTCAGCTTTAGCATAAATAGATAAAGGATTGTTGTTCCAAAGTACTACATCAGCATCTTTTCCTATTTTTATACTTCCCACTTTATCATCAATATGCAATAATTTTGCAGGATTCAAAGTCACGAATTTCCATGCTTCTTCTTCTGAAATGTTTCCATATTTCACTGCTTTTGCAGCTTCTTGATTTAATCTTCTGGACATTTCAGCGTCATCAGAGTTATAGGCTACTACAAGTCCCGCATTGTGCATGATTGGACCGTTGAACGGAATGGCATCATTCACTTCAAATTTATACGCCCACCAATCCGAGAACGTCGAGGCTCCTACTCCGTGTTTTTTCATTTCATCGGCTACTTTGTATCCTTCAAGGATATGTGTAAAGGTATTTACTCTAAAGTTAAATTTTTCGGCAACATTCATCAACATCAAAATTTCAGATTGCACATAAGAGTGGCAGGAAATGAAACGTTCCTTATTAAGGATTTCAGCTAGAGTCTGTAGTTCTAAGTCTACCCTTGGCGCTTTCCCTTTTCCTTTTTTACCACTTGAATTATAAGTTTTCCAAGCCAAGTCATATTCTTTTGCACGTTGAAAATAATCTGTAAAAACCTGTTCCACACCCATTCTTGTTTGAGGAAAACGAGTAGGGTTGGTAATTCCCCAGTTGGCTTGTTTCACATTTTCACCTAAAGCAAATTTAATAAATTTTGGTTGGTCTTTGTAAAGCATTTCTTCTGCAGAAGCTCCCCATTTCCATTTTACAATGGCAGAGCGTCCTCCGATAGGATTAGCAGAACCATGCAATAATTGCGAAGTTGTTACACCACCAGCTAAATCTCTATAGATATTAACGTCTTCGGAATTGACTACATCCTCAATTGTTACTTCAGCACTGGAGTTGTGTCCCCCTTCATTGACACCTCTTGAAATGGCTATGTGGGAATGTTCATCGATTATTCCGCTGGTCAAATGTTTGCCTTTTGCATCTAAAACTGTGGCGGAAGCATCAGAAAGGTTTTTGCCGATAGCAGCAATTTTTCCATTTTTGATTAAAACATCTGTTTCTTCTAATACACCTTCTTTTTCATTGGTCCAAACCGTGGCATTTTTGAATAAAAGTGTCTGTTGTGTTGCTTTTTTTACCGTCCCGAAGGCAACATTTGGAAATGTTGTAGGGAGGATCATATTGTTTTTTTCAATTTTTGAAGAATCAACCGCTTTTGCAAAAGGAGCCGTTTTTACAGCGCTCCATTTCACTTCATTTCCATTGAATAAAATTGCTTTTCCAGAAATTTTCTCAATATCGTCTATGTATCCTGTTGCTCTTGTAAAGCTGGTTTTTGTAGAATCATTGGGTTTGATTATTATTGAAATCCAGTTATTAGCAATAGTAAGTTTAGACTTTATTTTTTTAGCATCAACACTTGTGATTTCTGATTTTGGTGCAGCTATGTCGCCGTCAAGAGTCCATTTGTATTTGGTGTTATTGACCGTTAAGTCATACTTACCACGAATGTCTTTAACCATAATATCATTGATGACATACTTACTTCCTTGAACCCAGTTTTCGTAAACGATGGTTTTTTCTTCGAATATTTCTCCGGAGGTGATCACAAAATTAGCTAGACTTCCGGTTTTTAAACTTCCAATTTCGTTGCTTTTTCCTAAAATTGATGCTGGAATTGTTGTCAGTGCTTCTAATGCTTTGGTTGTATCAAAACCATATTTAATGGCTCTTAGAAGATTGGTTCTGAAATCTTCCACCTTCTTTAATTTGTCTGTCGTCAAGGCGAAAACAATACCGTTATCAGACAAAACCTTTAGATTAGTAGGGGCTTGATTCCAGAAACGCAAATCTTTCAATTCCATTTGATTGGCTTGGTACGGATCAGACACATCATAAGCTTCAGGGAAATTGATTGGAATAATAAATTTAGAATTTGTTTTTTTTATTTCTTCAATTCTTTCAAATTCATTTCCTATGCCTTTCAATACATAGTTCAATCCAAATTCTTTTGCTATTTTAGAAGCTCTAACACTATTTAATTTATCCTCCGAAGCAAAAATTTGAACTAATTTTTCATTATTTGATAAGGCTTCTAATGATAAATCTTTGGTTGCAGCATTCCCTTTTTTGTACCAATCTAAATCAAAGTACATTTGGCGTAATAAGGCCATCATTCCCATTAATGAGCTAGGATAGGATTGATTTGTAGTGG
The DNA here is from genome assembly GCF_003970335.1 of Flavobacterium sp. LS1P28. Lineage (NCBI taxonomy): Bacteria > Pseudomonadati > Bacteroidota > Flavobacteriia > Flavobacteriales > Flavobacteriaceae > Flavobacterium > Flavobacterium sp. LS1P28. The sequence goes on along the minus strand of NZ_RYDI01000018.1, from coordinate 32,114 downwards.
CACTTTTTGTAAATGCAAAGTGATTAGTGATTTTGTCAGATAATAATTGTGTGCTTTTATCAGCGTTGTTCAAAGCGATTAACATTCCGGATCCTTGGGCAATTCCATCCGGAACGTGAGTACCTACAACACCAAATCCTGCTTTTAACAATTCCTCTGCTTTAGTTGGGTCGTATTTAAAACTTTCATATCCATTTACTTCTGAGCGAATATTTTCATTCCAATAATATCCCACTCTTTTAGTATCGTACAAAGGATTTCTTTCCGTACTTGTTATTCCTTTTGGTTTTTCAATTCCAAAACTGGTATAAATGTCAATAAAGGAAGGATATATTGATTTTCCTTCCAGATTTATAGTAACGCAATTGTTAGGAATAGTAATGGTAGCACCGGCACCAATTACTTTTCCGTTTTGAATTAATAAAGTGCCTTTTTCAATAATTTGTGTTGGGGTAACATAAATTTTGGCATTGGTAAAAGCAGTGAAATTGGTGTTTTTGTTTTGAACACTTTCGTTATTAGGAAAGTATTCCTGAGCATAGGTTTTTGGTACCAAAAAACTCAAACAGAGTAGGAGTAGGATTTTTTTCATAGTGTGGTTTCTAATTATTTTCTAAAAGTAGAAAAATGTTAATATTATACCTTCACTTTTTTTAATTTTAACATTTTGTTTTCGCGAAAAATGTATCGTATAGAGCTGTATACCAAAGTATTTTGAGTGTCTTTTTGATGAAATTTTTGCTGTTCATTATTTTATTGGAATTTATGTAAGATTTATAATAACAATAAGAAAAGTTTCATTAATTTTAAAATCAAATAAAAACAGATGCTAGTTAAAGTTTTTGGAAGTGCAGTTTTTGGCGTTGAAGCCACAACAATTACCGTTGAGGTAAATATTGATAAAGGGATTGGATACCATTTAGTTGGATTACCAGATAATGCTATTAAAGAAAGCAGTTACCGTATTGCGGCTGCTCTTAAAAACAATGGCTATGCGATGCCCGGCAAAAAAATCACCATCAATATGGCTCCTGCGGATTTACGTAAAGAAGGCTCTGCGTATGATCTGACTTTGACAATTGGTATTCTGGTAGCCTCTGGGCAGATTAAAGCCGATGAAATTGACCAGTATGTAATCATGGGAGAGCTTTCGCTTGACGGAGGTTTGCAACCCATTCGTGGCGCTTTGCCGATTGCTATCAAAGCAAAAGAAGAGGGTTTTAAAGGTTTTTTTCTTCCAAAGCAAAATGTGAAAGAAGCAGCAATTGTTGCAGGATTAAATGTGTATGGAATAGAAAACATACAGGAAGTAATTGACTTTCTAGAAGGAAAAGGGACTTTGGAACCAACAACAATCGATACCAGAGCCGAATTTTATAAAACATTAGACTTTCCTGAATTTGATTTTAGTGATGTCAAGGGGCAGGAGTCTATAAAAAGATGTATGGAAATTGCGGCTGCCGGCGGGCATAATATTATCTTGATTGGTCCACCGGGTGCCGGAAAAACCATGTTAGCTAAGCGATTGCCCAGTATTTTGCCTCCCATGACGTTGCGTGAAGCATTAGAAACCACAAAAATTCACAGTGTTGCCGGAAAATTGAAGGAAGTAGGTTTGATGAATCAGCGTCCGTTTCGTAGCCCGCACCATACTATTTCGAATGTGGCGCTTGTTGGCGGCGGCAGTTATCCGCAACCCGGCGAAATTTCAATGGCGCACAATGGCGTTTTGTTTCTGGATGAATTGCCGGAATTTAAACGCGATGTTCTGGAAGTGATGCGCCAACCACTGGAAGATCGAGAAGTGACTATTTCCAGAGCTAAATTTACAGTTACTTATCCATCCTCGTTTATGCTGGTGGCAAGTATGAATCCGAGTCCAAGTGGTTTTTTCAACGATCCGGATTCGCCACAAACTTCTTCACCACATGAAATGCAGCGGTATTTGAGTAAAATCTCAGGACCTTTATTAGATAGAATTGATATTCATATCGAAGTGACACCAGTCCCTTTCGAAAAATTATCGGATGATCAAAAAGCAGAAAGTAGTGTAGACATTCGCAAAAGAGTGACTGCGGCTCGTGAAATTCAAACCGAACGCTTTGAGCAAATGGAAAATATCCATTACAATGCCCAAATGAATACCAAACACATTCGGGAATATTGTGCCTTGGACGATGTTTCAAAACAATTATTGAAAACAGCGATGGAACGCTTGAATCTTTCGGCTCGGGCCTATGATCGAATTTTGAAGGTGGCTAGAACTATCGCTGATCTCGATGCGGCTCCAATAGTGGTTTCCAGCCACATTGCTGAAGCGATTCAGTATAGAAGTTTGGATCGTGATGGGTGGTTGGGCTAAAATAGATTTCAGATGTTTCACGGCTGCAAAAATGAGAATACCTTCGCGCTAGCGGGGGAAAAAGAAAAGAATAGAAATAAATAAGTTAAAAAAGAGATTTCGATAGAAATCTCTTTTATTTTTGCCAAATGTTAGAAATTCTTTACCAAGACGAATATATTATAGCAATTAATAAACCAAGTGGCTTGTTGGTTCACAAATCATTCTATGCGCGTGATGCAAAAGTTTTTGCTATTCAAGAATTGAGAAATCAAATAGGAGGGCGACACGTTTATCCTATTCATCGGTTAGATCGCAAAACATCTGGTGTCTTGTTATTTGCGTTGGATAAAAAGGTTTTAAAAATTATGAATGATCGTTTTGCCACGCGCGAAGTCGAAAAAAAGTATTTAGCAATTTTACGTGGTTGGTCACCCGAAGAACTAACGATTGATTATGATTTAACCAATGATGATGGTGTTATACAAAATGCAATAACCTACTTTCATCGATTGCAAACTACCGAAATTGAGTTAGAATTTAACAATCAACCAACGTCACGATATTGTTTGGTAGAAGCGATTCCTGAAACTGGACGTATGCATCAATTACGAAAACATTTCAAACATATTTTTCATCCCATTTTAGGAAGTCGGCCACATGGTTGTAACAAGCAAAATAAATTATGGTTGGAGAATTTTGAACTGAAAGGAATGATGCTTCATGCACATCAGTTAATTTTTAATCATCCAATAACAAATGAACAACTAATCTTGAATGCAAAGATTAATGAAGAGTTTAGCAGAGTAGGTACTATTCTTAAGCTAGATTTGAATACGTATGAAATCGCCATGACAGAAGCTGTCGCAAACACCAATGAAGATCTGGCGATACCATATTCCTATAAAAAACAAATATTATCTACATATGAATAGAATACTTATTTGTAAAATAAAGCTTTAAATTATTGTTGTATTTGGAAACAACAGTTTTCAGTGTAAAGTGGAGCAGAGTTGGGGTTTTTGATCAACAATTTTTAATTTCAGATGTTTATCACAACGTTCCACAAAATCTCGGATTTTGAGGAAGTGACTTTCGGTTTTTAACCGATTTTGTTTTTTGAATCTTTGAATTTTAAGATCAGTCGGAGACTGAAAAACACATACTCAAAGTCGGAGACTTTGCGCAGCGCGCAGCGGGAAACGAGCTCGACTTTGTTTTTCAAAGAGTTGAATACAAAATGCTATGATAAAAATAAAAACGCTCTAAATAGCCCCGATAGAAATGAAAATCCTTATTAGGGCTGGTGTTCAGCCCTAATAAGGATTTTAATGTATAACGGGAAATACGTTCTTAAAAAACGAACTCGTTCTGCTCCTAAAAAAAATGTATTTTCTTAAACTATTATTTAGTTTAACGTCGATCATTATTTTGACTCGGGCGTCTTGGACCAAAACTGTTATTGCTGGTGCGGTTTGTGGTGTTGTGTTCTTAGTAGTTGGAATTCTGATAAATACCGGAGAGTTTACATAAGCGTAAGTAAGATAAATTTCAGACCGTTTTTATAATTGGATAATAATTTTATATTTTAAATTTTTGACCATTATTGTAAATACTCATTTCCAGACTTTCTATGGATATAAGATTATTTGTACCTGACTTTTGAATCCCTTTTGGATTTTTGATTACGATAACTTCGCTTTCTCCTGTAATTTCTATAGTTTTATTTTGAACAATGATAGCTGTGGCTTCATCAATTCCTATTCCGACGTGAGAAGGGAATTCTACCATAGCAGATAATAAACGGTTGTATCGACTTCTTTTTAGAAAATGCTGATCAATAATCACGTTTTTCATTAAGCCTAAACCCTCTGTTGTTTCGAGATTATTGTGGCGTATGTTGTCAAAAGTTCCAGTATATACCGGATTTAATTTTTGATTTCCGGTGATCATGTGTTCGCACATTACCGCTGCTCCAGCACTTGTTCCGGCAACGGTACTTCCGTTTTTGTAGGCTTGATGAATGGCTGTTTTAATGGGAGTGTTTTTGACGATATCCATGAATCGGGTTTGGTCGCCTCCACTTATAAAAATGAGTTTTGCCTTTTGAAGAGAGTCAATCCATTTTGGATTAGTTGCGGTTTTTTTATCAAAATTGAGCATCACTATGGGATTTGGCGTTAGCCTTTTTAGCTGATCATTGAAGTAAATGTAGGCACTGTCTGGCTCTTCGCTGGACATGGGTAATACGACGATATAATCTTTTGCTTCTAATTTAGAAAGGGACAATAAACAGGTCATCAGTTTATCTGATCTGTTTCCACCGCCAATGATAAATAAGGTTCCTTTTGGAGTTTGAGCTTGAATGGAACAAAAGGCCAATAATAGAAAAATTATAAAATGAAATTTAGAAATTGAAATAGATTTGTTCATGGTTTTAGGTGTTTTATAATTATTTTGATTGCTTTTTTGTATTTAATTTTTTTCCATTTTAATAAACTTACCCGTAAAATTCGGAACTGATTTTTGCTCGTTATAAACTAGTTTTCCATTTACCCATACGCTCTGTATTCCTGTGGAAAGAGCCGTAGGATTGCTTACTGTGGCATTATCCATTATAGTATTAGGATCAAACAAGACTAAATCGGCAAAGTAACCTGTGGCAATGAGTCCGCGATTTTTTATGCCTACGTTTTCTGCAGATAAGCTAGTCATCTTTTGTATGGCCGTTTCTAGTGGTATCAGTTTTTGCTCACGGACATAGCGACCCAGCACTCGGGAGAAAGAACCATGTCCACGAGGATGTCCACCCATCGACCCATCAGAACAGACGTTGCTAAAAGGCCACTTGAGGAAATTGCTGATGTCAGTTTCACTCATTGATTTTGCCACAATAGTTCCATCCTGACCGATTGCTGATGTCTCGCGAATGATGCGCAAGAGCGCCTGCGCAGCAGTTTCATTATTTATTGCAGCAATTTCGGTCACCGTTTTTCCTTGCCAAGTAGGACTTGGTGCGTAACGGACCATTACTGAATTAGCAGGATCAAACAATTCTTGTGTTGCAAATTCAGCACTGGCGAGATTGTCAAAATCTTTCTCTGGAAATAAAACCCTCGGCGTAGAATTCCACATGGTATAAGGATATACATCGGCTGTGATATTGATACCTTCGAGTCGTGCCTGTTGTAATTTTTTAAGAATAAGACCAGAATTGCCCCATCTACTACGCATGGCAATTTTTAAATGAGAGATTTGAACAGGAATTTTTGCCTCTCTTCCAATATCAATAATTTCATCAATAGCTTCATCGAGATACATATCTTCGCTGCGAATGTGGCTAATGTAACGCCCGCCTTTGGAGGCAGCTACTTTGGCAAGTTCAACTACTTCATCGCGACTACTGTAATAAGCTGCCTCGTATTCAAGTCCAGTGCTAAGTCCAAGCGAACCTTTATCCATCTCAGATGCTAGCAAAATTTTCATAGCATCAATTTCAAGAGTAGTAGCTTTTCTACCTACATCATCCTTCATTATTTTTTCGCGTAACCAAGCCTGTCCGGTGTATGTAGCGATATTTATACTTACGGGGATTTTTTTTATCGATGAAAGTATTGTGTCGATGGGTACTGATTCTCCATCTTGCCCTATTACAATAGTTGTAATACCTTGGTTTGTTGCTGCGATTCCTTCAGGGTTTTCATCAAGTCCTGAGGCATGATGACTATGGCTGTCAATAAAACCAGGAGCCAGTACTTTTCCTTTTCCGTCGGTAGTACTTTCATTCTTGAAAACCTTTAGTGATCCGATGTCTTGTATGCGATCATCCACAAGGCGAACATTAGCGGCATAAGCCGGAAGGCCCGTTCCATCAATTACTTTTATATTGGTAATAAGCTGGGTTTGTGGAAGTGCAATGGGTTTTTCTTCCCAAATATTCGGGATCAACTTGTTTGCATAAGAATTAGAAGAATTGTCAAGTATAATTAGTGTTTGATTTTTATCGATGTATCGAATGATGGCGGCATTGAAACCAACCCAATTGCCAGTATGTGCCACCGTTTTTCCAGGCTCTATTATGTCCCAGCCAAAACCATATTTAGTTTCGGCACCATTATTTAGTTTCCCGGATGTGATCGCTTCTGTGAAGCTTGATTTGTTTAAAATTTTTCCGGTGTAGAGTGCCTGATCCCATTTATATAGATCTTCTGCCGAAGCATATACATTGCCATCGCCAACTACGCCATCAAAACGAATCAGGTCATTAGACAATGATTTTCCTCCTTCATATCGCATACCAAAAACGCGTGATGGCGGATAGGATTTCATCTTCAAATGATAGACATAACTGTTGTTCATTTTAAGTGGAGCAGCTATATATTGCTGAAAAAATTTGTCGGACGTGCTACCAGAAACCATTTCCAGGACGGAGGCAAGTATGGCATAATTAGTATTGCAGTACTGCCATTTTTCTCCTGGCTGAAAAACAAGATTTGGTTTTTTGAGGGCTAGTAATTCCAACAGCGATTTATTGCTGAGTGTATCGAGCAATGTCATGTCGCCTTTCGCTATTTCGAAATAATCGGGAAGTCCCGAAGTATGATTCATCAGTTGACGAATGCTGATGTTGTTGTATGGAAAGTTTGGTAAATATTTTTGTACAGATTCGTCATAATTCAATTTACCTTGTTCTTTTAATATCATAATCATCATCGAAAAGAACTGCTTGGAGACAGAAGCAAGGTTGAATGCTGAAGAATTATTTAAGGGAGTGTCATTTTTTGGGTCTGCATTGCCAAATGTTTTTTTATAAAGGATTTTTCCTTCTTTTCCAATCAATAGGCTGCCGTTAAAAAGTTGTCGTTGATGCAAATAATTCAGTACTGAATCAATATGAGCAATTTTTTTGGATTCTTGTGAAAAAATGATAATGGGAACAAGAAACAGTAGAAGAAATAACAGTTTTTTCATAATCAGTATCGAGTTTATTACAACATTTTTCATCTTTTTAGTTAAAAAATTACAATTAATTTCTATGGGATTAACTATCGAATTGATCCAAAATACAATTTATTTTTTAATACAAGACTTTTAAATTTAATACAAGACTAGCTTTCAAGTAGAAAAACTGATATTTAAAGAAAGTGAACATTATTTTTTCTATATTTTATTTTTTTTTGTAATTATTGGATTCTATTCCTCCAAGTTTAAAAGCCTGCATTGATTCTTTTCGAATGAGAAAATGATAAAAGTAATCAAAAAAACAGGATTCGATGTGAAATTAAAATAGCGTTTTGCAGTTTGTAAAAAAGCAAAAAACACAACCATTTCAGCCTCAATTCGTGGAGATGTTATAGAATGTCCACTTTCATCGGCATAGTCATAGAAAATGTATTGGATATAAGGCATCCGATATCTTTTGGTTTAGGCAATAAATATTTCCGTTTTAAAACAAACAACAGAGATTATTCGCTTTAAAAAACATTTAATTCTGGTTTATGTTCCAAAAGAGTATAAGAGTTATGGTTTTGTAGAGCATAAAATTAAAAATAAATTAGAGAATACAGTCAGTTTTGCAATCGATTCAAAAAGAAAGGGATTTACATTATGACTGATTATTCTCTTGTTCTGAATTCTCACGGAAAAACGGAAATTTACTATTTAATAGTACTTTGTTTTTTGTTAAAAAATGTAAACGATATTTTCTTTTTTTTGTATGAATACCAAATTTTAATTTCATATTTTATTATTTTAACACGTGCTAACCTATATTTTATTTATTTTTTAAAAATGAGTATAATTTTTTAAGATTTTTATACCTTTTAAAAACAAATTATCACCTCCTTGTTTTGTATTCTAAAGTTATGATTTTTAATGTTTTAGGCTTTATTGCTTAAATTTTTTCATTCAAAGCGATACTCTTTAACGCTTGGTAAATGATTTCCTATTTTAAATTTAATTCCTTCTCTTTTGATTATTATCAGTTATCAATTAATATTTTCTTAACTTATTTGTGTATATTTGTTAAAATTATAACAAATAACAACAGGTATTAACTAACTTATTTATTATTTATGAAAAATAGTCTACTCAAAGGCTTGATGGTGTTTCTAACGATGTTTTGTACTACTATGACCTATTCACAAGAGGTTTCTGGTAGAGTGTCGGATTCTAATGGTCCCCTTCCAGGAGCCACTATTTTAGTTAAAGGAACAACCAATGGCGTACTTACAGATATGGATGGAAATTTTACGATTAAAAATGTTGGCTCTAATGCCGTTTTAATCTTTAGTTACATTGGATTAAAAACTCAGGAATTAAGTGTAGCAGGGATAAGTACCCTAAATTTAATTTTAAAAGAAGATTCGGCTGAGCTAAAAGAAGTTCTAGTAATTGGTTTTGGAAAACAATCCAAGCGTAAATTAACGGATAACATCGCTTCTATTTCTTCTGATCAAATTAATCAAATTCCAGTAGCAAATTTGCAAAATGCACTTGTTGGTAAAGCTGCGGGTGTCCAAATTACTCAAATAAATGGTAAAGTAGAAGGTGGTGTGAAAATGAGAATAAGAGGAATTTCTAGTATTTCTTCGTCTCAAGAGCCTTTATACGTAATCGATGGGTTGCCATTGATAAATGATAATGAAAGTACGGGAAGCGCCCCTATTAATCCTTTAATTTCATTAAATCCTAATGATATTGAATCTATTCAAATATTAAAAGATGCTTCATCTGCCGCCATTTACGGAGCTCGAGGAACGAATGGAGTTGTTTTGATTACAACTAAACAAGGGAAATCTGGGAAAACGAAAATCTCTTTGAACACCTCTGCAGGTTGGAGCGAAGCAACCAATAAAATGAGCTGGTTAAATACAGCACAATATACGGAGCTTTTTACCGAAGCTTCTGCAAATAGTTATGGAGCTGCGGATTTATGGTTAACGGAACCTGGAGGTGTTTTTGATCAACAGGGGAATGGTAAAAATTGGAGAATTAATGAAGTTGATACGGATTGGCAAGATTTAGCCTTGGTAAAAGGATCAGTTCAAGACCATACCTTTTCTATATCAGGAGGTGATGAAAAAACGGTATTCTTTATTTCAGGTGGTTATAATAACACGCAAGGAATTATTAGAGGGAACAGTATGGAGCGTTATTCTTATAGAGGGAATTTAGATCATAAAGTTTCCGATAGATTAAGAGTGGGACTTAATACGAGTTTAAGTAAAACAAATATTGCAAGAATTGGATCAGATAATTCTTTTGCAACTCCATTGCAAGCGGTGGCACAATCCCCTTTATCTCCCGCTTATTTAGACGATGGGGTGACACCTAACAATCAATCTACCATCTATTATAATTTTTTAATGCAAGAATTCAATGGAAGTTGGGGAGTAAATATTTTTAGAACTTTAATGAATAGTTATTTGGAATATAAAATTTTGCCTGAATTGACTTTTAAAACAGAGTTAGGCTATGATAATAACAATCAAACGGAAGAATATTTTTCAGGAAGTCTGACGGAATCTGTTTCTACTAATGGTTATGCAGATGCCAATGCAGTTCAGTCAGATAAGTACAGTATTAATAATTATTTTACTTATGCTAAAACATTTAATGAGGATTATGACGTAGAGTTTGTTGGAGGAATGAGCTTTGAAGAAAGTTCTCGAAGCAGGCAATATGTTGCGGGAACAGGATTTCCGTCAGATGCGCTGCAAACTATAGAAAGTGCTTCTGAAATAATAGCTGGATCTTCAAGTAGAACAAAGTATAATTTTCTTTCCTATTTTGGTAGAGCTACTTTTTCATTTATGGATAAATACCTCTTAAAAGGAAGCATACGTTATGACGGTTCTTCGCGATTTGGAGTATCAAACCGATACGGAGTATTTCCTGCTGCTTCTGCAGGTTGGATTATTTCTGAAGAAGATTTTTTGAAAGACAGTGGTGTCATCAACTTATTAAAAGTTAGAGGAAGTTTTGGAGTAACGGGAAATGCAGGTATTGGCAACTTTGCTAGTTTAGGTCTTTTTGAAGGATCCTCCTATAATCAACGATCAGCAATTAATCCAGTTCAATTGGTAAATCAAGATTTAAAATGGGAAAAGACAAATCAATTTGATGTGGGAATTGATTTTGGAATATTGAATAGCAGAGTAAGCGGTGAAATTGATTATTACGTTAAAAAAACAAATGATCTTTTATTAAATGAACCACTTCCGGGAACTTCAGGCTGGAGTTCTTTAACTCGTAATGTAGGATCTTTGACTAATAAAGGGTTTGAATTTGTATTGAATACTACCAATATCAAAACAACTAATTTTAATTGGAAAACGTCTTTAAACCTTTCGACTTTAGATAATAAAGTGACTGCTTTGCCTGGTGGAGATATTGTAGCTGGACATAATATTGTTAGGGTAGGTGAAACCATTTCCTCTTTTTATATAGTGGAATATGCTGGGGTTGACCCCGCAAATGGAGATGCTTTATTTTATCGAAATACGGCAAATCCAGATGGTAGTTTAGATAAATCAACAACTAATAATTATAGTGAAGCACAAAGAGTAATTTCAGGAAGTCCATATCCTACGTTTATGACAGGAATGACCAATACGGTATCTTTTAGAAATTTTGATTTTTCTTTTACTTTTCAAGGCGAATGGGGATCTTCTATGTATAATGAAGGTGGGAAATTCCAATCAGGGAATGCCCGATATGAAGACAATCAAACAACGGATCAGTTAAATAGATGGCAAAATCCGGGGGATATTACTATGGTACCTCAAGCCAGAATGTATTCTACAAACGGGCAACAAGCCTCAACACGTTATTTAGAAAAAACTGATTTTGTTCGATTAAGAAATTTATCTTTAGGATATACGCTTCCTAAAACACTCATTCAAAAATTGTCTGTCGACAGGGTGCGACTTTACTTAACAGGAGTCAATCTGCTAACCTTTACTAATTATAGTGGATATGATCCAGAAGCCTCTTTTGATAATAATGGCGATTCTAATATTCAAAAAGGAATTGCATTTTATTCCGCTCCTCCTGCTAAAACAATTACTATTGGATTAAATATTGATCTATAAATAAAACATTTATGAAAAAGTATAACTACATAATAATTTTAATGTCATTACTTACTATCTTCTTTGTGGGTTGTGATGATAACTTGGATATTAAGCCGGAACAAGCCATTTCAAAAGAGGTAGCCATTTCAACTCCAGAGAACATACATAAGATTTTAATCAATGCTTACGGTGTTGCGAGGTCCAGTTCTAGTTATGGCGGTGGAATCGCACTAGCTTCAGAATTACTGGCCAATGATGGTGATCTTTATTGGAACGGAACTTATATTCAACCAGGAGAATATAATGAGAAAGCTATTTTAACGGACAATAGTTTTGTTGCAAGTATTTGGCTAAACGGATATGGAATTAGTAATCACGTTAATATCGTACTTGATAATTTAGCTGTAATCACCGACGTGGCTGATAAAGATGTTACCGAAGGAGAAGCAAAATTCCTTAGAGGTCTGGTATATTTTGATTTGGCACGATTATTTGCGAAACCCTATGTTTCGGGATCCGTAAATAGTCAGCTTGGAGTTCCTATTGTTCTTAGAGGGGTGCTGGATCCTAGTCAGATTGAATTTCCTAAAAGGAACACTTTAGAAGAAGTATACACTCAGGTTATTGCGGATTTAAAAGATGCTTACACTTTGTTACCAGCATCGAATGATATTTTTGCAACAAAATACAGTGCAGCGGCACTTCTTGCTAGAGTTTATTTGCAAAAAGGAGACTATGCCAATGCCCGAAATATGGCTGATATCGTTATTAATGAAAGTTCCGCGACTTTAACGACTACTTTTGCACAAGCATTTAATAATTTAGAAAATTCAAATGAAGATTTATTTGCTTGGCAAATAACGAGTCAGGATGCTAGCTCTAATGATTTTAATGTGTTTTGGGCCGGTTCTGCTTTTGGAGGTCGCGTGGGAAATCCAGATGTGGAAATTTTATCACAGCATTGGGATATTTATGATGATCCGAATGATAAGAGAGCCGATTTCTTTTACAAAGCAAAATGGTGGTGTACAACAAAATGGAAAAGCCAATTTGCGAATATACCAATGCTACGTCTAGCTGAAATGTATTTAACAAGGGCTGAGTCTAATTTTAGACTAGGAACGGTTACAGGGCTTTCTCCTGTTAATGATGTTAATATACTACGCCAACGTTCGGGTGCAGCTCTATTTATCACTGTTGATTTGGCTACTATTTTAATGGAAAGAAAAAGAGAATTATCTTTTGAAGGATTTGCTTTATTTGATGCAAAACGATTAAAACAAAATATTGGATCTCTTCCTTACGATGCCAATAATTTAATTTTACCTATTCCGAGAAGAGAAATAGATGTAAATAAAAACTTAACTCAAAATGATGGGTATTAAATAAAAATTTAGTTTTAAAGTTAAAAAGGAGTTCTGTTTGTATAGCAGAGCTCCTTTTTTACGTTTAAAATTTTAAATTAATTGGATCAAGTATTGTGTTTTGAATGCTAATATAAAATTAACTATTAATAGAAATAAATATCATTCAGCCATTCTTTTAACAAAAGTTCTTTAAACATTTTCTGATTTTGCAGAATTTTTATAAATAGTTATTGTCTTATAAGAAAAACAATCTGCTGATGGTCAATGATAGCTGTGCTTTTGGATATAGTTGAAACCAACAAGAGTAGTTTTGAGCCCCGATTAAGCGGTTTGAATAGCCCCATTGCAAATCCGCCTATCGGGGTTTTAAGATCAGTCGGAGACTGAAAAACACATACTCAAAGTCGGAGACTTTGCGCAGCGCGCAGCGGGAAACGAGCTCGACTTTGTTTTTCAAAGAGTTAAATACAAAATGCTATGATAAAAATAAAAACGATCTAAATAGCCCCGATAGAAATGAAAATCCTTTACACCCTGTCAGGGTTCAAAACTCTGACAGGGTGTAAAGATTGTAGTGTATAGCGGGAAATACGTTCTTAAAAAACGAACTCGTTCTGCTCCTAAAAAAAATGTATTTTCTTAAACTATTATTTAGTTTAACGTCGATCATTATTTTGACTCGGGCGTCTTGGACCAAAACTGTTATTGCTGGTGCGGTTTGTGGTCTCTGTTTTTGGTTTTCGCGGAGTTGAATCGCGTTGTTGTCTTCCTTGTCCTTGTTTGATAGGTTCTTTGGAAGCGTTAGGATCTGGCTCGAAACCTTTGATGTTTTCTTTAGGTAATTTCAAACCCACTAATTTTTCTATATCACGTAGAAAGACTGTTTCGTCCGGACTGAATAATGAAATAGCTTCTCCATTAGCTCCAGCTCTTCCTGTACGGCCTATGCGGTGAACGTAATCTTCTGGAATGTTGGGTAATTCAAAATTGACCACATGTGGTAATAATGGTATATCCAGACCTCTGGCCGCAATATCTGTAGCGACCAACGCGGTCAGGCTTCCGTCTTTGAAGCCCGCCAAGGCTTTGGTACGTGCTCCCTGGCCTTTATTTCCGTGAATAGCAGCTGCTTTAATTCCGGCACTAATCATGCTTTCCGTCAGCTTATTAGCACCTTGTTTCGTACGGGTGAAAACCAAAATTTGTTTCCAGTTTCCCTCTGTAATCAATTTAATGATGAGTTCTGTTTTTTTCTCTTTGGCAACAGGATACACTATTTGAGTAATAGCATCCACGGTTGTATTTTCTGGGGTTGCTTCCACATGAACGGGATGATGCAAAATGCCCATGGCCAATTTCTTTATATCTGTTGAAAAGGTTGCCGAAAACATCAAATTTTGCCTTTTTGCAGGTAATACTTTTATAATGCGCTCAATGTCTCGTACAAAACCCATATCTAGCATGCGATCCGCTTCATCTAAAACTAAGATTTCAACTTTGGCAAGCGATATTAATCCTTGGTTTTGCAAATCGATTAACCGACCTGGTGTGGCGACTAAAATATCGATACCCTGACGCAGTTGGGTAACTTGTGGATTCTGGTTTACACCTCCAAAAATAACGGTGCTTTTTAAGTCTAAAAATTCACTGTATTCTTTTATATTGGCTAATATTTGTGCGGCTAATTCTCTGGTTGGCGTTAATATTAAAGCACGAATGGGCCTTTGTCGCAACTGTTGCCCTTGCGATAATAATTGTAAAATAGGCAGTGTAAAACCAGCCGTTTTTCCTGTTCCCGTTTGTGCGGATGCTAATACATCTTTGCCTTCTAAAATGGGTGGAATTGCTTTTTGTTGTATTGGAGAAGGGGTTGTGTATCCTTTTTTGCTGATGGCTTTAAGTAAAGCATCCGATAAGCCTAATGAGTTAAATGACATAAATGGTGTTTATGAAGCAAACACTATTATTTAGTTTACTCCTTTAATTTGGCGCAAAGGTACTGCTAATTTCCCTGTTATGGTTTTATTGTTTAACTTTGTTTACTTAAAGCGAGTACGTTATTTTTAATCCGTTCCTATACTAAAGCTTTGGTGGTACCAATTATCTAAGTTAAAAAAGGAAAATAATGTAAAGTTCAGTATTCATATTAGACTAAACACTTTTTTAATTAATTCCTACAAAAGTATCGCCTTGAGTAATATCTCCAGATTGATACCCTTTCATAAACCAGACTTTCCGTTGTGCGGAACTTCCGTGTGTAAAGGATTCCGGAACAATGTGTCCTTGAATTTTAGCTTGAATCGCATCATCACCAACTGCATGTGCTGCACTTAAAGCTTCATCAATATCACCTTCCTCCTGTAAATCATTCATTTTTTGATTGTAATGTGTTCATACGCCCGCATAAAAATCAGCTTGCAAATCCGCTATCGGATTAGATTACTTGTCAAAATTTCTTTTGACAGGATTTAAGTCTTTAGAAAACAATCTGTTTAGCTTTTTGTCATGTACTTAAATAAAATGTACATAAATTAAAAGAAAAATAGTTGGCTACAGTATCCATTTAGCAATTGTTTCCTCAATGACTCCTTTGACTATAGGTTTTGAAATATAATCATTCATTCCTGCAGCGAGACATTTTTCTTTCTCTTCTTTTTCGGTGCCCGCAGTTATTGCAATAATAGGCAGGTTTTTACCCGAACTCAAGCTTCTTATTATTTTTGTTGCTTCGTAACCATTCATTTCGGGCATTTGAATGTCCATAAAAATAAGATCAGGCCGGAGTATTTCAAATTTTTCGATAGCTTCTTTGCCGTTGACTATTTCGAAAATTATTGGATTTACAAATAAATTTTTGATAATGGTTTTAAGCAGTAACATGTTTACTTTGTTATCCTCTACAATCATAACGCTTAGTTTTTTAGCATTTTTGACGGTTGTAATAGGTATTTTTTTATCTAGATCTATTTCAGGATCAGTACTATTTTTTGGAGTTTCGTTGCTGGTTTTTAAATCTAAATCAAAATAAAAAGTACTTCCCAGTTCGATGGTGCTTTCCAGTTGCAGGGTACTGTTCATTATACCAAGTAATTGGTTTGAAATTGTCAGGCCTAATCCTGTTCCTCCATATTTTCTTGTCGTAGAACTGTCTTCTTGTGAAAAAGCCTGAAAAATTTTATATTTGTTTTTTTCTAATATTCCAATTCCTGTATCGATCACTGCAAATCGAATCTTAACATGCGACGCATCAATTTTTTCAATCACAGAAACATTTAATTTAATGGAACCCTTTTCTGTGAATTTTACAGCATTTGACAATAAATTAATTAAAATTTGTCTTAATCGGACAATGTCTATCCAAAAATATTCAGGAATTTCAGACGATATATTTAGTTTTAAACTTAGATTTTTTTGGTTGGATTCGTATAATATTAAATCAATAATCTGACCCAGAACATCTTTTACGTTATATTTTTCAATGTGTAAATCTAGTTTTCCGGCTTCAATCTTTGAAAAATCAAGAATGTCATTTACGATATCCAGCAAGGAATATGCGGATTGTTTTACTGTATTGATGTATTTTTCTTGGGTTGAGCCAAGTTGTGTTTTCATTAACAAATCTGTGAATCCAATAATCCCATTTAACGGTGTTCTTATTTCATGACTCATATTGGCCAGAAATTCTGATTTTGCTTTATTGGCAGCTTCTGCTAGTTCTTTTTCTTTGACTATGGTTTCGGTTTGTTTCCTTGCTGTAATATCAATAAAAATTCCTTCCAAGAATGCAATTTTCCCATCTTTGTATATGGTATCACCAAATTCTTCCACCCATACAACCGTTTTGTTCTTGTGTATAATCCGGTAAACAATATGAATCGGAATTTTAGTATCTATTGCATTTTTTTGAGTAGCAATGGTTTTTAATTTGTCTTCGGGATGAATTAAATCAATAAAGGATAAATGGTTCGTTAGAAAATCATTTTTTGGATATCCGGTAAGCTTTTCAATCTCATCATTAATGTAGATCTTTGTGTTGTTTTCATCATAATTTGATAAATAAACGGTTCCTGGAATATTATTGGCTAATAATCTAAATTTCTCTTCACTTTCATATATCGCGGTCTCGTTCGTAATACGTTCTATTGATGAGGCTATGTTTCTAGCTAATGTTTGTAAAATATTGACCTCATCTTCGGACCAACATCTCTCATTTTGAGTATCATCAAATCCCAAAAAGCCATGAAACCTATTTTTGATAAAAATTGGAAAAAGGATTATTGCTACAACATCAAGATTTTCTAATTTATTCCTTAAGGAAGGATTCTCAATTTTTGAAATTATTGCATCGTAAACTTTGTTGTTTAAAAGCGGTATCAACAATTCTTCAAAAAACACATGTGGTAGATTTTGAAGTTTAATATTGTTTTCCGTTATTTTATGATTGTTAATTATCCATCTGTATTTTTGGCTAATAAAACCTGTATTACTATCATTTTCGTAGTAATACGCTCTATGGGATTTTGTAGTTTTACCCATAATAATGAGTACATCTGAGAAAATATCGTTGATGTCATTGCTGTTCAAAAATTTCTCTGTACAAAGTGCCATAGCAGATAAAAGTTCACTCTTGTATTCTAATTTCTTCTCTGTTTCATACCGACTGTGAGAAATCATAGTCAACGATATAATATCCGAGATGGTTCGGGCAAAAATAATGTCCTCGTTGTCCCAGTATCGTTGTGTTTTTACTGTTTCAAAGCTAATGGTTCCAGATAAATCTCCATTTATGAAAATGGGAATGGCAAGTTGTGATTTGATATCGTTTTTTAAAAAATAGTCATTTATAAATTCTGATATTTCATATTTATTAAAAACATCAGGAGCACTGATTTGTGTTTTGTTTTTGATGGACTCAAAATAAATAGGATAATTTTTCTTTTCTAAAACGGAGCCCTTAGAATAAGAATTATGGTCCAAGTCATATAAATTTTCACAGGTAATTGTATCTTCGGTATATTTCCAATAACTTACCCGATTGCACTTTGATACTTTAGCAGCTAATTCAATTATTTTCATCACACTAACATCCAGGTTTTTGTAATTACTAAAGTTGGTTGTTGATAGTTTTTTTACAGCTTCATTGTATTCCTCTACTTTTTCCTGACGTATTTTAATATCGTTTTCTATGTCTTTAAACTTAGTGATATCTCTGGCAATACTAGAATAAGCTACCACTTCTCCAAATTCATTTCTCCGGATAATCACTTTCTGGGAAACCCACAATTCTTGCCCATCCTTTTTTATCAATGGAAATTCAATGGTAGAAAAATAATTTTCATTTATTAATAAATTCTGGTAGAGATCTTTGATACTGATAAGGTAATCTTCTCGTATAAATTCTGAATAATTTCGATTTATGATTTCATCTATTTTGTATCCCAAAGATTTAATAGTATAATCATTGACAAATATAAAATCTCCTTCATTATCGACTTCAAAAATTAGATCAATAGCATTTTCAATTAAATTTTTATATTGGTTTTGTATTTTAATTTCATTTGTTACATCCTGTCCTATCCCAATGATCAAATCATCTGAGAATTTTTTATCATTCCATTGAATGTGTTTGTATGCTCCATTTTTACATTTTACTTTGCTGGTAAACAACTGATCATCCTTAAAATTAATATGATACTCTTCACCATAAAATTCTTTGTCCTCAGTAACTTTCCAGTAGCCCAATCCCATAACTTCATTTACTGAATAACCTAAAATAGTCTTTACATTTTCACTGCAAAATACAATTTCTCCTTTTTTATTGGTAGCAAGAATGAGAGAGTTGCCTTTATTTACAATTTCATTAGTAAAACGTAGTTTATCAGTAATTTTTAATAAAGAGGTGTACCGTATGTAGTTTATAATTAGGATCATTAATGAGAAATTCGATAAAATAATGATTGATCGTAAGGGTATTATTTCAAAAAAATACAGTATAAATAAAAAGATAAATACGCACATAAGGAAAATCCAATATAGTTTGGTGGGTTTGATGATGGTATACGAAAAGAATAAAGCTAGTACAAAAGCGGCTATAGGTATGCTGTCAGAGGGTGTAAAAATCAAATTTATTGATATGTAACTAAAACAGATTACATACACTATCATAAATATTTTTCCCAGGTTTTGAAACACAACAGCTGATTTTTTGCTGATAAAATAGAGAATCAGTAAAAAAGTACCGATACCAAGATTTGAAATCAGTAAGCTTAGAGGTCTTATTTTGAAAATTTCAAATAGGGTTTCAAGTACCGGAATTAGTATGCCCAAATATAAAAGATAGCGCTGGTTTTCTATGTTTTTACTATCCTCTTCATTATAGTATTTAATAAAGGAATTGCTTAATAGTATTTTTATTTTAAAAATTTTACAGACTAGAAAAACAAATAAAACAGGAATTACAATCCACAAAAAATTATTGATTGCAAAAGAATTATAAACGCTGAATAAAATTGACTCTGAGTCAATGGTAAATAATAAGCTACAGTATAACACCATAGAAACTGTTTGTTAGGTTTAAAGACTAGATTTGGCTTTTTGTAAAAAATAAATATAAGATTATTTTTTACAAAAAGCCAAAATCAGCTTGTAATTATGTTCTGGCTTTTAGTAAAAAGCGGTTTTATTAGAACATTTGTTCCGGTTCTAGTGTAGTTTCAAAACCAATAATTTCACTATAAATCGCATAGTATAAAGAATACATAAAGGGTACTGTAAATACTATACCAATGCAACACCCAATGAGTCCCACTAATGTAGAAATGGCACCCACTACCAATAAACCCAGCAAAATAAGCGGTTGTTTTACCACGATTAGTATGCTTGATTTTAAAGCTTCAATAGCATTTAAGTTTCCAAAAATAATAAGTGGAATGGTCAGTATCGTGAATAATGTTATAGTTACTGTGATAATAAATCCGATGAAGGGTATTTGTGCATAGTCAATCAATGATGATAGTAAGGTGCTAAAAATTGAAATTAGTAAAGTAGCAATGAAGAGTTCTTTGAAATACGATATTTTATAGTATTCAAACATGGTTGATACATGAAATTCTTCATCTCTTTCAGCACAATACGCCATTTTGATTAAACCGGCGCTAATAGGACTAAATAAACTCGATAGTAAAACAGAAACCCCGGATACAATTAAAATAAAGTTTAAACTTAAATTTTCCAGTTGTAAATTTTCCGGTTTCATTTTTTCCAGTATCATGGCAGAATCAAAAAAGGCAACAAATATTACTGATACAAAAACAATCAGCAGTATAAAAAACACAAAAATAATTAAACCGGCATAAACCGCAATTTTTTTATAATTTTCAAAAGCATGGTTAAAAACGATTCCAAAATCTAAAGGATATCCATTTTTTTCTATTTCGTGTATTCGGTTTTGTGTAGTTTTCAACATTTGTTGGTCGTTTTAGTGGGTTAATTATTCTGTTATTTTTCAAAATAAACGTATTCAAAAGGAACTCTGAATCGTTTTCCGTACACTCCTTTTCCGCTACCCAGTAGCATATTAATTTCGGATGATGCCGGTAAATGTAATATTTTTATTCGTAGCGAATCAAAACCTTCCATTTGGCACGTATCATAGTTTATAGCAGTCATGTTGATCATGAAATTTTGTGCCGTAAGTCTGGCACTTTTATGGGCTACAATGTGCATGTCACTTTGTCTTACCTGTCCATATATGGGTTTGAATAACCCAATGAATTGAAATGCAATAAATTTGATTATTCCAATAATTCCTGTGATATCAAAGTAAAACAACGGAACGATTTTTTGATAATAATGAAAAGCAAATTGTTCTCTTTTTGAATATTCTGCTTCCAGCTTGTTGCCATATTGTGGCTAAGTAAATACACTTTTTTACTTTTTTCGCACAATAGTTTCATTTATAAAAACCCGAACTGAGCGTCGGTATTTTATGGATGCACTGACGGTTTTTTCATGGGTTACATCCATTTTAATATTTTTTGAAAGGTCTTTAATTTGTCTTTGTAAGGCGCATACCGAAGGGGTAAATCCAGCCATGTCCCCCTTTTTACAATGGCTTTTTTATGCGAAAAAGTATCAAAACTCCGTTTTCCGTGATAGGCTCCCATTCCTGAAGTACCAACACCGCCAAAAGGCAAGCGATTATTCGCTAAATGGATTACGGTATCATTGATACAGCCACCGCCAAAAGAATATTTTTGTAAAACTTCTGCAATAAAAGATTTGTTTTGAGAGAATAAATACAAGGATAATGGTTTTTCGAAACTTAAAATTATTTTTTCAATATCTGCCTCTGAATGGTATGAGAGTATAGGAAGTATGGGGCCGAAAATTTCTTCGGTCATCACCGGACTGTCCATTTTTGGCTCGTCCAATAGCGTAGGAGCAAGGAATAAAGTGTCTTTATTGTATTGACCTCCAAAAAGTATTTTTTGGTTTTCCAATAGATGCAATTGGCGTTGCCAGTTTTTCAAATTGATAATTCTGGCGTAATCAGGGGATTCTTCCGGATTTGGACCTAGTGCCTTTTCAATTTCCAGAATTAGTAAAGTTATGAAAGTAGCTTTCATTTTATGGTGCACCACTATGTAATCAGGGGCAACACATGTTTGTCCGGCATTTATAATTTTTCCCCAGACAATGCGGCGGGCACTCAATTCTAAATTGGCAGTTTCATCAACAATACAAGGACTTTTCCCGCCTAATTCCAGCGTAACTGGAGTTAGGTTTTCGGCTGCAGCTTTTGCTACAATTCTGCCAACGGCAACACTTCCTGTAAAAAAAATATAATCCCAACGTTTTTTTAATAATTCCTGAGCAACAGTCGCGTCTCCGGTAATGACGACGACATCTTTTACAGGGAAAGTTTCATTTATAATTTTCGCTATTATAGTAGACGTATTTGGGGTAAGTTCAGAGGGTTTTAGGGTTACTTTATTTCCGGCAGCAACAGCAGCAATCAGAGGGCATAAGGCTAATTGAAACGGATAATTCCAAGGCGAAAGGATCAATACATTTCCGTAAGGCTCACTATATATGTAATCTGACGATGGAAAATTCAAAAAAGAAGCGAGAACTTTTTTGGGTTTAGCCCAAGAATCAATGTTTTTAATGGTTTCTTTTAAATCACTTACGACATAATTTGTTTCTGTTAAAACGGCTTCAAAGGCTGGTTTTTTAAAATCATCGTAAAGCGCTTTAATAATTGCTTGTTCCTGTTTTATGATGGTATGCAATAGTTTTTTTAAAGATTCTTTTCGGTAGTCTACACTATTTTCATTTTTCATATTATGATTTTAAAGGTACAGATTTATTATTTTAACCCAAGTCGGTAGCCTACATAAAAATCAGCTTGTTTACTGTCGCTGGCCAAAGCAGTCACTATAGAACTGGATCCCATATAAAAGCCATACACTCTTAACCCGACACCACCAGTAATTCCGGAAATTTCGTTATCTGACCAAGAGGAATAAATTTCATAATTTTTCAAAGAAAATCGAGGTGTAATAGAAACCACATTTTGTGTTGTCACCTGATTATCGCTGGTGTCATCCTTTAATTTTTGTTGTGTGTAAAGCGCAACAAAAAATTTAGGTATTACTTTTATATCTGCATAGGCGGAGAAAACAGTAGGTAAGGTTACTTTGAAGTTTTTGCTGGATGTGGTTTTAGTTAAGTATCCGTCGTTTACTAAAATGGTTTCTACTTCCTTTAAAGTAGTAGTGTTTTGAAATTGGCTTAATGCCAAACCATTTGGGTTAGAAAAAGTAGACTGTATGTTTAATGCATAATTAGTAGAGGAATTTGCATCATCCTTGAAGGTCATCGTACCAATATTTCGCACTGCGATACCCGCATTTATTTTGTAACCGTCTTGGTCTTTCCATTGGTAATTTACACCAAAATCAGCTGCAACTCCGTTTAGTTTTCCAAAAACGGATTCAGAGTAATTATTAAAATCAGTAAAACCATCATTGAAGTTCCCGGAATACGCAATATTCATTGACGCTTGAGTATTATTTAAATACGCTTCGGCACCAATAGTATTAATGGTTCCCTGAAATTGATCCAGGCCTAAGTTGGTGTACGAGCCTGGAAATAATAATTTCAAGGTAGCACCCGCATTAAATTTATGGTTTTCATTTTCAAATACGTTTCTGGCTGCTGAAATTCCTATTTCTCCCCAGCTTGTTCCATTTAAACGTTGGTTGTAATCATTGCTTATTGATGAAGAACCAATAAGATTTCCGGTATTGATCGCCGCACCAAGTTGTGGGTCAATATCAATTAAATTTAATTTTGCAGCAGCTTTTGTAGTAAAACCAAAAGCCCATTTATCCATTTTCATAGCAAAACCTGGGCCGTATATTTCAGCATCTACGCGCATATTTACAGGGGTATTTCCTGTAAATAACAAATTTTCTAAGTTTTCACCATTAACAATATCACTAAATCCTATTTTATTATTAGAAGCATTTACGCTGGCCGAAAAAATATTTATTTCATATTTTGAACTTAAATTAGACAGTTCCGCAGGATTCATACCGGCATTAAGTATTCCGACTCTAGTAGACATATTGATTCCTGAAAAATGGTCTTGAGCGGTCATGTTTAAGAACGAAATGAAACAAAAAATAATAGGTAGTTTTTTCATACAATTTGTTTTTGTGAATATTTATTATTGAGTTATTGAAAGGTTGAAAGTAAAATACTGTTTTTTTAGTATTAAATGGCATTCCAGATCACATCATTTGGAGCAGGAGCAATTATTTTTATATTTTCCTTTGTAACAGGATGAATGAACATTAATTTTCTAGCATGCAAATGGATTCCTCCGTCCGGATTGCTTCGGTCAAAACCATATTTTAAATCCCCTTTTATAGGTAATCCAATCGCTGAAAGTTGAGCCCTTATTTGATGGTGTCTTCCAGTATGAAGATTGATCTCAAGCGCATAGTAGTTGTTTAGTTCTTTGATAATTGTATACTCTAAACTGGCTAATTTGCTTTCAGGGACTTCTTTTTCGTGCGCTTTTGAACTATTGTTTTTTTCGTTTCTTTTTAAATAATGAACGAGTGTATCAGTGGGCTTGGCAGGTTTGTTTTTGACAATGGCCCAATATGTTTTTTGAGTTTCACGGGTACTGAATAATTCATTCATTCGAGTCAGAGCTTTACTGGTTCGGGCAAATACAACTATTCCGGTTGTTGGCCGATCTAAGCGATGTACAACACCCAGGAAAACCTCCCCGGGTTTGTTGTATTTGTCTTTGATGTATTCTTTAACCACATCTGATAAGGGTTTATCACCCGTTTTGTCCCCTTGAACAATATCTCCTACACGTTTGTTAATTACAATAAGATGATTGTCTTCGTGAAGGATTTGAAGGTTGTTTTTAGTAGAAATTATTTTCATTTGGATTTTTAGATTGTTGGATTTCCAATACTCTTAGAGTATTCGACAATAATCAAATTCTCTTAAAGGCTACTCATCTAAGAAGTCAAATTTAATATTGTTCATTTGCATTAGGGAAATCACTTGATTTTACATCTGCAACATATTGGCCAATGGCCGTTGTCATTCCGTCATATAAATTCATATACCTTCTTAAGAAACGAGGACTGAATTCGTTGTTCATTCCTAACAGATCATGAATTACTAATACTTGTCCGTCAACACCACCCCCAGCACCAATACCAATAACTGGAATCGAGATGCTTTGGGCTACTTTTTCGGCTAGATGAGCTGGAATTTTTTCTAAAACTAAGGCAAAACAGCCTAGTATTTCTAGTAATTTAGCATCTTCGATTAACTTATGAGCTTCTTCCTCTTCTTTGGCACGAACGGTGTAGGTTCCAAATTTATAAATGGATTGTGGTGTTAAACCTAGATGTCCCATAACTGGAATTCCGGCGTTTAATATTTTCTTGATAGAGTCTTTAATTTCTTTACCACCTTCTAGTTTTACGGCATGACCACCGCTTTCTTTCATGATTCGGATGGCAGAGCGCAAGGCTTCTTTAGGATCGGATTGGTAACTTCCAAAGGGTAAATCCACCACTACCAAAGCTCTTTCAATGGCTCTTACCACAGAGGAGGCGTGATAAATCATTTGATCCAGCGTAATAGGTAATGTAGTTTCATGACCAGCCATAACATTTGAAGCGGAGTCTCCCACTAATATTACATCAACTCCTGCCGTATCAACGATTTTTGCCATGGTGTAATCGTATGCGGTGAGCATCGAAATTTTTTCTCCATTAGCCTTCATTTCAATCAATGACTTTGTTGTAATTCTTTTATAATCTTTTTTTGCGACAGACATATTTCCTTTTTTGAGAGTGTAAAGGTACTAAAATGTATAATTTTAGGTTGAAAATGTAGCACTTATATTATATCGGATACAAATTAATCAAAAAAGTAATCATACGAAAAATTCTAGTACTGACTTTATTGCTCTCCTCAGTATATTAGAAGTCTCAATATCAAGAAGTTCAAAGCGTAATTGACACTTTTTTTCAAGCCTTCCATGCCAGAGATTCACCTCAATTGCATTTACTTTGTGATGATACAAAGATATTGCAATCCATTGCTGAGAATGAAAAAGGCACTTTGCTTTCTCATGAAAAACCAGGGGGCATTTTATAAATCTATAGCTTAAAATTTCAAGAAAAAATTCTCAGGTATTCCATTCAAATAAACGGAGCCATGGCGCATGTCTGGACAACGTATGAGTTTTATGTTAATGGTACACTATGTCATACTGAGGTAAATGCGTTTACACTTTTCAAAAAAGACAACCACTGGAAAATTATTTATCTTATTGACACTCGAAGAAAGTAGTTTGATGAGTTATTTTTAGAATATTCATTGTGTGTTACAAATAAGATAAAAATTAATTGTAATTTTTGGGTTCTGTAATTTTTTACTAATACATTTGCATTTTAAAAAAATAAATTTATGCAGTTGTATGAAAAATTGTCTCGGATTGGTTTTCTCAAAAATAGTTATGCCTTCAAATTCCTGTTTGTTGCATTTATAGGCATTCACATTCCATTAATTGGATTGTTATTTTTTGTGCTTTATGCAAGTAAAACAATTTCAGCCGATTCTATTTTAATTTTTGCGCTGATTATTACTTTATTAGCAACAGCGGTCACTTTATTTTTTTTAAAAAAACTAATTAAACCAATTGAGGTAGCTTCCAGGTCATTAATTGCCTATAGAAAAGACAGAACAATACCTTCTTTGCCAACTAATTTTTCGGATGAAGCAGGGTTGTTAATGAGTAATATTCAAGAATCAATAGCTGATAACGAAAATTTCATTACTGAAAAACAAGATTTAGTTTATTTGCTTTCGCATGATCTAAGAAATTTTGTAGGAAATTCAAAATCGGCCGCATTGCTTATTTTAGAAGAGGATTCTTCGGATTATATAAAAGAATTAGCGGAGTTAATAGTTCAATCCAGTGGTGAACAATTTCATTATATTGAAAGTTTTATCACATTATTAAAAGAACAAGATCAAATTATAAAAAGAAATTCTCAGGACTCCCTAATTCAATTTTCACCTGTTTTTTCTATGGTGGCAAAACAATTAGATCAGGTATTAGTGGTCAAAAATATTAAATTAGTTTTATCAATTGACGTTCAGGAAGCACTTTTATCAATTGACGACGAGTTGTTGATTCGAGTTTTAGTCAACGTAATTGATAATGCTATAAAATTCTCCTACCCAAATAGTGAAATTGAGGTTCATGTGTATCTTGATGGCACTAAACTGTATTTAAAAGTGAAGGATACAGGAGTAGGTTTTGTTCAAAAACAGAGTGACGAATTATTTAAAAAATTCACTAAAATGAGTATGTCTGGCACTTCAAATGAGCCTTCTACAGGAATTGGATTGTATTTGTGCAAAAACATAGTAGAACGACACAACGGTGTAATTTATGCACAAAGCAGTGGGACAAATAAAGGGGCTACTTTTTCAATTGTTTTTGATACAAAAAAGGGCTAAAAATAGTTTTCTAATGTGTTTTTGTTCTTCTTAGGGCTTACGAAATCTGAGAAAATATTTTAAGCACTGTAAACAACAAGATTACTAGGTGCAATATAAAAAAAAGCTGTAATTCTATTCTTGATTTGGAATAGCGTTACAGCTTTTAGTTTATGACAGGGATAAAAAGAGAACGGCAAAACCGGTGCTTTTTAGTACACCTAATACCATATTTTTGCCACCTTAGCTTTTGGTGTAAATACTTAGTATTAGTTTATTTTTTCTAATTGACCTACTTTTTTCCAGTTTGGATCTATATTTAAAGCGACAGCGATGTACACTTCACTTTTATTTACTTTGAAAGCAGTTCCTTTATTCATTTCAGCATTGACTTCTTTAGGTGTTAAGTTGTAAATTGCTCCAGTAATAGGATCTACAATGATACCAATCAAGCCACCAAATAAAATATTTCCAATATACCAAGCATTGAATTTTTTGGTCAAGTTAGTTTCAAAAGTTTGGTATCCTTCTAATTTAATCATCACATGATGTTCTTTTTTTCGTTCCAGTTTGATTTCAAAAGGCGTTTTTCCTACTTCGATTTCATCAATAAAAATAGAGGCAGCAGCAGGGTTGCTTCTAAAATTTACTTTTTGTTTAGAGCCGGAAACAATTGTAGCACAACTACTCATTAGTAGCGCTAGGGATAATGTAGAAATAAGGATTGTTTTTTTCATTAGAGTGTGTATAATTAATTAAGTTGTAATTTATATTGGGGGATTGTGGTTACGTCGCCGTCATAATAATAGAAATCTACTTTGATGCGATAACAAAGACTCCATATATCGGGAGTTCTCTTTTCGGTTACTTTTACAAGATTAGCGCCTTTTTCTCGGGCTAATTTTCGGGCTTTTGTCAGGTGTGAGTTAAAATCACAATCGGTTGTGAAACCACTGTCCTGATATCTGGCATTTCCTATTTTTTTGGCACCTTCAGGAATTGCATGATGAACATCAAGAAAGGCTACGGGGTCTTCAATTGTTAGTGGTTTTTCTGAAGATTCAAAATTAGAAGTGATTTTTGGACTACAGCTAAAAGCTAAAAATACAAAAACGAGAAGAGATAATTTTTTCATTGTCAGATGGAATTGGTTATTATTATTATTATTATTTTATGGGTAATTTTTATTCTACTCTAACTTTAATAGCACCATAATTATCAGACTGAAAAGTAATAAGTCCAAAAACAGTTTCTCCTTTTTTTATTATTTTGCCATTAATGGAGTAATCGTTCAGCTCAGTTTTGAACTTTTTATTGGCATTACTCGCAACAATCATATTTCCTAAGGCTAATCCGGGTCCAATAATCAGTCCTATTGGTGTCGAGCTGGTTTGCTCCGTCATTCCGTTTGAATTGGTTTTTGTGGTAAAAAATTGAATTGGAGATAGTAATAAATAAAACAAATAGGAGGCTGGGCTTTGTTTTAAAGATTTGAATGTTTTTTCATTCTCCAATAGATACAATTCATTTCCGCTTTCAAAATTTAATTTTATATCTTTTCCAAAAACCAAATCTTTTTCAGTGTTGTTTTTTACTTTAACAGCCACTAGTCGAAGCCCTTTTTTAGTCTCTTTCTTTGCGTATTTCTTATTTAATAAATCATATTTGTATTCCAGCGTTACTCCATGAAGTGTGTTGTTCGAAATATAATTAAGTGAAGCGGGTTGTATTGGTTTGTATCCTGAAGCACAACTATTTAGTAAAATTACAATCGATAATAAAAAAATAATTGTAGTTAATTTCATTTGCTGATTAATTAGTTTTTTTTATTGGTTGTCAATTAGTTTTTTTTGTAAGTAAAGTATACTTTTTCAAAAAGCAAACATAAAGAATTTACTGATACTATTAAAATTAAACAGTATTTATTTTAACCACGTTTTTGTTAATTTTTTTTGATTTAATTTTAAATTTTAGTTAAAAATAGTGGATATACTATACTCTTTTTTTAAAAAGAACTAAATTTGAGAAAACAGAAAATTTATAATTATGAAAAGAAATGCAACCGCAGTCTGGAATGGTTCACTCAAAGAAGGAGCCGGAAAACTAACTACACAAAGTACCACACTAAAAGATACCCAATATTCATTCAAATCTCGTTTTGAAGAAGGAGTGGGGACTAATCCTGAAGAACTTATCGCCGCAGCACACGCAGGCTGTTTTACGATGCAACTTTCGGCCTACATTAGTGAAGAAGGGTTTGAAATCGAAAGTATCGAAACCAAATGCGACATTGATTTAGTTGATGGAACCATTGTTACCTCGCACCTGATGCTTCAAGCAAAAATTAGCGGAATAACAGAAGATGCTTTTCAACAATTAGTAACTAAAGCAGAAAAAAATTGTCCTATTTCTAAAGTTTTGAATGCTGCAATTTCTTCGACTGCTTCCTTAGTTTAAAAATATACAGACATCAAAAAGGTTCGGTTTAATTTTAAATCGAGCCTTTTTGATGTCTGTAAAAGGAATGTTTCAAAAAAATAGTAATACAAATTTTTTTACTTAATGAACGTATAATTACTCTTTGATTATCAGTAAAATAACTATTTAAAAACTTGTAAATAAAACTAATGTTTCTTTCATTAAATAATTATCACTGGATATGCGTGTCAAACATGGAGAGTTTGTTTCAATCATAGGAAAATCTGGCTGTGGAAAATCGACGTTGTTGTATTTGCTTTCTACGATGGATACGGAGTATGACGATCAGATATTGATTCATAAAGCACTATTTTACTATGATTTCATGTTTATAGAGCAATCCTTTCAATCCTTCTAAAGCGAAAACGGCTTTTTTTAATTTTGTTGTTTTGGGATCAATTGTATAATTATAGCTTGTTTTGAAACTAGCTTTGTTGGCAATTGCTTTTGCAAACTCAGAACGGTATAAATCGCAGTTTTCAAAAACAACTTCGGTCAAATCAGTGCTCATAAAATCAACGGCAATAAGACTACAATTGGAGAAGGAGGTTCCTTTGATTTTTAAAGTGTAAAATTTAGAGAAATCCAAAATACAATCCTTAAAAGCGATTTCGAAAATTAATTTATCGCACATGGCAAAATTGACATCTTTGATTTCACACCGATTAAAAGTTACGGTTCTAAAGGCCACATAATTAATTTTAGCATTGCTAAAAGTGCAGTCATTGAAGGTACAATCAATGAAAGTTACCGCTAAAAAAACGCATTGGGAGAAATTACAATTTGTAAAAGTACAGCATTCAAATTCCTTAAAATTGACTTCCTCTTCCTTGTACGTAATGTCTTTGTATTCAATATCTAGAAAATATTCGGGCATTTAGTGGTTTTAAATTCAGTTTTATTGCTATCTTTTCATCACAAAGAAACAAAATTCGAAATTGTTAAATTGGATAAATTAGTCTTATTATTTTTGGAATTTTAAACTCTTTCGTAATCCGCTTTCCAGTGCTGAATCGCTTTTTTAATTTCCTTTGCCGAAAGATTTTCATTCAGCGCTCTTAGAGTTAACGCTTGAAATTCATCATCTGAGGCAAAACGTAACGCAAATAGCTGATCGTCATTTAAATGACGTTAAAAATCTTCCAATGTTTTTCCGGTAAGAGAAAAATAACGGTACCGAAGTTCTAAATAGACAATTCGGTTTTGTAGGATCAACGCATAATGTTGACGCAACATAAAAACAAGGCAAAAGCACGACAAAGAGTACACTAATAAATATCCAGATTAAAGAATCTTCTTTTGGTACAACTAAAATAAATACTGAAGGCAGCAATGTCATGATTATTGGATAATGAATAAAATGATGAGGCGGATAGTACCGAATGTGATTTTTATAAGATTGTGCTTTCATTAATGTAGTTTAAAAAAAATTAAATATAAATTAAACTATGGATTTAAAGCATTAAAGGCTATGCAATTACTATGAGTTTTTTTTTAACGGAGTAGACCTTTATAATTTCTTTAGATTTCTTTAACATTTCGATAACTCGTTTTTCAAGATAAATTCAATAATTTTATTGAAAATATAAAAAAAATGATAGCTACAAAAGGATACGCAGTACAAGATGCTAAGACAGATTTAGCACCTTGGGATTTCGAAAGAAGAGAAGTTGGACCACATGATGTACAATTTGACATCCTGTTTTGTGGTGTTTGTCACAGTGATTTACACCAAATTAAAGATGACTGGGGCGGTTCAATTTACCCAATGGTTCCGGGACATGAGATTGTAGGTAAAGTGGTAAAGGTAGGAAGTCATGTAAAGAAGTTTAAAATAGGAGATATAGCAGGGACAGGTTGCTTGGTAGACTCTTGTAGAAGTTGTGAAAACTGTAAAGAGGGATTAGAACAATTTTGTTTGAAAGGAAGAACCGACACGTATAATGCTTTAGGACAAGACGGAAAAACACCTACTTATGGCGGTTATTCGAATACCATTGTAGTACATGAAGATTTTGTTTTGCAAGTTTCAGATAAATTGCCTTTGGCTGCTGTAGCGCCTTTATTATGTGCCGGAATCACGACCTATTCTCCATTGAGACACTGGAAAGTTGGGAAAGGGCATAAATTAGCCGTTCTTGGTTTGGGTGGTTTGGGACATATGGCGGTTAAATTTGGAGTTTCTTTTGGAGCTGAAGTTACCGTGTTAAGTACATCAGCAAATAAAGAAGCCGATGCCAGAAAATTAGGAGCACATAATTTTATCGTTACTAAAGATGCCAAACAACTCGAAAGTGTAGCTGGTTCTTTTGATTTTATTCTGGATACTGTTTCTGCACCACACGACTTAAATTTGTATTTGTCATTATTGAGAGTAAACGGCGTGCATATTTGTGTGGGCGTACCACCAACACCTTATGAAATTCAAGCTTTTAGTCTCATAGGCGGACGAAGAAGTCTTGCAGGTTCGCTTATAGGCGGCTTGCCTGAAACTCAGGAAATGTTAGATTATTGTGCGGAACATGGCATTGTTTCTGAAATAGAAATGATTGATATCAAAAATGTTCATGAAGCATATGACCGAATGACAAAAGGAGATGTCCGGTATCGTTTTGTAATAGACATGGCTACATTGTAAAAATAAGTTTAAAAACCAAGCCCCTAAAAAAAACTGATACATTTCGGCTTTTTTAGGGGCTTTTTTTATGTGTAAATAGGAATGTGGATATGCAAATAAAAACTGCACATTAAGTTAAGCTACATTTTTGTAATTAATTTGATTGTTAAATTCTTCAA
>NZ_RYDI01000017.1:0-80046 GCF_003970335.1 Flavobacterium sp. LS1P28 | reverse complement strand
TGATAAATAGAATGATGAAAACTCAAAAGGTTTTATATCAAGATATTATAATAAGTAAATAAATGAACACCTCAATATCTTTATTCTCATAGCCTAGGTATTTAGTCCAGTTGTCTGAAGCATAGGTGATTATTCCTTCTAGGTTAAGCTCGTAAGTAATTTCTTTTGAATTGTCAATAAATAATTGAAATTGAGTGTCCTGTTCTTTGATTGTTTTTTGTAAGCTCTGGTTTTCAATATGTAATTTTAATAAAGATTGGATTTGTAGCACAGTATATTTTAGATGTTTTAACTGCATTACAGAAAGCTCTCTAGGGCTAGTATCCATAATACAAAGAGTTCCAATGACTAGATTTTCATTAAAACATATAGGGAAACCCGCAAAAAAAGCTATTAAATTTAAATTTTCGGGAGGAGCATCAATGTCTTTATTAATGTCTGAGATAATTTTAATTTTATTTTGCTGGATGGTATTCTCATTAAGTGCAATAATAGTAGGAGAGATGGGAATATAATCAAAACCTATTTTTGTAACTATTATGGGACTAATAGAGTCTGTTAATGAAATAAATGCAAGAGGCATCTCGCATACCTCGGATGCAAATAATAAAACCGTATTGAATTCCTCTTGAATAGTTCTGTTTTCAAATAATTCGCTTATTTTTTTCTTGTCAAATACAGGCATAGGTTCTTGGTGTAATTGATTAATTAACAATTATTTTGCATCATAGATATAGGTTTTTTAAAGTAATTGTTTCTTTATCAATAAGTTGTAATGTAGACTGGGGGGGGAATCAATTACAAAATAACGTCTAATTTATTAAATATAAAAGAATGTTAAAAACTAATAACTTTTTTAACTGATTTAAAATGATGATTTAGCGCGTTTCTTTGATTTGTAAAACATTAATAACTTCTTAAATTATCAAATGGAATGATTTATGAGTTTAACTAGGAGTTGATTTTATTTGTACTAACAATAATTTTTCAGGTTAAACTTTGTAACTTTGGATTTCAAAAAATAATAGATTTGATCACAAAAGCTACTATAGATACTGTTTTCGAAACTGCTCGGGTAGAGGAGGTTATCGGTGATTTTGTGCAATTAAAACGCGCAGGGAGTAACTTCAAAGGGCTTAGTCCTTTTTCGGAAGAGCGTTCTCCATCGTTTATGGTTTCCCCAGCAAAGGGAATCTGGAAAGATTTTAGTTCTGGAAAAGGAGGGAATTCAGTTGCTTTCTTAATGGAACACTCCCATTTCACTTACCCGGAAGCCATACGGTATTTAGCCAAAAAATACAATATAGAAATTGAGGAAACCGAGCAAACGGATCAAGAAAAAGCCATTACGGATGTACGGGAAAGTATGTATTTGGTATCGGAGTTTGCAAAAAGTTATTTTCATAACACCCTGTTCAATTCTGAAGAAGGCAAAGCAATAGGGTATTCTTATTTTAAAGAAAGAGGATTTACTGCGGATACAATTAAGAAATTTAGTTTGGGATATTCCCCTGAAAGTTGGGATGCCTTTACCAAAGAAGCCTTAGGGAAAGGTTATAAATTAGAGTTTCTAGAAAATACCGGACTCACAATTCCCAGAGATGACAGGCCTTTTGACAGGTTCAAAGGTCGCGTTATGTTTCCTATAGAAAGTATGTCAGGTCGAGTACTTGGTTTTGGAGGCAGAATTCTTACCAACGATAAAAAAGCGGCAAAATACTTGAATTCACCGGAAAGTGAAATTTACCATAAAAGTAAAGTGCTGTATGGTATTTTTCAGGCCAAACAATCAATAGCCAAATTAAATAATTGTTATTTAGTCGAAGGATATACTGATGTAATTCAGTTCAACCAATCCGGAATTGAAAATGTGGTTGCTTCCTCAGGCACGGCGCTTACACCAGATCAAATCCGTTTAATAAACAGATTGACAAAAAATATCACAGTGCTTTTTGATGGTGATGCCGCAGGTTTACGGGCTTCTGTGCGTGGAATTGATCTAATTTTAGAGGAAGGAATGAATGTAAAAGTGTGTACGTTTCCTGATGGGGAAGATCCGGACAGTTTTGCAAAAAAAACATCTTATGAAGCGTTAGTTTTATACTTAGAGAATAACGCAAAAGATTTTATTCAGTTCAAAGCCTCTCTTTTGATGAATGAAGCGAAAAATGATCCCGTCAAAAAAGCAGATCTTATACGGGACATGGTCGTCAGCATTTCGAAAATTCCGGACAGGATTCAACGAGAAATTTATATCCAGGAATGTTCCAGAATAATGGATATTTCAGAGCAGGTTTTACTAAGCACTTTGGCGCAATTAGTCCAAAAAGACGGTATCGAAATTGAAAAAAAACACAAACAAAAGCAATTGCAGAATGCCTTTGACTATGTTAAAAATGACGATACTGTCCAGACTGATAAAGTAGATTCACTGTATCGATTTGAACGTAAAATAATTGAAATCCTATTGCTTTATGGTAACAAGACGGAAAAATTTGAAGAAGTTTTATTAAAGTCAAATAGCGACGGAGAAATTGTGGACGTTACCGAAATAAAAGAATTAAAAGTTTTTCAGAAAATATATTTGAGTTTGCAAGATGATGAAGTAGAATTTGCAAGTCCTATATTTAGAGATATATACAAAAATTTAATCGATTATTATTTGCAAAATGAGGACTCTGGGCTTGATAAATATATAAATCACTACCAGTCAGGTGTTCCTGATGAAGTAACTAATATTATAATGGAAGAGGAAAAAAATGTTTTGCACAATTGGACTGGTCAAAATATTTTCCCTAAAAGTAAAGAAGAAATGTTAAATCAGGATGTTTCGGACACATTGCTTACTTTACGATGGTTTCTGCTTAGTGAGATTATTGAAGAGTTGAAAAACTCCGTTTCTAACGATCCGGAATCAGATAATATGGAGTCATTGTCTTTAGCAATGAGTTATATAGAGTTGCGAGGTAAGTTTTCAAAAAAATTAGGGCGAGTTGTGGTACGATACCATTAAAGGCTACACAATCTATAAATCAAAAAGCGCTGTATCTCTGAAATTTGATACAGAGATACAGCGCTTTTATTAATTGTAATGAATCAACATGTAATCCATTCTTTTTTTTAAATTGCCTAGACGTGGTTAGGCCTCAATGGTATTAAACGATTTCTAACGTTTTTGCTTTGTTTACTAAATCTACTAGATTAGTAACATTTAGTTTTGTTAACAATCGCAATTTGTACGTACTAATCGTTTTTTCATTTAGTTTAAGAATAGTCGCGATCTCGTGGTTTTTCTTTCCATCACTTAGATAACGCAAAACCTCCACTTCCCGGTTGGAAAGCTTACGATACAATCTTTCACTCTTGCTTTGTTTTGCAATTAAGGCTAAATTTTTCTTTACAGTCTCATTCATGATTATTTTTCCTTGGTGGACTTTAACAATCGACTGACCTAAGGTTTCTAGTTTTTCAGATTTGTGCACAAAGCCAGATACTCCGGCTTTAATGGCATTTGGCGCATAAATCTGTTCTGAAAGACCACTGAAGATAATGATTTTAGTTTTTGGAAAATTTTTCAAAAGTGCTTTCACTTCAAAAATACTGGAAAGACCTTCCAGTTCCAAGTCTAATATCAATACATCAATGTCTTTTGTTAAAAGTATATCCCGTACCATCAAAAAGTTACCAACATTGGCTACTATTGATATCTCGGCATTGTCTTTAAAGTAAGATTTTACTCCAAAATGCACAACGGGGTAATTGTCGGCTATACATACTTTAATCATGATTTTAGTTTTTTAGAATTATTTATTATTGGAAATGTAAAATTAATAAATAAATTCTGTAATTAATTGTAAATCAATATAAAATATCATTTCTTTAATCTTTTGGGATAAAACAAACTGGTATTGCGGTCATTTTATGTTGATTATTAGTGTTTAATCGTTTGTAGATTTCAAAAACAATTTTGTCTCTTCCGGTAAAATTTTCGATTGATTTTCCAGCGTGATCTTCTGCCATTGCCCACTCTAGCTCATTATAGCTGGCGCCTAATTGATCTTCATCGGTTCTTTCATCTCCAAATAATCCGTCGGTGGGTGGTGCTTTCAAAATAGAATCTGGAATTTTTAAATAGTTGCCTAAAAGATAGACTTCTGACTTCATTAAGTCGGCAATAGGGCTTAAATCAACACCTCCATCGCCATATTTAGTATAAAAACCAACGCCAAAATCCTCTACTTTATTTCCCGTTCCGGCAACTAATAAACAATGAATGCCTGCAAAATAATACAATGTGGTCATTCTTAAGCGAGCTCGGGTGTTAGCCAGGGATAGGTTTACTTTAGAAATATCTGAATGATTACCGGGCACTATTTTTTTGAAACTCTCAAAAACAGATGTCAAATCAGCTTCCACGCTAGTTACGTTAGGGAATCTTTTTTTTAATTGTTCGATATGTTCCCGGCCTCTTGTTACATGGCTTTGCGCTTGATGGATGGGCATTTCAATACATAAAACCTGCAGTCCGGTCTGGGCGCATAGTGTAGAGGTTACCGCTGAATCAACTCCCCCTGAAATCCCAATAACAAATCCGTTCACTTTAGCATTTTCAGCATATGTTTTTAACCAATTTACAATAAGAGTATTTATTTTTTCGACGGGTAGTGCCCTTTTTTTAGTCATAATAGTTTACGTTTTAAAAAGTAGGAATGTATATTTGCACACTAAATTAGTTGCAGATGGGTTTCCTTAAATTCTGTGGTAACAAATTTAATTAATAATTATGAAAATAGATCTGTTGTCCCTCGTCTTTTGCCTCTTTTTTTTGTCATGTGATAAGAAAAGTAAAGTAGAGAATACTATTGCTGCAATTCCTGTACAAGTAAAATTAGAACGATTTGATATAATATTTTTTGAAACGCCACCAAAAGACTTAGAGAAAATAAAAAAAGAGTTTCCTTTCTTTTTTCCTCCAGGAAATGACAACAGCGTTTGGCTGAATAAAATGCAGGATCCAATCTGGAGAGAATTATATACGGAAGTACAAAAAAAATATGCTGATATTGAACCGGTAAAAGAAGAATTAGAAGGTGTGCTTAAGCATATTAAATACTATTTTCCTGAAACAAAAATACCAAAAGTGATTACCGTAATTGCTGAGATGGACTATAATAATAAAGCCATTTATGCAGACAGTCTGGTTATTATCTCACTTGAATTGTATTTAGGGAAAGACCATAAATTTTATCAGTTTCCCAATTATTTAAAACAAAATTTTGAACAAAGACAGATTGCACCAGATGTAGTTTCGAGTTTTTCAACACGTAAAATTCCTCCTGTTTTAGATAAGGATTTGCTGAGTCAGATGATTTATTGTGGAAAACAATTGTATTTAAAAGACTTGCTTTTGCCAAAGTATACAGAAGCCGAAAAAATAGGGTATACGCCAGAGCAATTATTATGGTGTCAAGAAAATGAAAGTTACATGTGGCGTTATTTTATTGAGAAAGAATTACTTTACAGTAATGATCAAAAGTTAATTCCACGATTTATAAATCCAGCACCATTTTCTAAGTTTTATCTGGAAATAGACAATGAATCTCCAGGCCGGGTTGGTGCCTGGATCGGTTGGCAAATAGTGCGATCCTATATGAATAATAAGGACGCAGGTATTGCAGATCTGTTAAAAAAAGATGCGAAAGAAATATTTAAACAATCAAAATACAAACCTAAAAAGTAATGTCAAATACACACACCTCAGAAATTAAGTTTCTAATCGAATTAGATGAAAATAAGGTTCCGGAAAAATTAATGTGGACCGCTAAAGATGGCGGAGTTGAGCTGGAGGAAGCCAAAGCAATAATGTTGTCTATTTGGGATAGCAAAGCAAAAGAAAGTATGCGCATTGATTTGTGGACGAAGGAAATGCCGGTAGATGAAATGAAAATTTTCTTTCACCAGACTTTAGTAGCAATGTCTGAAACTTTCAAGCGTGCTACTGATGATGAAAAAATGGCGGATACGATGAAAGATTTTTGCGATTATTTTGCTGAAAAATTGGAACTCACAAAGTAAATTTTTGTGTTGTTTTGCAAAAAAAATCCCAAGACTAAAGTGTAGTTTTGGGATTTTATTGCAATGCTCTTAGATTGTTTTCTAAAACTGGCTGTTGTTTTTAAAAACTTCCTGATTTACTTCTTCAATGTAATTTAATACGTCCTCTTTTCCGGTAGATTCAGTCGCTGATGTGACAAAGTAATGCGGCATTTCGGCCCAGTTATTCGCAAACATTTTCTTTTTATAAGCGGCTACGTGAGAGTCTATTTTTACCTTGCTGATTTTGTCCGCTTTCGTGAAAACTATACAAAAAGGAATTTCGCTTTCACCCATATACGACATGAATTCAATGTCGATAGTTTGTGCTTCGTGACGAATATCAATCAAAACAAAAGCACAAACAAGTTGCTCTCTGGTCTCAAAATAATCAGTGATGAATTCTTGAAAAATAGATTTTGTTTTTTTAGAAACTTTAGCATATCCATAGCCGGGTAGATCGACAAGAAACCAATTGCTGTTAATTAAAAAATGATTAATCAATTGGGTTTTTCCTGGTCTACCGGATGTTTTAGCTAATTTTTTTTGGTTGGTCAGCATATTTATCAAAGAGGATTTTCCTACATTTGATCGACCTATAAAAGCATATTCCGGTAAAAAATCTTTTGGACATTTTGCCACATCAGAGTTGCTAATAACAAATTCGGCGGTATTAATTTTCATTTTTGCTAGGTATAAAATTCTCCTTTTACGATTTGTGTACGGATAAATGAGTGTTTGTAAGCCACTCCTCAAGTAAGCGATTGAATTCCTCTGGATGTTCCATCATGGCCGCATGACCACAGTTATCGATCCAATATAAAGTAGAATTAGGTAATAATTTATTGAACTCTTCTGCTACATCTGGAGGGGTGACTTTGTCATTTTTTCCCCAAATAAGACAGGTTTGAACATGCATTTTAGGTAAATCTTTTGCCATATTATGGCGAATGGCACTTTTTGCAATAGTCAGTGTTTTGATCAATTTCATGCGGTCGTTAACAGACTCGTACACTTCGTCTATAAGTTCTTTAGTCGCAACTTTTGGATCATAAAATACATCTTCTGCTTTTTTCTTAATGTATTCATAGTCCCCCCTTTTTGGGTAGCTATCGCCCATGGCACTTTCATAAAGACCTGAACTTCCGGTTATTACAAGACCGGCTACTTTTTCAGGATACATTTTAGTGTGGTACAATGCAATATGGCCACCAAGTGAATTTCCTAAAAGGATAACACGATCTAATCCTTTAAAAGTGATGAAATCCTTGACATATTTTGCAAAACTTTTCACGTTAGTTTTTAAAATATTTTGAGTATATATCGGTAAATCTGGAATAATTATTTTATATCCTCTTGTAGAAAAGTAGCTGGCAACGGTATCAAAGTTGCTAAGTCCCCCCATAAGTCCGTGTAAGATTACGATTGGAGTTCCTTCACCAGCTTCATAATAGCTGTATCTGCCTTCTTTTTTGTAGTGTTTTTCCATTTTTTGTAAATGCGGATTTTCAATTTTGACAAATATAGGATTTAATAAATAAAAATGGATTTTTAGAACAATTTTTAATTGTAAAATTATCCCACTTTAGATAAAATTTAGTTATTTTTTTTTAGGATTTAGCAACAAATTTCTATGTAAATGCCTTTTATTTTTACATCAAAAAAATTAAATTTCATTGGTTTTGGCAGTCTTTTTTCTATAACGATCTCTTTCTTACAAATTAAGCAGAATGGGTTAATGGCCTGATTGTCCAAAAAGTAAGGGTTTTTGTTTGAAAGTGGTTAAACTTATTAACAAAGTGGGGTATAGTGGTAGATAGTGGTAATATTTTTTATATTTTTGCTCAACATCATTTAATATTTTTTCTTGGATACAATTATTGGAACATATGAATGTAAAGTTGATGCTAAAGGAAGGGTGCTGTTGCCGGCGCCTTTGAAAAAGCAATTGGCACCTTCACTTCAAAACGGATTTGTTTTGAAGCGTTCCGTTTTTCAGCCCTGTCTGGAGTTATATCCCATGGAGGAGTGGAATGTAATGATGCAAAAAATCAATAAACTCAATCGATTTGTAAAGAAAAACAATGACTTCATCCGCAGGTTTACTGCAGGCGTAAAAGTGGTTGAGATCGATGCATTAGGACGATTATTGGTGCCTAAAGATTTGGTAGTTTTTGCCAGTATTACAAAAGAGGTAGTGTTTTCGTCAGCCGTAAACATTGTGGAAATTTGGGATAAAGAATGGTATGAAAAATCAATAAATGGGGAAGATGTTGATTTTGCAGATTTAGCAGAGGAAGTAATGGGAAATATAAATGACAACGACGATGGAATATCATAATCCGGTTTTGCTTCAGGCATCAGTAGATGGTTTAAATATTAAGCCAGATGGCATTTATGTTGATGTCACTTTTGGGGGTGGCGGTCATTCAAAAGAAATTTTGAAAAGGCTAGGGCCGGATGGAAAGTTGTTTGCTTTTGATCAAGACGAAGATGCATTAGCAAATGCTTTGCCGGACGAAAGATTTACGCTGATTAACGAGAATTTTCGTTTTGTAAAGCGGTTCTTGCGTTTTTACGGTGTGAAAAGTGTGGATGGTATCTTAGCAGATTTAGGTGTTTCATCGCATCAGTTTGATGTTCCGGAAAGAGGGTTTTCGACTCGTTTTGATGCCGATCTGGATATGCGAATGAGTCAAAAAAATGATTTGAATGCCTATAAAGTGGTCAATGAATATGATGAAGCAAATCTAAAAAGAGTGTTTTTAGATTATGGCGAATTGAAAAATGCTCCAGTTTTGGCAAGAACAATTGTTGAGGCGAGAGAGTTGCAACCAATCAAAACAACAGATGAGTTGAAAGCCATTTTGGCGCGATATTTACCGGAAAGAGTTCGAAATAAAATATTAGCCCAAATATATCAGGCCATTCGAATTGAGGTAAATCAGGAAATGGATGTTTTGAAAGAGTTTTTGGAGCAATCTCTGGAAATATTAAATCCAGTCGGCAGATTAAGTGTAATATCTTATCATTCCTTAGAAGACAGATTGGTAAAAAGATTTATCAAAAACGGGATGTTTGAAGGAGAGCCGGAAAGAGATTTTTTTGGTAATTTTTCTGTTCCTTTTAAAACCATTGGTAAACTAACAGTTCCGAATACCGAAGAAATAAAAGCAAATAACAGAGCGCGAAGCGCAAAATTAAGAATTGCCGAAAAAATATAATCCCCACCCGGCCTCGCCAAAAGGGAGGAGCCAAAGAGGAAAAATAAATAGTAACTTTTAATATCTCGGCTCCCTCTCCTTTGGAGAGGGTCGGGGAGAGAACAAATGAAAAACGGAGTGTATAGCATATTGAAAGCGAAGTTTCTTATTGATGATGATGCTGTCAAAAACTGGCGGTTCATTGTTTTTATCCTTTTGTTAGCTATTGTTATGATTGCAAATACTCAGCGATTTGAGCAAAAAGTATTTAAAATTACGGAGCTCACCGGACGGGTTAAAGAGTTGCGTTCCGAATTTGTAGATCGGCGGTCTGAGTTAATGAAATTAAAAATGGAATCAACGGTTTCTGAAAAAATGATAGAAAAAGAAATCTTTCCTTCAACAGTTCCGCCAATTAAAATAAAAGTTAAAAAAGAGGAAGATAAAAGCTTCTTTAAAAAATTATGGCAGTAGAAGATAAATACATATCCTACAGAATTTATCTGGTCGCATTTGGAATTTTCCTGATGGCGATCGCGATAGCCGTAAAATTAACAAATATTCAATGGGTAGAGGGTGATTATTATAGAAAATTAGCCAAACAAAGAACCGTTAAAAATTTTATTATTCCGGCCAATAAGGGGAA
Source organism: Flavobacterium sp. LS1P28 (assembly GCF_003970335.1). Taxonomy (NCBI): domain Bacteria; kingdom Pseudomonadati; phylum Bacteroidota; class Flavobacteriia; order Flavobacteriales; family Flavobacteriaceae; genus Flavobacterium; species Flavobacterium sp. LS1P28. The sequence goes on along the minus strand of NZ_RYDI01000017.1, from coordinate 70,104 downwards.
TATTTATTCTGCTGATGGAAGTCTTTTGGCTACATCAATTCCAAATTATGAAATACGCTTTGATGCACTTGCTTCAAAAACAGAATTATTTGAGAAGAATGTGAAACCATTATCAGACTCTTTGGCTCTATTGTTAGGGAAATCAGCAAATTATTTTGAAAATGAATTAAGAAAAGCCCGGGGCAATAAAAACAGATATTATTTAGTGGCCCGAGATTTAAGTTATACAGAATATGTTAGAATCAAAGGGTTTCCTTTATTTAATCTTGGTGCTTATAAAGGAGGAATTATTGTAGAACAGGAAACCATAAGAGAGCATCCTATTGGAAAAATTGCAGAACGTACTGTAGGGTATGAGCGAACATCAAACGGGCAATCGCTGGATGGAAAAGGAATTGAATGGGCTTTTAGGAATTATCTAAATGGTAAAGACGGTAAAATATTAAAACAGAAAATAGCCAAGGGACAGTGGAAGCCCATACGCGATGTTAATGAAGTAGACCCTCAGGATGGCTATGATGTGATATCAACAATTGATGTTTATATTCAGGATATCGCACATCATGCTTTGCTTAAACAGTTGGAATTGTATCAGGCAGATCATGGTTCTGTAGTGGTTATGGAAACTAAAACGGGTCATGTGAAAGCAATTTCTAATTTAGGAAGAGCAAAAGACGGAACGTACTACGAAACCACTAATTACGCAGTAGCGGAGTCTCATGAACCGGGTTCTACCTATAAATTAGCGGATTTGATGGCACTTCTGGAAGATAAAAAAGCGGATACCAGTTCTGTTTATGACAGCAAAGGAGGAGTCGTTGTATATTCAGGTAAAAAAGTGCGTGATTCCCACAAAGGCGGTTATGGAAAAATTTCTTTAGCAAGAGGTTTTGAACTTTCGTCTAATACCATCATGGTTCAGGCGGTGTATGAAGCGTACAAAAATAACCCGTCGCAATTTGTCAATCATCTTAATGATTTTGGATTAAACAAAACTTTAGGACTCTCCATCAAAGGGGAGGGCGTGCCTTATATCCCTCAGCCAGGCGATAAAAACTGGTCAAATATTTCGCTTCCTTGGATGGCTTTTGGATATGGAGTCCACATAACTCCCATGCAGACACTGGCATTTTATAATGCGGTTGCCAATGATGGGGAAATGGTAAAGCCTCAATTTGTTTCTGAAATAAAAGAATGGAACAGAACCATCAAAAAATATGAGAAAGAAGTTTTGAATCCAAGAATTTGTTCCCCACAAACTATTTCCAAATTAAGGGCAGTTCTGGCAAATGTTGTCAAAAAAGGAACGGCTTCTAAATTATATTCAAAAGATTTTTCGATGGCAGGAAAAACAGGAACAGCGGCGGTGAATTACGGAAAGGCTGGAGGAACTGGAAAATATTATGCGTCGTCTTTTGTGGGCTACTTCCCGGCAGACAAACCAATGTATTCTTGTATAGTTGTGGTGCATAAACCAAGTACAGCGCTAAATAATTATTACGGTGCGGATGTGGCTGGGCCCGTTTTTAAGAGAATCGCACAAAAAATATTTACCGATGCCCCTTCGACAAATGAAATTAAAAATTTAGATAGAAAGATACCAAAACAAGAAAATAATTATGATTCTTATTTTGTGAAATCTCAGAACAAACAACAGTTTATACCCAATGTAAAAGGAATGCCAGGAATGGATGCTGTTGCTTTATTAGGAAATTTGGGAGTCAAAGTAAAGGTCGTAGGAGTTGGAAAAGTGAAAAAACAGTCGCTTGAAGCAGGTCAAAATATTCTAAAAAACACAACGATACTATTGGAATTATCATGAGTATACTAAAAGACATATTATACAAAGTAGCCATTGAAGCCGTAATGGGTTCGACGGATATTGCTGTAAACAAAATAGATTTCGATTCTAGAAAAATTGAGTCTAACGATGTTTTTGTAGCAATTCGTGGGTCAATATCAGACGGTCATGATTTTATAGGAAAAGCAATCGCATTAGGAGCAGTTGCGGTGATTTGTGACACATTTCCGGAAATTATTGAAAAAGGAATTACGTACGTTCAGGTAAAAGATACGAATTCAGCCTTGGCATTTATGGCCTCTAATTATTTTGGGGATCCTTCTAAGAACCTGAAATTGGTTGGAATTACAGGAACAAACGGGAAAACCACAATTGCTTCTTTGTTGTATCAATTGTTTAAAAAGGCAGGGTTTAAAGTGGGATTGCTCTCAACAGTTAAAATTTTAGTTGATGATATTGAATATAAAGCCACACACACGACTCCGGATTCGATTACTATAAATTACTATTTGAATGAAATGGTCAAAAATGGAGTCGACTATTGTTTTATGGAAGTCAGTTCTCATGGTATTCACCAAAAAAGAACCGAAGCCTTGCATTTTGTAGGGGGTATTTTTACTAATTTGTCTCATGATCATTTGGATTATCATCCAACGTTTGCAGAATATAGAGATGTAAAAAAGGCCTTCTTTGATAATTTGCCTAAAACTGCCTTCGCATTATCGAATATTGATGATAAAAATGGGCAAGTAATGTTACAAAATACAACAGCCAAAAAATGTACGTATGCCTTAAAATCGTATGCGGATTATAAAGCGCAAATCCTGGAAAATCAATTGTCCGGTTTGTTGTTGAAAATAAACGGAAATGAAGTTTGGGTTAAGCTGATAGGAACATTTAATGCGTATAATTTAGTAGCTATTTATGGAGCGGCAGTCGAATTAGGAATGGAAAGTCTGGAAGTACTTCGTTTATTGTCGGATTTAGAAAGTGTTTCGGGACGTTTCCAATTTATTGTTTCTGCTTCAAATATTACCGCTATTGTAGATTATGCCCATACGCCGGATGCTTTAGAAAATGTACTAAAAACCATCAATGACATTCGCGCCAAAAATGAACAGTTGATCACCGTTGTGGGGTGCGGTGGTAATAGAGACAAAAGCAAGCGCCCTATTATGGCCGGAATTGCCGCTGAATGGAGTGATACAGCAATTTTCACTTCGGATAATCCAAGAAATGAAAATCCGGAAGTGATTATCACCGAAATGGAACACGGTGTAGCCGCTCAAAACTATAAAAAAGTGCTGTCAATAACCGATAGAAAGCAAGCCATAAAAACCGCATGTCAATTGGCACAGCCCAACGATATTATTTTAATTGCTGGAAAAGGGCATGAGACGTATCAGGAAATAAATGGAATTCGCCTTGATTTTGATGACATGGAAATAGTTAAAAAAACACTAGGCCAACTGGGAAAATAAAAGTTTAACCGGAGTAACTGTTTATTTGTTTATGGGAATATCCAAATAACCGATTAACCAAATAACCAAAAAAAGATAAACCAAATAAACAAAGAGATATGCTATACTATTTATTTGAATATTTAGACAAAACACTTGACGTTCCGGGAACCGGTGTTTTTCAGTACATCACTTTTAGATCTGCATTAGCATTGATGCTTTCGTTGTTGTTATCAACAATTTACGGAAAAATTATAATTCGCTTTTTGCAAAGACAGCAAGTGGGTGAAACCGTGCGAGAGCTTGGTTTAGCTGGTCAGAACGAAAAAGCGGGAACGCCGACCATGGGTGGATTAATCATTATTTTTGCTACGCTGGTACCGGTATTATTATTTGCAAAATTGCATAATATCTACATTGTGTTATTGATTGTTACCACGCTTTGGATGGGGACTATTGGTTTTATAGATGATTATATTAAAATTTTTAAAAGAGACAAACAAGGATTAAAAGGAATATTTAAGGTTGTTGGTCAAGTGGGTTTAGGTCTCATTGTGGGAACCGTCTTGTATTTTCATGCCGGGGTTACAGTGAGAACGGATATTGGTAAAGCCAATGTTTTCAAGGCTTCTACTGAAAATGTAGTTTTTCAAGCGCCGCTCGAAGAAAAATCAACTGCAACAACGATTCCTTTTTTTAAAAATAATGAATTCGATTATGCGGAACTATTAGCATGGACTGGGGAAGGATATGAAAAATGGGCTTGGTTGATTTTTATTCCGGTTGTTATTTTTATTATCACCGCTGTTTCTAATGGAGCTAATTTGACTGATGGAATAGATGGTTTGGCAGCAGGAACATCCGCGATTTCAGTATTGGCACTGGGAATATTTACGTTTGTTTCGGGAAACATTATTTTCTCTAATTATCTGAACATCATGTATATCCCTAATTCAGGGGAAATGACAGTCTTTATTGCGGCTTTTGTTGGATCGTTAATCGGGTTTCTTTGGTACAATTCGTATCCGGCATCTGTTTTTATGGGTGATACAGGAAGTTTAACAATAGGCGGAATTATTGCAGTTCTGGCAATTGCAGTCCGTAAAGAAATGCTGATTCCTTTATTGTGCGGAATTTTTCTTGTCGAAAATTTATCTGTGATTCTTCAGGTCAGTTATTTCAAGTATACCAAGAAACGCTTTGGCGAAGGCCGAAGAATATTTTTAATGTCGCCTTTGCATCACCATTATCAGAAAAAGGGCTATCACGAAAGTAAAATTGTGACCCGGTTTTGGATTGTTGCCATCATGCTGGCCATTTTGTCAATCGTTACTTTAAAATTAAGATAACATGAGGCTAGTAATTTTAGGTGGAGGCGAAAGCGGTGTTGGCACTGCTATTCTGGGTAAGAAAAAAGGATATGATGTTTTTGTGTCTGATTTTGGAAAGATAAAAGAGAATTACAAAGAGGTTCTTCTTATTAATGAAATAACCTGGGAAGAGCAGCTGCATACGGAAGAATTGATTTTGAATGCTGATGTGGTGATGAAAAGTCCCGGAATTTCGGATAATTCTCCAATTGTAAAAAAATTAAAGGAGAAAGGAATCTCGGTAATTTCTGAAATTGAGTTTGCTGCTCCTTACACTGAGGCTACCATTATAGGGATAACTGGGAGTAACGGAAAGACCACCACTACAATGCTGACACATCATTTGCTAAAAGCAGCAGGGCTAAATGTAGGATTGGGGGGCAATATAGGAAAGAGTTTTGCCTGGCAAGTTGCTGATAATAAATATGATTTGTATGTGCTTGAATTGAGTAGTTTTCAGCTGGACGGGATTGAAAATTTCAAACCGCATATTGCCATAATTACCAATATAAGCCCGGATCATCTGGATCGATACAATTATAAATATGAAAATTATATTGACGCAAAATTCAGGATTACGATGAATCAGACTCAGGAGGATTACCTCATTTATGATGCGGACGACGAAGCCATCAATGAATGGTTCAAAACACACACAACAAAGGCGAAATTAATTCCTTTTTCATTGACTAAAACATTCAACGAAGGAGCTTATATACAAAACAACAAAATGGAAATAAAGATTAATCAGGAAGAGTTTACAATGGACACTGAACACATTGCTTTAGAAGGGAAACATAACATGAAAAACGCAATGGCAGCAACTTCTGTGGCAAAATTAATGCAAATAAGAAAAGCTACAATTCGGGAGAGTCTTTCTAATTTTCAAGGAGTAGAACACCGTTTAGAAAAAGTTTTTAAAATCCAAAACGTGCAGTATATTAATGATTCTAAAGCAACGAATGTGAACGCTACTTTTTTTGCATTAGACAGTATGAATGCTCCTACGGTATGGATTGTGGGCGGGGTTGATAAAGGAAATGATTACAATGAATTGATGTCCTTAGTGCGTGAAAAAGTTAAAGCGATTATCTGCCTTGGTGTGGATAATAAAAAGATAATTGATGTTTTTGGGAATGTGGTTGACATGATGATTGAAGTGTCCAGTATGGATGATGCGGTGAGAATGGCACAACGAGTATCAGAAAAAGGAGACGTAGTGTTATTGTCCCCGGCATGTGCCAGTTTTGATTTATTTGAAAATTATGAGGACAGAGGAAATCAGTTTAAACTAGCCGTTAGAAATTTATAGAAAAAAGGTTTTAGGTTCTAGGTGCTAGGTTTTAGCGCCAAAATCCAAAACCAAAAAAAGCCAAAACCAAAAATGAAGCAACTAATAAACAATTTGAAAGGAGATAGAGTAATTTGGTCATTCGTGGCTTTATTGGCTTTGTTTTCCTTTATGCCTGTTTTTAGTGCGAGTAGTAACTTGGCCTATCTTGGTCGGGGAACCGGAAATACATTGGGCTATTTAGTCAAACATTTGGCTCATATTTGTATTGGTTTTTTAATTATTTACTGGGTTCATAAAGTACCGTATCATTATTTTCGGGCTATTTCTAAAGTAGGATTGCCCGTTGTTTGGGTTTTATTAGCCTACACCTTGATCAAAGGAACAGTTATTGCCGGCGCTAATGCCAGTCGATGGATTCAGGTTCCGTTTATTGGGGTCACGTTCCAAACGTCAACATTGGCCTCAATAGTGTTGTTTATTTTTGTAGCGCGGTACTTGTCTAAAACCAGGGAAGTCCCTATTACTTTTAAGTCTTCTATTTGGGAGCTTTGGACGCCGGTATTCATTACCTTAATGTTTATTTTGCCAGCTAATTTCTCAACAACGGCATTGATTTTTTCGATGGTATTGATGTTGGTTTTTATTGGAAAATATCCTATCAAATACATTGCAGTCATTCTGGGTTCAGGAATTGTATTTCTGGCCTTTTTTATTCTGCTTTCAAAAGCGTTCCCTGATTCGAAATTTTTTAGTAGGGTAGGAACTTGGGGAAACAGAATTGAAAGTTTTACCACAGATAAACCAGAGGAAGACGATTACCAAATTGAAAAAGCGAAAATTGCAATTGCATCCGGAAAAATATACGGATTAGGTCCGGGGAAAAGCATTCAAAAGAACTTTTTGCCACAATCTTCTTCTGATTTTATTTTTGCAATTATTGTAGAAGAATATGGGCTCATTGGAGGTTTAGGCGTGCTTACACTATACTTATTGTTGTTGTTCCGATTTGTTATTGCCTCACACAAAGCCACCACGCTCTTTGGGAAATTAGTCGTCATAGGCTTGGGTTTTCCAATGATATTCCAGGCCATGGTCAACATGGCTGTTGCTGTAGAATTATTGCCGGTCACTGGACAAACATTACCCTTGATTAGCAGCGGAGGAAGTTCTATCTGGATGACGTGTTTTGCCCTTGGAATCATTATTAGTGTGACCAAAAAAGAAGAAGAGATCGTACAAGAATTGAAAGAAGCAGCCAAAAGGGAAGAAGCACTTCAGAAATTAATCGATAGGGAACTAGAAGAAGAAACAGTGGTTGAGGAATCCTATTCTATTGAAGATAAAGCGAAAAATCCATTGCAGGCAGTTTTAAATAAATAAGTTGTTTTATAAAAACACAATAACGCAGTAATTGATTGAAAATGAAACAGTATAAATTCATATTAAGTGGAGGTGGAACGGGTGGGCATATCTATCCGGCAATTGCTATTGCTAATGAATTGAAAACTCGTTTTCCGGACGCTGATTTCCTTTTTGTAGGGGCCAAAGATAAAATGGAAATGCAAAAAGTACCTCAGGCAGGCTACAAAATAATAGGGTTATGGATTGCAGGATTACAAAGACGATTCACCTTTGATAACACTCTTTTTCCGATAAAACTGATTAGTAGTTTATTGAAATCACGTACTATAATCAAACAATTTAAACCAGATGTAGTAATAGGAACAGGTGGTTTTGCCAGTGGACCGTTGTTACAGATAGCAGCGCTTTGCGGAATTCCAACACTGATTCAGGAACAAAATTCCTTTCCAGGAATTACCAATAAATTGTTAAGCAAAAGAGCCAATAAGATTTGTGTGGCTTACGAGAATTTACAGCGATTTTTTCCGAAAGAAAAAATGATTTTGACTGGAAATCCAGTGCGTCAGGATTTAATTGATATTGACAGTAAAAGAGCGGAGGCAATTCGCTATTTTGATTTAGATCCCAATAAAAAAACGCTTTTGGTATTAGGAGGAAGTCTTGGTGCAAGAAGAGTAAATCAGTTGATTGCTAAAGAAATTCTAACTTTTTCAGCCCATAATGTACAAGTGATCTGGCAATGTGGGAAATTGTATTTTGAGGAGTATAAATATTGTCAAGAAAATGAAAACATACAAATTCATTCTTTTATTGACCGGATGGATTTAGTATATGCAGCAGCAGATTTTGTGATTTCCCGGGCAGGAGCATCTTCTGTTTCGGAATTATGCATTGTTGGTAAACCGGTGATTTTTATCCCTTCGCCTAATGTTGCAGAGGACCATCAAACTAAAAATGCGCAAGCTGTAGTAGATAAAAATGGAGCAATTCTGCTTAAAGAAAATCAACTGGACACACAATTTAGTGTTGTTTTTGAGTCCTTGGTCAATGATCCGGAAAAACAGAAAGAACTTAGTGAAAACATAAAACAGTTGGCTCTGCCAGAAGCAACAAAACAAATTGTAGATGAAATAATTAAATTAGTCCAAATCCGAAAGGCATAAAGTCAAATGACTTTAAAACTTTAAGGCTTTAAGACTTTAAGACATAAAAAAATGAACTTAAATCAAATACATAACGTCTATTTTATAGGGATTGGAGGAATCGGGATGAGTAATCTGGCTCGTTATTTTCGCAATTTGGGAAAGCAAGTTTCGGGTTATGATAAAACGCCTTCTATTCTTACTACGGAGTTAATTGAAAGTGGAATTTCAATTCATTTCGAAGACAGTATTGATTTGATTCCAAAAGATTTTTATCTAGACAATACACTGGTAATTATTACTCCGGCTGTTCCTAAGACGCATTCTGAGTGGAATTTTTTTGTAGAAAGAAATTACCAAATCAAAAAAAGAGCCGAAGTTTTAGGGTTAATTACAAAAGACACCTTTTGTTTTGCGGTTGCCGGAACACATGGTAAAACAACTACATCAGGGATTTTAGGCCATCTTTTGTATGAAAGTGGTGCTGATGTTACCGCGTTTATTGGTGGAATAGTCGAAAATTATAATTCAAATTTAATAGGAAGCGGTTCAACCGTGACTGTAGTTGAAGCGGATGAATTTGACCGTTCCTTTTTGCATTTGCATCCTAATATTGCATGTATTACCTCAATGGATGCGGATCATTTAGATATTTATGGAACCAGTGAAGCAATAGAAGCTTCTTTCATTGAATTTGCTTCTAAAATAGAAGATAAAAACAATCTTTTCATAACAAAAGAATTGCCATTAGAAGGCATCACTTGTGCAGTAAACGAAGCGGCTGTTTACAAGGCATTTAATGTTAGAGTAGGAAACGGCAGTTACGTTTTTGATGTGCAAACGCCTACCGAAATAATTAGAGATTTACATTTTGGTTTACCGGGAAGACATAATTTAATGAATGCATTAATGGCTATTGCAATGGCTAACTTATTCGGCACCCCAACCGATGCCATTGCAAAAGGCATTGCATCATTCAAAGGAATAAAAAGAAGATTTTCGTACCAAATAAAAACGGATAGAAAAGTATATATAGATGATTATGCGCATCATCCTACAGAGATAAATGCCGTGCATCAGGCAGTCAGCGAATTGTATCCAAATCAAAAAGTATTGGCTGTTTTTCAACCTCATTTGTTTAGTAGAACCAGAGATTTTGTGGATGATTTTGCTAAAAGTTTATCCGCCTTTGATGAGGTTGTTTTATTAGATATTTATCCGGCTCGTGAATTGCCAATGGAGGGTGTTAACGCACAATGGTTGATGAGTAAAATGACTAATAACCATAAAAAAATAGTTTCTAAAGAGGATTTAATTCCAACAATTTTAGCAAGCGGTGCTACTGTAATAGTAACAATTGGAGCAGGAGATATTGGAGAATTAGTACCAATCATAAAAAAAGCGATACATGAAAGTATTTAATTGGACCAATATTAGATTATTGCTCATGGTTGTGGTAGTGATTTTTCTTTTTTCGTTTACATCAGATCGAAATAAAAATAGAAAACTGACTAAATCTGTCGTTGTTTTTGTAGGGGATAACGCTCCTTTTGTGCGGCAAGAAACGGTTGATAAATTGTTAATAGAAAATAAAAAAGAGGCATCAAGCATTCAAAAAGTTAATTTAGATTTGAATAAGTTGGAATCCACTCTCGATGCACATGCGATGATTGAAAAATCACACGTATTTGTAACCATTGACGGGGTGTTAAAAGCAGTAGTCAAACAAAAAAAACCTATTGCTAGAGTTTTTGGTGATGAAGGTTCTTTTTATATTGATTACGAAGGGAATAGAATGCCGTTATCAACTAATTTTACAGCAAGAGTTCCGCTTGTTTCAGGGAGAATAAATAAAAATAACAACGAAGATTTAACTAGTTTACTTCGCATGATTTATGAAGATGATTTTTTGAAAAAAAACATCATTGGAGTTCAAATTATGCCAAATGGAAGCTTAAAAATGTTAAACAGAAATTTTGACTATCAAATAGATTTTGGTAAATTGATACATGTAGCGCATAAATTTAAAAATTATAAAGCTTTTTTTCAAAAAGCGGTTTTAGACAGTTCGTTGTATAAATATAAGAAAATTGACCTCCGATTTACGGAACAAGTAGTTTGCACTAAATAATAGATAATGGAAAAAGAGAATATTGCAGTAGGTCTAGATATTGGGACAACTAAAATAGTTGCCATGATAGGCAAGAAGAATGAATATGGCAAACTAGAAATTTTAGGTGTAGGAAAATCTAAAAGTTTAGGTGTAGCAAGAGGCGTGGTAAATAATATTACTCAAACCATACAGTCAATACAGCAAGCGATTCAAGAAGCCGAAAATAATTCAGGTTATAAAATAAAAGATGTAGTGGTAGGAATCGCGGGACAACACATCCGCAGTATTCAGCATACTGATTATATCAGTAGAAGCAATCCCGAAGAAGTAATTGGAGGGAATGACATTCAGCTTTTGATTGATCAAGTAAATAAATTGGCCATGTTGCCAGGGGAAGAAATCATACATGTTTTGCCGCAAGAATTTAAAATTGACGGACAATCCGAAATCAAAGAGCCTATAGGAATGTATGGCGGACGATTAGAGTCTAGTTTTCATGTTGTAGTGGGGCAAGCTTCATCGATACGTAATGTAGGCAGATGCATTCAAAGTTCCGGAATCGAATTATCAGGTTTAACATTAGAACCATTGGCTTCAGCAGATGCCGTTTTGAGTCAGGAAGAAAAAGAAGCTGGAGTTGCATTGATCGATATTGGTGGAGGAACAACAGATTTGGCTATTTTTAAAGATGGTATTATTCGTCACACAGCGGTAATTCCTTTTGGTGGTAATGTCATTACGGAAGATATCAAAGAAGGATGCTCGATTATTGAAAAACAAGCTGAATTGTTGAAAGTTAAATTTGGTTCTGCTTGGCCAGGAGAAAACAGAGACAACGAAATTGTTTCCATTCCGGGATTAAGAGGCAGAGAACCAAAAGAAATTTCGTTAAAGAATCTTTCCAAAATAATTCATGCGCGTGTTGTTGAGATCGTAGATCAAGTATTTACAGAGGTAAAAGCATACGGTCATGAAGATCCTCGCAAAAAGCTAATTGCAGGGATAGTGCTTACTGGCGGAGGTGCTCAATTGAAACACATCAAGCAATTAGTAGAATACATTACTGGGATGGATACCAGAATTGGATATCCAAATGAACATCTGGCAGGGAATTCTGACGAGGAGATTTCAAGTCCTTTGTACGCAACAGCTGTTGGGTTAGTAATGAAAAGTATTGAGAATAAATCACAGAGTGCAGTTAGAAAAGATGCTGTAGAGCAACCAAGAACATTGGCTTACAGGGCAGCCGCGGCTGAAAATCTAGTGTATGAAATTCCTGAAAAAGAGGAAGAGGAAGAGGAAGAAGGTCAGAATTCAAAAGAAAAACAGAATTCTACCGTAAACAGAATACAGAAAAATTTCTTTGATCGTTATGTTGATAAGATTAAAGACTTTCTGGATAATGCAGAATAGACAGTAAAAACATTCACAAGAATTAATAATAAATATCAAAAACCAAATAAAATGATGAGCAACTCAGAATTTGGAAGTATTTCATTTGATTTACCAAAAAACCAATCAAATGTAATCAAAGTTATTGGTGTAGGTGGAGGCGGAAGTAACGCTATCAATCACATGTTTAAACAAGGGATCAAAGGCGTAGATTTTATCGTATGTAATACGGATTCTCAAGCTTTACAGAGTAGTTCTGTGCCTAATAAAATTCAGCTAGGAGTACACTTAACCGAAGGACTTGGTGCAGGAGCAAACCCGGATGTTGGACAGCAATCAGCTATTGAAAGCATTTCCGAGATTGAAAAAATGTTGGATCGCAATACTAAAATGGTATTTATCACAGCCGGAATGGGTGGTGGTACTGGTACGGGTGCTGCACCAGTAATTGCACAATTGGCTAAAGAAAGAGACATTCTTACGGTGGGTATTGTGACTTTGCCTTTCTTGTTTGAAGGGAAAGTGCGTCAGGAACAAGCCTTAATTGGTATCGAAAAATTACGCAAACAAGTCGATTCTTTAATTGTTATCAATAATAATAAATTAAGAGAAGTATATGGAAATCTTGGTTTCAAAGCAGGGTTTTCAAAAGCAGATGAAGTTTTGGCGACAGCCTCAAGAGGTATTGCCGAAGTAATTACGCATCACTACACCCAGAATATCGATTTAAGAGATGCGAAAACAGTATTGTTTAATAGCGGAACGGCTATTATGGGATCTTCTGTTTCTTCAGGTGAAAACAGAGCTAAGGAAGCGATTATCGCCGCTTTAGATTCTCCTTTGTTGAATGACAATAAAATTACAGGTGCCAAAAACGTATTGTTGCTTATCGTTTCTGGAACTAATGAAATTACCATTGACGAAATAGGAGAGATTAATGATCACATACAAGTGGAAGCAGGCCATAACGCTAACATTATCATGGGAGTTGGTGAAGATGAATCTCTGGGAGACGCTATTGCTGTGACCATTATTGCCACAGGATTTGATATCGAACAACAAAACGAAATTGTAAATACAGAACCAAAAAAAATAATACATACACTAGGGGACGAACAGCGAAGTGTTCATAATCTAACCAACAAGACAGTTGCTGCATTTGATTTGAATATGGAATCACCATCGACTAATTCAAATGAGAGAGTTATTTTTGATTTATTAGAAGATACAGTAGCTGCTCCTGAGCCAGTGGTAACGGTGCCAGTCATTAATAACGAAGAACTAATCGTTATGTCTGAATTTATCAAAAATTTAGATGTGACTTTTGAAATTGTTTCTCCAATAACAGATATTGATTTTACAATCACATCACCTGTGGCCGAGGTTAAAGAGCTAAAGACTATTCAGCCAAAAGCAGTAGAAAGACAGGAACAAACTACATTCTCCTTTGATCTGCCACTTTTTAAAACAGCGCCTGTAGTTCCGGTAGAGGCCAGTAAAATTTTATTTGAATTGACTCCAGAAACGAGTGATATAAGAGTAAATGAAGCCGTTCAATTTGTTCCGGTAACGGAATTGACAGATAACGGAATCATTAAATATTCTCTTGAAGAATATATGGAGCCAGAAAATGATTTCATGGCAAAACCAGTAGCGAAAACTCCAGAGGTTGTAATTCCGGAGGAATTAAATATTACCATGAAACAAGTTGACAGCGCAGCGCTGGTTCCAGTTGACTTTCAAGCAATTTCGCCTACTGAAATGACTATCGAAGAATCATTGCGAATGAGAGCGGATGAAAGAAGGAAAAAATTAAAAGAATTCAATTATAAGTTTCATAACAATGTCTCTAAAATTGAAGAATATGAAAAAGAACCGGCCTACAAAAGATTAGGAATAGACATTTCAAACCATCAAGCTAATAATACGAATTCTAGAATTTCTGTAGGAACGGATAGTAATAATGATTTGCAGCTGCGTTCAAATAATTCATACTTACACGATAACGTGGATTAATGAACTCAAAATAAACTAAGTAACCCGAAAATTTAATTTGATTTTCGGGTTACTTTTTTTGTGTAATCTGAACAAGGCAATTTGTTGTTAATTCCAGTAAATTTTTTTAAATTTGTCGGGCATTAAAAAAGCGGTTGTTTCAAGTCCCGCAAAAAAAAGCAGGAGCCTTTACTACCCTTTTGAACATTCAGAAAAGTAGTGGTTTTATAATGAGCATTTCAATAATCGATTTGATAAATAATCGATTAATAAATAAACACTAAATATTATGAGTTTATCAATACACATCATGGACGAAATTAAAACCGCCATGAGAGCCAAAGACACAGTTGCTCTAGAAGCCTTAAGAGCTATTAAATCTGAAATTTTACTAGCGCAAACCGCTACAGGATCAAAAGAAGAAATCTCAGAGGATGATGAAATAAAATTGCTTCAAAAATTAGTAAAAACCCGTAAGGATAGCGCTAAAATTTTTACAGAACAAAATCGTTTGGATTTGGCTGAACCAGAATTAGCACAAATAGCAGTAATAGAAAAATTCTTGCCAGCACAATTAAGCGAAGCAGAAGTAGAAGCTGTAGTAGCAAAAATCATTGCCGAAACTGGTGCCGCAGGCATTGCAGCAATGGGAAAAGTAATGGGATTGGCCGCAGCACAATTAGGTGGAACTGCTGAGGGGAAAACGATCTCTACTATAGTTAAAAAATTATTGACATAGATTTATGATTTAAGAGCAACAGTTTTATATATAGGATATAAAACTGTTGCTGAATAATCTGAAATAATATTGACTGCGTAGTTCAACTGGATAGAATATCAGATTTCGACTCTGAGGGTTGCAGGTTCGAACCCTGCCGTGGTCACTTTAATACCCTGTTTATAAGGCTTAGCAAAGGTTTTACTTAACATTTACTTAACCATTTTCAAAACACTCATTTTTTGGGTGTTTTTTAAGTTTATATAAGTAACTGAAATAAATTAAAATTCCCCTCTAATATTAAAAAAAATCTGATTAATCAACTATTAATAGAATTTAATTAAATAATGTTTACACGCACGTAACAGATAATGCAATATTCAATATAATTCAATTGATTGATTTTATACACGCGTAACAGATAGGTGCAAACCTTTATTTTTACGCTTGTTTAATTTGAATTTAATTAGGTAATGCAAAAAAATCGCTCATCTCTGAACGGTTGTTTTTACATCATAAGTAAATTTTCAATTATGCCCAACGGGTAACGATATCAAATAATTTCATTTTGTCCGATTTAAGTATTTGAAAGTTCGAATGAAATTAATGAAAATTGGAACAAATCAAGGCGAATATTTCTTTGTATATTTGCAACCTCAAAAATAATTTAAATAATGATCGAAGATAAAAACCCACAACGCACAAGTATTGCTCAGTTAGGCGAATTTGGATTGATTGCCCATTTGACAAAAAACTTCAAAATCAATCAGCCTTCAACTTTAAAAGGAATTGGCGATGACGCCGCTGTTTTGGATTTCAAAGATAAAAGAGTAGTAGTTTCGACGGATTTATTGATAGAAGGTGTGCATTTTGATTTGGCATACATGCCCTTAAAACATTTGGGCTACAAAGCGGTAGTGGTCAATGTTTCTGATATTTGCGCCATGAATGCTAAACCCACGCAAATCACGGTTTCAGTAGCAGTCTCTAATCGTTTTCCTTTAGAAGCTTTGGATGAATTGTTTGCAGGAATTACGCATGCTGCAAATGAATACAATGTAGATGTTATCGGTGGGGATACGACTTCCTCCCAGAAAGGGTTAATCATCAGTATAACTGCCATTGGCGAAGCAGATGAAAATGAAATCGTGTATAGAAATGGTGCCAAACAAACAGATTTATTAGTCGTAACTGGCGATATTGGGGCTGCTTATATGGGGTTGCAAGTTTTGGAACGCGAAAAGCAAGTGTTTCAGGTGAATCCAAATTCACAACCGGATTTAGATGCGTACACATATTTAATTGAACGACAATTGAAACCGGAAGCACGCAAAGATGTTCGTACTCTATTGCACGCTTTAGAAATAAGACCAACTTCAATGATTGATATTTCAGATGGATTATCGTCTGAGATTATGCATTTGTGCAAACAATCTAAGGTAGGGTGTAATTTATACGAAGACAAACTACCAATTGATCCAACATTTATTAATGTTTGTGAAGAATTCGATATCGACAGTACCACTGTTGCCATAAACGGAGGCGAAGATTATGAATTGCTTTTCACTATTGCCATGGACGATTTTGAAAAAATCAAAGGGAATCCAAACTTTACAATCATTGGGCACATGACACAAGAAAGCGAAGGCATTCATTTAGTGACTCGTGCCAACACGAAAATAGCATTGAAAGCTCGTGGTTGGGATGCTTTGAGTGAATAGAAATCTCTTTAAAACAAATAAAAAACGACACCTATTAAGTGTCGTTTTTTATTTGATAAAATTAAAATAGCAATCCTTTGTTTTTAGCTTCCTGGACTAAATCAATATCGCTTCCATGTTCTATTTTTAATAATTCTTTTAAATTCAGTTTGCGTTGCTCAATTGCGCCAAGTGAAATTGGAATATATTGTGGAATGTCATTCAGCTTGGTTCCTTTTGATATATGAAACAAAATATCTTTATCAAATTGATCAATTTCTATTGTATTTTCCTCTGCCTGATTCAACATTTTTAAAACGGACTGGCTGTAATATTTTTCGTTTTTTATAACTTTATCGAAAGCAAAAATTAATTCATCAAAAGTTAAATCGTTTTTTATAACCAGTCCACTTGGATTTATTGTTTTGATAATGGTTTTTATCTTCAACAATTCGGTATACATGGTTAGTAATATAATTTTGCAGTTTGGCATGTATTCTAATATTAATTTTGCCAAATCCTCGCCGGAATAAATATTTTTTTCTTCATAAGGCGGCATACTAATATCTAAAAAAGCAATGTCAAATGGCACAACAGCTGGATTGGTAATAATATGGTAGGCTGATTCGCAATCTTTTGCTTTAGTTATAAAAAACTCGAATTCCTCCGGATTATACCTCGTAATTGCATTTTTATATCCTTCTATTATAAAAGGATGGTCGTCAACTATTAATATTTCATTCTTTGTTTTTACTGTATCAACGGAATCATTAGCCATTTTGTATAAGTTGTAAGATTGTTTTTATTCTATTGGGGTGGTAACCGTTATAATTGTTCCTCCTTTTTTTGAGGATTGTATGTCAAAGATACCATCGCATTCTTTGGTCCGAAAAAGTATGTTTTGCAGACCAATGCCTTTTTTAGCTGTTTTTATATTAAAACCAACACCATTGTCACTAATTTTTAAAATCAAATGATCTTCTTCTTTTCTTAGTTCTATTTTAATGGTATTAGCATTAGCATATTTATTACTGTTTTGGAGTGCTTCCTGCAGAATACGGTATAAATTGATTTTTAGCGAGTTACTTACTAGTTCCCATTTTATAGCTGGATCAATACTTGAAATTAATTTTGATTTATGAGTCTTTTTTTGGTCTTCAAATAAATTATCAACTATGGCGACGAAGTTATTAATTAATTCTGATTTTTCTCTATTCAAGTCATGTGAAATTTCTCGAATATCCTGCTCAATATTTTTTAATTCTATTAAATAATTATTTCTCTTCTCCACAGCAGTCCCGTCAACAATCTTATTCAAGCTGTCCAAGTTAATTCGCACTCCAAATAGTCTGCCTAAAACGCCGTCGTGTAATTCGCGTGCTACTCTTTTCTTTTCCTTAATTCTATTTATTTCAATCGTGTTTTGTTGTGTGATCATTAAATTATAGATCTCTTCATTGGCCATTTGCTGTTGTTGCTTGAATAACAATTCTCTGTTTTTTGCTTTTTGGGTTCTTATGACAAAGGAAAATAAACCAAGCATTGCTAAACCACTAAAAATATAAACTAAATTCCTGTTTTGTTGTACTAAGTCCTTATTCTCGTTTTTTATTTCCTCTGTTTCGTATTCGATACGGGTAAATTTATTACCCATTTTACGTTCTGATTTTTGTAATTTCTCGCTGACTTGAATGTATTCGTTTCCATAAACTGCAGCGTTTTGTGGCTCTATAATTGATAATTGCTTCAGCGAATTTAAAACATTACGATAATTGTTTGTTTTTTTGGATAATTCAAGGGCTTGTTTGGCAAACTGACTTGCTCGTAAAGTTTCATTCTTTGAAATGAAATATTCGGATAAATTTATTTTACTGGCTATGACACCCGTAGTAAGTTGTAAACTATCTCTGGTTTTTAATGACCGAAAGAATAAATCTGGCAACCCTTCCTTTTCATTAAGCTTGAATTTAGAATACGCTAAATTATTCAATAACATGGCGTGCAATGAGGGTTTATCTTTAAACACATTTTTTTGATCTAGTCCTTTTTGAAAATATCTTTTCGCCTGCTTGTAGTCTTGTTTCTTAAGGTGGAGGTAACCAATGTTATTGTAGGAAGTCGCTTGTGGCTGATAAAAAGAGGCCATTAACTCGTCATCAATACTGGCTAAAGCTTTATTGTGATACCGCATTGCAGTATTATAATCTTCCAGTTCATTATAAATCAATCCTAACAAATTATAAGCGTCATATAATACATCGCTTTTATTACTATTCTTTATAATTTTTAAAACTTTAGAGGTAGCTTTTTCAGCACCTAACAAGTCACTCTGATTGAATTGCAGGTTTGCTTTTTTTATAATAGTTTTTGCTAGATTATAGTTATCATTTAACTCAAAATAGATTTTTTCTGCTTTGTCATAGTACAAAAAAGAACTATCCGGGATGCCCTGAGAATCATAATAATCTCCTAAATAATTGTTCCCTTTTGCCATACTAAAAGCATCCTGCTGCATTGCAGATTTTTCAAGTACCAATCGTACCGTTCTTTTATACTCCTTCCAATTTTCTAAGTTATAATAGCGATTAGCAATTTTGAACAGGTTTACGCGATATAAAGAATCATTTTCTTGGGGAGTTATGACTTGAAGTGCTTTTTTCACGTATTTTTCTCGTTGCTCAGACGGTAAATCAAAATCGTTGGACAATAAAAAATATGTAGAAAGGCTGTCTTTAGAATCTAAAGTAATTTTATTTGGAGTATTTTTTTGAGTACATCCACAAAATAAAAAAATAAAAAAAAGTGTTGTATATATAGGATGTTTCAATAGTAAAAAGTTTTACCATCAAAAATAAGAAAATAAACGTATTAGCATAAAAAAAGCTGTCAAAAATTTGACAGCTTTCTTAAATCAATATATATTTACTAATATTTTGTTAGTCCATTTTCTTATTCCCCTGACTTGTTGATCCATTTCCAACAAGATTTAGTTGTACGTTTTCAATTTTGAAAACTTCTGCTTTGTTATCATTTTTTGTTGTTGAAGTAATTTCTTCATTTGAAGTAAATGAAGTTAATACCATTACTAAAGAAAATAATCCGATTGTTAAAATTGCTTTTTTCATAATTTGGGAATTTTATATTGTTGTTTGATTTTACTTTTCTAGAACCACATTAGCGTGGAATTCTTTTGTAAATCTACACAGACAACTTAATTTTTTCCTACAAAAAAAAGGGTATATGGTAGAACCTGCCCGAATGATAGTGAATGGGTATTAAATCTGGGTGAACGGACAATTTTAGATTTCTAAATAATTTCCGTTAGCAAATTCAGAGATAATAAGGTCGATGTTTGTTTTGTAAGACTTAGAAAAAGGAAGTTTTACGGTACTGTTTTTTATGTAACACACAGAATTTCCGCTGTGAATTCTGGAAATATAGTTCCTATTTACAATATAACTGTTGTGAATCCTAATAAAGGGATATGACAATACCCCTTCAAAATGTTTCAATGTTTTAAAAGCCGTAATCATTTCCCCGTTATTTAAATGAATGTCCGTTGAATTATTATCGGCTCTAAGGTAACAGATGTCTTTTGCATCAATATAGCGATAATCCCCATATGATTTAATGCACAAAGTGAGTGACTGGCCCTGATGTACTGTTTCTGGTTGTGGCAGGAACGTTGGCTTTTCTTCAAGGATGATCGATTCATTTAAAGCAACCTCGCTTTCTACTTCCGATTTATTTAATTTTAAAATCAATTTTATTACATCGATTGGTACCAGTGGCTTTAATAAATAATCCATCACTTCATATTGTATTGCTTCAAAAGCCAACTCTTTTTTACGGGTGGTAATAATAATTTTAGGGATTATTTTTAGGTAACGGTGCAATTCATTGATCAATGCCAAAGACAAATTGCTAGTTGTATCAACAGGATCGATTTCAAGAAAAACTAATTGTGGCGTATGTTCTAAAATTAGATGTAGTCCATCAGTATAATTATTTGCGGAGGCCACAAAAGTTAGTTCTGAAAAACCATCAGCAATGCCTTTTGTTTTCAAAACACTTTCTTGATTGTCGTCAATAATAATGTACGAATAATTCATCAATTGCTTTTCCTGGGATTGTTAAGCATTACATCCGATTTCCAAAGCAAAATATACTTTGGTTTATTAAATTAGGTGGGGTGTTTTAGCAATTTAATGAAACAATAACATCAAAAAATGACTAAAATACTTGTGTTTAACATTCTAAAAATAAGCATTTAACTATTTTTTTATAGGTCTTGTTAATATGTTTTTAACAAATGTTGATACATTAAGATGAAATGCAGATTTATCCGATTAAGAACATGATTACTGTTTTAATAGACGTTTGAATTTAAATTCATTTCGTAAACACCTCTAGTTGTCAGCATAAAAACTTTCCTAAAGTGAAGCTGTTACTTGTTGTGCTGATGATTCAAAGAGTATGAATGTCGATTGATAATAACTTTGTCCGAATTAACCACCAAAAAGTAACTGTTAAAAATATTTTTTTTAAAAATTTATCTTACTTTTATTCCAAAAAACAAAAACTATGAAAAAATTATTTGTCTTAATTTGCTTAACTTCTTCTTTATTTGGTTTTAGCCAAGAAAAAGAAACAATTGATTTTCGAAGAAATGAATTAAAAGGGAATGCGCTATTTTTAGTTCTAGGAGCGGTAGAATTAACTTATGAACGACTAATTAATGAGGATACTGGATTAGGAATTTCACTCTTTTTTGTGGCTGAAGATGAATTTGACACTAACTTTAGTCTTACTCCATACTACCGCGCTTATTTTGGAAAAAAACCAGCTGCTGGATTTTTTGTAGAAGGTTTTGCAATGTTAAATTCATATATAGATCACGGCTACACAACATACTATTACGATAATGGAACGACAATAACTAATTTTGTAGCAGATGAAGTAGGAGCTGATTTCGCACTTGGTTTTGGTCTAGGATCCAAATGGATTCATAGAAAAGGATTCGTCTTTGAATTTAATGCTGGAATAGGACGCAATTTATTTAGTGATAATAGTCCAGAGATAGTAGGACGTGGCGGAATAACGTTAGGATACCGATTTTAAACAAAAAAGCTTCTCAATCGAGAAGCTTTTTTTGAATATAGACTATAAATAATTATATTTTCATCAGCCAGTTTTTCATTGAAACTTCATTTTCAATAATTGATTTCAAATCTGCAATAGCCACACGGTCTTGTTTCATCGTGTCTCTGTGACGAATAGTAACCGTTTGATCTTCGATAGTTTGATGATCTACTGTGATACAAAACGGCGTTCCAAGCGCATCTTGTCTTCTGTAGCGTCTTCCTACGGCATCTTTTTCATCATACGTCACATTAAAATCCCAACGCAAATCGTCAATGATTTTATGTGCGATTTCTGGCAATCCGTCTTTTTTTACCAATGGCAAAATTGCTGCTTTAGTTGGAGCCAGAACCGAAGGTAATTTCAAAACAGTTCTTGTGGAGCCATCTTCTAATGTTTCTTCTTTTAATGAAGTGGCAAAAACAGCCAAAAACATTCTGTCTAATCCAACTGAAGTTTCCACTACATAAGGAACGTAATTCTGATTTAATTCAGCATCAAAATATTGTAATTTTCTGCCGGAAAACTGCTCGTGTGCTTTCAAATCAAAATCAGTTCTGGAGTGAATTCCTTCTAACTCTTTGAATCCAAACGGGAAATTAAATTCAATATCAGCCGCTGCATTGGCATAATGGGCTAATTTTTCATGATCGTGAAAACGATAATTTTCTCTTCCTAAACCAAGTGATAAATGCCATTTCAAGCGGGCTTCTTTCCAGAATTCATAATGCTTCATTTCATCGCCTGGACGCACAAAAAATTGCATTTCCATTTGTTCAAACTCCCGCATACGAAAAATAAACTGTCGGGCTACGATTTCATTTCTAAACGCTTTTCCAGTTTGTGCAATCCCAAAAGGAATTTTCATTCGTCCTGATTTTTGAACATTTAGGAAATTGACAAAAATACCTTGTGCCGTTTCCGGACGCAAATATAAATCCATTGCTGTATCTGCGGATGCGCCTAATTTGGTGCCAAACATTAAGTTAAACTGACGCACTTCGGTCCAGTTTCTGGAACCCGTTTCCGGACAAGCAATCTCCAGTTCTTCGATTAATGCTTTTACATCTTCCAAATCTTCATTTCCTAAAGAACGTCCCAATCGTTCCAGAATTTCTCTCTCTTTGGATTTATACTCTATAACGCGAGGATTTGTAGTCACAAATTCCTGTTCATTGAAGGTGTCACCAAAACGCACTCTTGCCTTTTCGATTTCCTTGATTGCTTTTATGTTGAGTTTTTCAGCATAATCTTCAATCAAAACATCGGCTCTATATCTTTTTTTTGAATCTTTGTTGTCTATCAATGGATCGTTGAACGCGTCTACGTGACCCGATGCTTTCCAGGTAGTTGGGTGCATCAATATAGAGGCATCAAGACCTACAATGTTATCGTTCATTTGAACCATGGCGCGCCACCAATATTCGCGTATGTTCTTTTTTAATTCTACTCCGTTTTGTGCATAATCATAGACTGCACTTAAACCATCGTAAATTTCGCTTGACGGAAAAATAAATCCGTATTCTTTTGCATGCGAAATTACATTCTTAAATAAATCTTCTTGTTTTGCCATAATACTGCAAAAATATAAAAAGTGAACTTAAAAAAAAGGAAATTGTTAAAGATTGAAGCATTGTTTTGTCTATTTTTATAAATAAATCCCTGATTACATGTTTGAAAGCATTATTAATCTTTTTTTTCCAAAGGTCTGTTCCGGTTGCAACGCCTTTTTAATTGCGAACGAAAATGTGATTTGTACGGTTTGCAGACACGATATTCCGTTGACCAATCATCATTTGAATCCAGAGAATGATGCTTTCAAAAAATTTTACGGACGAATTCCTGTCGTGCATACTTCTGCTTTGTTTTATTTTCATAAAAAGGGAATTGTCCAAGTGCTTATTCATAATTTGAAATACAAAGGACACGAAGAAATAGGAACAATTCTTGGGGAATGGTACGCTGAGGATTTGAAAAACATTGAATTATTAACAACTGTAAATGAAATTATTCCAGTTCCATTGCATCGAAGGAAACTAAAAGAAAGGGGATACAACCAAGTTACTGCTTTTGGAAAAGCACTTTCCACTCGTTTAAATGTAGCTTACAATGACTCACTTTTGATTCGGAATGTGTATTCAAAAACGCAATCCAAGAAAAATTTACTAGGCAGAACGGAAGGAATCGAATCTATTTTTGATGTTTCCTTTACTGAAAAAAATCACAACAAACATTTCCTTTTAATTGATGATGTTATTACAACCGGAGCCACCTTAGAAGCTTGTTCCCGGGCTATACTTAAAATACCGGGTGCAAAAATCAGTATTGTTTGTATGGCGATGGCGCAGTCGTAATTTGGATATTTCGGTTCCAAAACATGTATTTAAAACAGAATGATACCTTAAAGCACAGTCGTTTTTTAGCCCTGATTACTTCACCTAACTTTTACTCTTATAGGAGTTCGGTGAACTTTGTTTGAAGTAAAAATCCTTTTTATGCGCCTTTTCGGTGGATAAAAGATTGGAACAGACGAAGTAAATAGCTATTGAAAACAAGTATGTTACAACTCTAAAGAGCGCACTATTAATTAATTTAATGAAATTATAACGAAATAGAATTTCTATTTCCAAAGTTAAATGATTAAATTTGGATAAAATATTTATAAATCATTAAACAATCATATTATGGCTTTTGAATTACCACAATTACCTTATGCGTATGACGCATTAGAACCTTATATTGATGCCCGCACGATGGAAATTCATCACTCGAAACATCACAATGCGTATACTACCAATCTTAATGCTGCTATCGCAGGAACGGATATGGAAGGAAAGACGATCGAAAATATTTTGATTAATCTTGACATGAAAAACATGCCTGCTCGTAATAACGGTGGTGGTTTTTACAATCATAATTTGTTTTGGACGGTAATGACGCCAAATGGTGGCGGACTTCCAACTGGAGATTTATTGGCTGCAATTGAAGCTGCTTTTGGAACTTTTGAAGAATTTAAAGCATCGTTCAGCAAAGCTGGAGCAACTCAATTTGGTTCTGGATGGGCGTGGCTTTGTGTTCATAAAGGAGGTAAAGTTGAGGTTTGCGGAACTCCTAACCAAGACAATCCATTAATGCCAGGCATAGGTTGTGGCGGAACTCCAATTTTAGGAATGGATGTTTGGGAACATGCTTATTATTTGCATTATCAAAACAGAAGACCAGATTATATCGAAGCCTTTTTCAATGTAATTAACTGGACGGAAGTGGCGAGAAGATTTGCTTTAGAGAAATAAGCTCCCTAACACCCGAAGGGGGGAATTAACAAAAGAGGCTAGAAAAAAATTTTTTTTCTAGCCTCTTTTGTTTCCTGCGAAAATATTTTTTATCTCTGCTTTGATTTCCCCTTAGGGGTTAGAGGCTTTGACTTCATTCCAATAAAAAAGGTGGAATCTCTTCCACCTTTTTTGCCCCAAATTTACCATAACCTTAACCTACTAATGTTATGGTGATTCAAATTTATACTAGTTGTTACTACCCTTACAAATAAATTAGATGAATAACATGGAAAACCGATTAAAACCTTATCAGCACCAATTATTAGTATGCTCTAGCATCTTTCCCCTCATAAAAATTCATAAAAGCCCTATTAACGACTCTATTTCCTCCTGGCGTTGGATAATCACCCGTAAAATACCAATCCCCTAAATTTTTAGGACAGGCAATATGCAAATCTTCTACCGTTTGGAAAATGATTTTTACCTCGGCCTTTATCTCCGGTGAGCTTAACATTTGTGCAATTTTATCCGAAACCTCTTGCGGTTGAAAAGGCGCATATATTGCTGTTACATAATTGATAACTTCGGTGTCATTGAAGTTTTCCTGTGCTTTACATTTCACATATACCTCATCAACAATATGATACATGTTTCTTTCTTTTAGCAATTCTAAAGCGGCTTTAAAAGCTACTAATCCTTCTAGTTTTGCCATATCAATACCGTAACAATCCGGATACCGTATTTGCGGTGCAGAGGATACGATTACAATTCTTTTTGGATTCAAACGATCCATCATTTTGATGATACTCATTTTCAGGGTTGTACCTCGAACAATACTATCATCGATTATTACTAAATTATCCGTTGGTTTGATAACTCCATATGTAACATCATATACATGGGCAACCAAATCATCACGGCTGCTGTCCTCTGTAATAAACGTTCTAAGTTTTGCATCTTTAATCGCTACTTTCTCCGTACGAATTTTGACAGAAAGGAGTTTTTGTAATGATTCCTTAGTTAAGGTATTTCTATTTTGAAGAATATAATTGTTCTTTCTTTGATTTAGAAAATCTTGAGCTGCTTCCACCAATCCGTAGAAAGACGTCTCGGCAGTATTTGGAATATAAGAGAAAACCGTATTGTCTGTGTCCTGATCAATTGATTTTAACACCGCCGGAAGTATCAGTCTTCCTAATGTTTTTCTTTCCTGATATATTTCAGCATCACTTCCTCTTGAGAAATAAATTCGTTCAAAAGAACAGGCTTTTTTTACTGTTGGAGGAAGAATCTCTTCCATGGAAACCGTACCGTTTTTCTTAATTATTAATGCAGTTCCAGGTTCTATTTCTTGAACTTTTTCGAAAGGCACATTGAAAACGGTTTGTATAACCGGTCTTTCAGAAGCAACAACAACTACTTCGTCATCTTGATAAAAATAAGCTGGACGTATCCCGGCAGGATCTCTAAAGACAAATGAATCACCGTGACCTAAAAGTCCAGCCATAGCATATCCTCCATCTAAATTTTTAGAAGAACGTCTCAAAATTTTAGCAATATCCAAGCGTTCGGCAATTACAGGAGAAGCTTCTCTTTTAGACAAACCTTCTTCTTTACAATCCTGATACAACTGCATCACTTCTTTGTCCAGAAAATGTCCGATTTTTTCCATAACCGTAACCGTATCTGCCATTTCTTTTGGATGCTGACCCAATTCTACCAAATTTTGAAAAAGTTCTTTCACATTGGTCATATTGAAATTCCCGGCCAATATCAGATTTCGATGCATCCAATTGCTTTGACGCAGAAATGGATGAACGCTTTCGATACTATTTTTCCCAAAAGTTCCATAACGCACATGACCCAAAAACAATTCGCCTAGGTAAGGAATATTCTCTTTTTGAAGCGCTACATCATCCGCATATTCAGGATGAGCTGCCATCTCTTCATTTATTCTTTCATTTATTTGTTTAAATACATCTTGAATAGGCTGCGAATGGTTTGATCGCACGCGACTTATGTATCGCTCACCAGGTTCAACATCCATTTTAATACTTGCAAAACCTGCTCCGTCTTGCCCGCGATTGTGCTGCTTTTCCATAAGGAGATACATTTTTTGTATTCCGTAAAAAGCCGTTCCGTATTTCTCTTTGTAAAATTCAAGCGGTTTGAGTAGTCTAACTAGTGCTATTCCACATTCGTGTTGTAAAGCGTCGCTCATTGTGTTGTTGTTTGTTGTTGTGTTATTCTAAAAAATGAATTGGACTGATTTATATGTGGGCAATAATCAAACCAGTTTGGTATCTCTTATATTTTTTTAACAAAAAAACCCCGTTTCCGAGGTTTCCATGTATTATAATTCTATGTCAAACTGTGTCAATGATTTAAATTGTTTTAATCTGGACACAACTTCCTCTTTATCTAAATTAACCATCCGTTCCGTTCCAAATTTCTCCACACTAAATGAGGCTAAATTAGAACCGTATATAACCGCATTTTTCATATTCTCAAAAGAGATGTTTTCACTCTGTGTTAAATATCCTGCAAAACCTCCTGCAAAAGTATCTCCTGCTCCTGTTGGATCAAAAACTTCTTCTAATGGCAGTGCTGGCGCAAAGAAAACTTCTTTATTGTGAAACAAAAGTGCTCCGTGTTCACCTTTTTTAATTACTACATATTTAGGCCCCATATTATGGATCTTAGCGGCCGCTTTCACTAAAGAATATTCTCCCGAAAGTTGTCTTGCTTCTTCGTCATTGATTGTAATCACATCAACACGTTTCATCACATCCAATAATTCAGGCAAAGCACAATCCATCCAAAAATTCATAGTGTCGAGCACCACTAATTTTGGTTTAGTTTCCATTTGGTCAATTACGCTACTTTGTACTAATGGATGTAAATTTCCTAACATTACTATATCGGCATTTTTAAAATTCTGAGGGACTTTCGGTTGAAAATCACCCAAAACATTAAGTTCCGTTGCTAATGTATCTCTTGAATTCAAATCGTTATGGTAAAGACCGCTCCAAAAAAACGTTTTTCCACCTTTTACTACTTCAAGTCCAGAAATATCAATGTTTCTTGCTGTCAATAAATCTAAATATTCTTGTGGAAAATCATCGCCAACGACAGAAACTATGGCAGATTGTAAATTAAAAAAAGAAGCCGAAAGTCCTATATAAGGTGCAGCTCCACCTAAAATTTTATCCGTTTTGCCAAAAGGCGTTTCTATAGCATCAAAAGCAACGCTTCCAACAATCAATAATTTATTCATTTATGTAGTTTCAAATTAAGGCGCAAAGATAGGGTATAACTTGTGAAGTTGCAAAGAGTCTGAGGTGTAAAATTTTGCCAAATTAAGAGGTAGTTTTAGACTAATTTACGCCATAATTATTAGAGTTGTTATCCTTATTTGAATTTATGATTTAACCAAAATATTTTTATTTAATAAGTCAATAATAGCCTCATTTTCTTGGTTCACCGCATAATCCAAAGCTGTTTTTCCAAAAATGTCTGTTTGATGCGTATTAATTTTATAGTTCAACAAAATTTCCACACATTTTTCCTGACCAAAAGTGGCAGCAAAAAATAACGCATTTGCCTTATTGTAATTTATTATGTCTGGACTTGCTTTGTGTGCCAATAACAATTCTGCTAAGGAAGAATACCCTTTAAAGCACGCACCCATCAAAGCGGAATTGCCGGAGGAATCCTGAATATCTAAATTTGCTTTTTGCGAAATCAAATACGTTGCAACCTCATAATTATTATTGTAAACCGACAGAATAAGCAAACTATAACCAGAGGAATTTAATAAATTTATATCATTCCCTTCCTGTACAAATTTTTCAATCGTTTTTAGATCATTGGTCCTTGCCGCCTCAAAAACATCTCTGTTTTGCGCATTCAAAAAACCAGAAATTAAAATCAATAAGGTGAAAATTATTTTTTTCATTTTTTTAAAATTTAAATAGTAAAGGAGCGCTAAAAACGCTCCTTTATTAAGTTTCCTTACAATTATTGCATCATTAAAGATTCTAATTCTTTACGATCCATTTTAAGCTCTTTTGCTAAACGCATTCCGTATTCTCTATCCGCTTGATAAAAATGAGCAATCATCTTAGCAACAATTACTTTGTTTTTTACTTGTTTTAAAGCACCTGATAAATTAAAAATTAATGCATCTTGATCTTTCTTAGAAAAAGAACGGTACAAATCTCCCGCTTGTGTAAAATCATTTGGTTTCGAAATTTTTGACTGTGCAGTAGTTACGTTTGCAAATTCTGATTTTGAATACTTGAATTTTGCATCATCCTTTACCTCCGGTTTATTTGTTGAAGGCTGATAATTTACATCACCAGTTTGAGGGCGCAACGACATATACCCATTTTCATTGTAGGTGTTCACTCCGTTTTTAGGCATGTTTACTGGAATTTGTTGAAAATTCCCTCCTAAACGATGGCGTTGTGTATCAGTATATGAGAACAATCTCCCTTGTAATAATTTATCTTCTGAAGGCTCAATACCTGGAACTAAAATTGCTGGCGAAAAAGCGGCTTGCTCTATTTGTTGAAAATAATTTGATGGATTTTGATTCAAAGTCATCGTTCCTACTTTTATCAGTTTAGCAATTTTTTCAGGCCAAATTTTAGTAGGATCAACAGCATTAAAATCCAAAGCCAAAAAATCTTCTTTCTTCAACATTTGAACATACAAATCCCATTTTGGAAAATTTCCTTTTTCAATTTCATTGCGCAAATCCAAAGTAGCATGCTCAATTTGTGTGGATTGAATTGCATTAGCTTCGGCTTGCGATAAATTACGTACTTCTTGTTGCGGAACCCATTTGTATTTTACGTAGGTTACTTCGCCTTTCGCATTTACCCATTTGTAAGCATGTACTCCATTTCCTTCCATTTGGCGAAAATTAGCAGGGATTCCATAATCAGAAAATACCCAAGTAAACATGTGCGTTGATTCTGGTACATTGGAAAAGAAATCGAATGCTCTGTTCGGATCTGATGCGCCATTTGTTATTGGGGACGGTTTAAAGGCATGAACCATGTCTGGAAACTTCATTGCGTCACGGATAAAGAAAACGGGCAAATTGTTTCCTACTAAATCATAATTTCCTTGTTCAGTATAAAATTTAACTGCAAAACCTCGAGGATCACGGTACGTTTCCGGAGAACCTGCCTGATGTATTACCATTGAGAACCGAACCAACAATGGTGTTTTTTTACCCGCTTTATTTAAGAAATCTGCCATCGTAACATCCGAAAAATCAGAGGCAGCAACAAATTCTCCAAATGCACCAGTTCCTCGAGCATGAACCACTCTTTCCGGGATACGTTCGCGGTCAAATGTAGCTAGTTTTTCAATCAAATGAATGTCTTCAAGCAGGACTTGTCCATCTTGTCCAATTGTTTTTGAATTTTGATTGTCTCCTACTGGAGCTCCGGAATTTGTTGTCAACGTTTGACCTAATGTTAGCTGAGTTATCAATATCGCTATTGATAAGACTAATGCTTTTTGTTTCATAAGATTATTTTTTTATTTAATTCATGCAAAAATATCGACAAAAATCATATTGACATAACTGAAATTTTATATCTTTGTTATAGACAATATCTATATATGAATATCCAACAATTAGAATATATAATTGCAGTAGATCGCTTAAAAAATTTCACTAAGGCCGCAGAGTATTGCAATGTAACTCAAGCAACATTGAGCGCAATGGTCAAGAAATTAGAGCAAGAGCTTGGAATAGTGATTTTTGACCGAAAGAAAAATCCAACTGAAACAACCGAAATTGGAATAGAAACTATTGAAAATGCAAAAAAAGTAGTTCTTCATAGCCAGCTTTTAAAAGACAACGCCAAAAAGAGTATTGGAAAAATTGAAGGAAAAATTAGAATTGGAATCATCCCGACAATAGCAAACTCTTTACTTCCAAAAATTTTAAAACCTATTTTAGAAAACTTTCCTGACTTAAAACTAGAAATTTCAGAACAAACAACCAACTCCATTACAAAACAGCTGAAAGAAGGGCAACTTGACATGGGAATTGTTGCGACACCTTTACATGACACTGAAATTGAAGATATCGTGTTATTTTATGAAACTTTAATGGTGTATGGCGACATTGACCCGGTACAGAACTATATTTTACCCGATGAAATTAGAAATCATAAAATCTGGCTTTTGGAAGAAGGTCATTGCCTTAGAGAACAATTTATTAAATTATGTTCTTTAAAGAAAAAAGAAAAAATGGTTGAAAATTTAAAACTTGAAGCAAGTTCTTTTGATACTTTATTGAATATGATTGACGAATTTGGCGGATTAACTTTGATTCCCGAATTATATTACAACACCCTTTCTGCCGAAAGAAAAAAACAAGTCAGTTTTTTTAACGCTCCTATTCCGGTTCGTGAAATGAGTATTATTTACCACCGTCCTTATGCAAAAATCAGAACCATTGAAGCGCTAGCCAAAATCATTCACAGCACAATAAACAAAGATTTGATTTCAAATAAATATAAAAAAAGCGAATTAGCAATTACTCAAATATAATAATCACTCACAAGTACTTTCGTAAAAAGCATCTATAGAAAGTTGTTTTTGCATTGAAGCCATAACAGCTAAGGCATCACATCTTTCGTTTTGGACATGATTGTTGTGGCCTTTGATCCACTTAAAATCTACTTTGTGTTTTCTATATACAATTAAAAATCGTTTCCACAAATCAGCATTTTTCCGGTCTGCAAAACCTTTTTTTTCCCAACCCAAAACCCATTTTTTTACTACTGAATCCACCACATATTTAGAATCCGAAATCACCAAAACGGTAGTATTAGGATTTTTTAGCTTTTCGAGACCTACAATTACTGCCAACAACTCCATTCTGTTATTAGTGGTTCGACGAAAACCTTCATAGAATTCCTTTTTATAAGGTTTTCCTACCCATTCCATAACAACGCCATAGCCACCGTTACCTGGATTGCCTTTAGCAGCACCGTCTGTGTATATGTGTACGTCGTGAGAATTCAAAATTATAAATTATGAGTTAATAATCTTTCAATCACTTCCGGAAAATACTTTTGTTCCAATTCATGAATTTTCTGGGCAACTTCTTCTGGAGTTTCGTGCCCTGATAAAATTATTTTTTTTTGAAAAAGAATATTTCCTTCGTCATAATTTTCATTAACATAATGAATGGTAATTCCGGTTTCTTTTTCATTATTTTCTACAATGGCTCGGTGAATATTCATCCCGTACATTCCTTTACCACCATATTTTGGCAACAAGGCAGGATGTATGTTTATGATCTTATCCGGATAGGATGTGATGATATTTTCAGGGAATTTCAATAAAAAACCAGCCAAAACAATCAGATCAGGCTGAATTGTATTTATTTTATGTAATACTTCCCCTTCAATAAATTGTTCTTTAGTAAAAATATTCGTTGCAACACCATGGTTTTTTGCTTTGTCAAGCACCTTGGCGATGGAGCTGTTTGCAAAGACTGCTTGAACCGTTGCAAGTTTAGATTTTGCAAAATACTTTATGATGTTTTCAGCATTAGTACCCGATCCAGAAGCAAAAACGACAATTTTTTTCATAACCTAGCTTGTTTTAATGATGCAAAAAAAGGGATAAAAAATGAAAATAAATAACATTGTGGCAGCTTTGTTAAAATAAATTTCATAATTTAGTTGTCACATTTATTAACTAAATAGTTGTTTTCAAATAAAGTTTTTTATTTTTGCCAACAAATTAAATTCTAAAATTAAAGATTATGTCAGACATTGCATCAAGAGTAAAAGCGATTATCGTAGACAAATTAGGTGTTGACGAAAACGAAGTTGTAACAGAAGCAAGCTTCACTAATGATTTAGGAGCTGACTCATTAGACACTGTTGAGCTTATTATGGAATTCGAAAAAGAATTTGACATTCAAATTCCAGATGATCAAGCAGAAAACA
Organism: Flavobacterium sp. LS1P28; assembly: GCF_003970335.1. Classification (NCBI taxonomy): domain Bacteria; kingdom Pseudomonadati; phylum Bacteroidota; class Flavobacteriia; order Flavobacteriales; family Flavobacteriaceae; genus Flavobacterium; species Flavobacterium sp. LS1P28. The sequence goes on along the minus strand of NZ_RYDI01000017.1, from coordinate 37,349 downwards.
TCGCTACTGTAGGTCAAGCAATCTCTTACATCGAGGAAGCAAAAAAATAATAAATACGCACCCGTTTACAATCTTGTAAGCGGGTGTTATTATTATTTTGAAATTAAATTCGAGATTGGATTTCAATCAAAAAGATATTTATTGTAATACCCATGGCTCTTTTTGTAAAAATACAGTAAAGAAAGCATGGGTTTTATTTGTTTAAAGATAACAAAAAATAAAGAATTTATGGTATTAAGACGAGTTGTTGTAACAGGTTTAGGTGCTCTTACTCCTATTGGAAATAACATTCAAGAATATTGGAATGGACTTATTAATGGCGTTAGTGGAGCAGCACCAATAACTTATTTTGATGCTTCAAAATTTAAAACTCAATTTGCGTGTGAATTGAAAAATTTTAATGCTGAAGATTTCTTAGACAGAAAAGAAGCTAGAAAAATGGATCGCTATGCGCAGTATGCTATGGTTGCCTCTGATGAAGCGGTTGTAGATGCCGGTTTCAATTTTGAAAAATTAGACAAAGACAGAGTAGGTGTTATCTGGGGCTCTGGAATTGGAGGATTAGAAACTTTTCAAATTGAAATGTTGAATTTTGCTGCAGGTGATGGTACTCCTAAATTTAATCCTTTCTTTATTCCAAAAATGATTTCGGATATCGCAGGAGGACATATCTCTATAAAATACGGATTCAGAGGTCCAAATTTTACCACTGTTTCTGCTTGTGCTTCTTCTACAAATGCTATTATTGATGCTTTCAACTATATAAGATTAGGTCATGCTGATGCTATGATAACCGGAGGCTCTGAAGCTGCGGTGACCATAGCCGGAATGGGTGGCTTTAATGCCATGCATGCTTTATCTACCAGAAATGACGATCCTAAAACCGCTTCAAGACCAATGGATAAAGATCGAGATGGTTTTATCTTAGGCGAAGGAGCTGGCGCATTAGTCCTAGAAGAATACGAACACGCTATTGCTCGTGGAGCAAATATTTACTGCGAAATTGGCGGTGGCGGAATGTCAGCTGATGCTTACCATATTACGGCACCGCATCCTGATGGATTAGGCGCTAAAAATGTAATGTTAAACTGTTTGAGAGATGCCGGTTTACAAGCAACTGATGTAGATGGTGTGAATATGCACGGAACCTCTACGCCACTTGGTGACATGGCAGAATCTAAAGCAATACTTCATGTTTTTGGGGAACATGCTTACACGATGAATTTAAATTCGACTAAATCTATGACGGGCCATTTACTTGGCGCAGCCGGAGCAGTAGAAACAATTTCTTCGATACTTTCCTTAAAACATGGACTAGTGCCACCAACAATAAATCATTTCACAGATGATGAAAATATCGACGCTAAACTAAATTTTACGTTCAACAAAGCTCAGAAAAGAGAAATGAATGTAGTGATGAGTAATACTTTCGGTTTTGGAGGTCACAATGCTTGTGTACTAGTAAAAAAATTAGAAATCTAATTATAAATGCGTATAATTAGAAAAATATTTTCAAAATCCCGTTCTCCAGAAGACGGGATTTTTTTTGATTCTATTCAGAAAATTTTAGGATTTGCCCCTTTAAATCTTGATTTTTATAAAAAAGCATTCACCCATCGTTCCTCTAATCGCCTTGATATTTTAGGAAATCCAATCAATTACGAACGGTTAGAATTCTTGGGAGACGCAATGTTAAGCTCCGTTATTGCGGCTCATCTATTCAATAAAGCACCCGCTGGGGACGAAGGATATTTGACTAAAATGCGTTCTAAAATTGTGAGTAGGGAGCATTTGAACGAATTAGGGAAAGACTTAAATTTAGTGCAATACATAGAAAGCAAAGTGCCACTTCAGCATTTTGGCGAGAACATCCATGGTAATATTTTTGAGTCATTGGTGGGAGCGATTTACTTAGACCGAGGTTATGTATATTGCGAAAAATTCATTCAAAAAAGAGTAGTAGTGCCTTATGTAGATATTGCAAGACTCGAAGGAAAAGTAATCAGCTACAAAAGTCTGGTGATAGAATGGTGTCAAAAAGAAAAAAAAATATTTCATTATGATATTTTTGAGGACAATGCCATTGACGGGCAACGTCTGTTTGGTGTAAAACTTAGCATTGACAATAAAGTGATTGCTAAAGCAAGAGCCACATCAAAAAAGAAAGCAGAAGAAAAAGCATCCCAACGCGCTTATTTTGCATTTCAAGAAAAAATGGACAGAAAATAATTTAATATACATAAAACTATATCGTTTTCGTTTATAAATTAACAAAAACATCACCTTTTGAACGGTCAATACTTCGATAGAAATACTATATTTACATCTTATTTTTTCATGAAATGGCTATTCTTAAACTTGATCTGGGCGAATTTGACGAAATAGATTACTATCTTATTGCGATTCATACTTCATTAGAGGACTATCGATTGGCATTTTTTATTAATCAAATGCTGCCTGTGAATCTAAGTAAAAGTAAAAGTGAAATTCAAATTAATATTGAAGAAGGAGAAACAGGTTTTTCCAGATTTTATTATGAAGACATCGAAAGCGGTATTTCTTGGAATTTGATTCAAAATAAAAATGAAGTCATCCAGTATAATAAAGGAAATAACCAAAATCTATTTTCTAACGTGTCCATGGAAGTTTCAACAAAAGTCTTTTTACTTCCTGAATTCAAAAAAGTAGATTATTTTTTAAAAATAGAACATCACGAAGATGCCATAAACGTGTCCCAAACGCAGCTCCTATTAAATACCATAAACAGCATATCTACTGTTTATATAGTAGATACAAATAAAATAAAATCTAAAAACAATTTAATTTTTTAATACAAATGCTTACAAACAAAAAAACTAAAATTGTAGCCACACTTGGGCCTGCATGCAGTACAAGAGAGATCATAAAAGACATGATCGAAGCTGGTGTAAATGTGTTCCGAGTAAACTTCTCGCATGCGGACTACAATGATGTAAAAGAAAAAATAAGCCTTATACGAGGTTTAAATGAAGAGTTTGGTTATACAACTGCTATTCTTGGCGATTTACAAGGGCCAAAACTTCGAGTAGGAGTTATGGAGGAAGGTGTCGTCGTACACGATGGGGATCTAATTACATTTACTACTGCCGAAGACATTCTTGGAACTGCTAAGAAAGTATTCATGAAATATCAAAACTTTCCAAATGATGTAAATCCTGGAGAAAGAATTTTGCTTGATGATGGTAAACTCATTTTCGAAATCGTGGAGACGGATAAAAAATCAGAAGTTATAGCAAGAGTAATTCAAGGTGGCGAATTGAAATCAAAAAAAGGAGTAAATTTACCTAATACAAAAATATCCCTACCGGCAATGACCGAAAAAGATATTGCAGATGCCATTTTTGCCATTGGCCAAAATGTAGATTGGATTGCCTTATCTTTCGTGAAAACACCACAAGATTTACAAGAATTACAAGAATTAATCGCCAAACATTCAGAACATAAAATTCCAATTATTGCCAAAATCGAAATGCCGGAAGCACTAGAAAACATTGACAAAATTGTTGCTTATTGTGATGGTCTGATGGTTGCCAGAGGAGATTTAGGAGTAGAACTTCCTGCTCATGAAGTACCGTTAGTTCAAAAAGAACTTATTCGCAGAGCCAAAACGGCTAGAATTCCAGTTATTGTTGCCACGCAAATGATGGAAACAATGATTACGTCTCTTACACCAACTCGTGCCGAAGTAAATGATGTTGCTAACTCCGTTATGGATGGTGCTGATGCCGTAATGCTTTCGGGAGAAACAGCAACTGGAAATTATCCGGTTCAGGTAATTCAAAAAATGACTCAAATCATTGAAGCTGTAGAAGATTCACCGCTAATCCAAGTGCCACAAAATACGCCACAGATAAAAACAAAACGATTTATCACTAAAACAATTTGTCACCACGCTGCCTCCATGGCTAATATAATCAAAGCAAAAGCAATTTGTACTTTGACAAATAGTGGGTATACCGCATTTCAAATTTCTGCATGGAGACCAAATGCACATATTTTAGTGTTTACCTCAAATAAGAGAATCCTTACTCAGCTTAATTTATTATGGGGTGTAAAATCTTTCATGTACACTAAAGATGTAAGCACAGATGATACCGTAACGGACATAAATGAAATTGTAAAACAAAAAGGCTTTGTACAAAAAGGAGATTTCCTTATCAATTTAGCAGCAATGCCTATTAAGGAAAAGGGGATGGTAAACACCCTGAGAGTTTCTGAAATAGAATAATAAAACATTCTCATTATGTATTAAAAATCCGTCTGGTTCAATCAACAGACGGATTTTTTGTTGAAAACACGGTAAAGAATTGATTTTCAATACATAAATTACAATTGCACTTTACTTATTGGGTTATGACAGATTTGTCTCAATCTAAAATTGCTATTTTGCTTTTTATAGTTAGTTCTAAATAGTACACTGATTATGTATCTTTGTTCGCGGATTACGGGGCTCCTTATTTTTAAGTTTTGTCAGGCGGAAATAAATAACATTTGTTGCATTTGAACGAAAGGGCGGAAATGTCTTTTTTATAAAGTTACATTAATTAGCTGAATCTAGTACTTTAAACAAAAAACCTTGAAACAAATTCTCTTTAAAAATACCAACATCTCCTATTCCGATACCGGGAAGGGAACCGCTATTGTCTTACTTCACGGTTTCTTGGAAAATAAAGGCATGTGGGATTTTTATATTCCGGAGTTTGCTAAAAAAAACCGCATCATCACCATTGATTTATTGGGACATGGCGAAACGGAATGTTTGAGTTACGTGCAAACGATGGAGGATAATGCTGATGCTGTGCACGCTGTTTTATCGGAACTACGCATCCGTAAAGCCATTTTTGTAGGGCATTCTATGGGCGGTTATGTAGCTTTGGCTTTCGCCGAATTGTATCCGGACACGATAAAAGGATTGGTTTTATTAAACTCGACCGCAAGAGCCGACAGCGAGGAACGAAAAACAAATAGAGATCGGGCTGTAAAAGCAGTAAAACAATCTTTTGTCAATTTCATCTCACTTTCTATTGCAAATTTATTCAATGAAAACAACAGAGAGCGCCTTTTATCAGTAATTGAAAGCGTAAAGAAGGAAGCTTTAAAAACACCCCTTCAGGGAATCGTTGCCTCACTGGAAGGAATGAAAATACGACAAGACAGAGAAGTGTTGTTGCATTTAGCACCTTTTCCTAAACTTTTGATTCTGGGCGAAAAAGACCCGGTTCTAAATTACGAAGAAACCAAAGAACAGATAGAAGGCACAGCCATGAAACTGGTGACTTTTCCGGACGGACACATGAGTCACATTGAAAACCAAGACGAATTGTTGAACGTATTATTAGCTTTTTTCAAAAGCATCTAAATCATTCCAGGTTTCAAATACCCTTTTTCCACCAATTCGCTTTTGTCTTTTAAATGGTACATTTTTCCTTCTTTCATCAACGCCAGTTTTGTGGAGACTTTTATCACATTTTCATAATTATGATCCGTGATAATAATGCCTTTTGTGCTGGACATTGCAGTGATTAATTCATTAATTTTTTCAATCATTATGGGTGATAAGCCATTGTATGGTTCGTCTAGTAAAGCAAATTTCGATGCATTATTCAGGATTAATTTAATTTCTAAATACCGTAATTCTCCGCCAGATAAATGTTTTATTTTTTTCTCTATCATCGATTGAATCATATCGTCAGCATAAAAATCCTGTAATTTATCTTTGGCAATAGCCAATTGAATAGTCTTTTTTATCGAAAATGAATTTGGAATAAAATTATCTTGAGACAAATAACTGATTTCGTTTAGCAAATCACTAGTTTTTGATTTCACGACGCCATCTACCCGGACAAATTTAAAATCAGCAGTTACAATTCCGAAAATGATTTTTAACAAGGTCGATTTCCCGGAACCATTTCTTCCTAAAACCCCAATAATATCAGCAGTTTCACATCTCAAATACACATCAGAAACTATACTTTTCCCCTCATATTGTTTTTGGATACTATCTATTTCTAAAATATTTTTAGTCATACGAATTTCAATACTACATTAATGACTAAAATCAGCATTAGCGAAAAAACAAAATTCATCAGAAAACCATAAATGAATAGATGCAATTTAGAGATTCCGTTGTTGTAATAAAACAGATATTCGTTTTTAGTATTCACTTCTTTTATCAAAAGGCTAATGAAGAAACCAAAAATAATAAGGGCGTATTTGAAGGTTTCAAATCCGCCAAAAACCCATGCTAAAGTGCTTATTGACATGTTAATTGTCAAGGTGCTTTTGTAAAATTCGAAGATATTGGCTAGTTTTCTGATTGGGAATTTTGTTTAAATTAGTTTTTCTTCAAAAGGAATGTTTTCATCTAAAATTTCGCTTAATAAAAGAACCATTTGCTCTAAATAATTACCTAATATTTCTTCATTTATAATTGCATTTATTTCGTTGATTTCTTTAAAATTAAACGCAAGAAAACCTGCTTTTAAATTCTTAAAAGAAATTATTCCTGCTTCAATTGGTTTTCCTTTAGCGTCATGCTCATACACATAAGCATACGCCAGCACCTGAATGATTTTGTCGCTTTTAATATCTTCAGTAAGTCCTTTCCATGATTTCAGTGTAACGCTTGCTTTTTCTACTTTTCCGGTTTTATAATCGATAATTCGAATGATTCCGTTGCGCTCTTCAATCCGGTCTACATTTCCTTTTATCAATACCGGAAAAGGCAAATTAGGATGATTTATAATTCGCTCGAATGTTTGTTCCAAAGCTATAATTTTTATTGCATCACCATTCTTGATACTTTCCAGTTCCACTTTCAGGAAATTGGAAACATTGCGCTTGGCGACTTCAAATGCCAGCAAATTTCTACCCTTTTTGATTTCACCTTCTTTGTACACCAATTTGAATTGTTTCAAAACCTCTGTATCTATTTGTTTGAAACAATTTAGAATATCACTTTCTGATATAAATTTATCAATGAAAGGCTCGTATAAAACTTTCAAAGTTTCGTGGATAATAGTTCCCAAGGTATTCAAGGCAATATTTTCCTCTACTTCTTCTACTTCGCTGATGCGTAAAATCTTCTGGAAATAAAACTGAATTGGATTCCGGATATAACTCGTTATCGCCGATGGAGAAAACCCTTTTTCGGCTATTTCTTTCAATCGCAGCATAACACGTTCTGATTTTGGAATCACCATAGGCTGATACGCTGTTTCGGGTAGCACGGCATTATAAATTTCGTGAGTCAGCGTATGATTTTTTTGTTTTTCGACTTCCAGTTGCGTGATGAATCTGCTTTTTTCTCCGGCATCCAATCCTTCACTCTCGGTATTATAAATTAAATAAATGTTCTTTGCTCTTTGTAATAAATGATAGAAATGATAGGTGTAAATTGCATCTTTTTCTTTGAATGTGGGCAAGCCCAATTCGCGTTTTACATCATAGGGGATAAACGAATTTTGCGATTTTCCGGCCGGGAATTTCCCTTCATTCATCGAAGTGACAATAACGGTGTCAAAATCTAATACACGGCTTTCTAAAACGCCCATAATTTGCAAACCATTGAGCGGTTCTCCTTCAAATGAAACCTCGGCCAAATCAATAACTTGTTTGTAAATGGCATAAAGAGTTTCGATTTTATCGATATGTTCGTGCTTTGAATAATAATTAATTAGTTTGTTAATGACTTTAAAAATAGCAAAAACAAAAGCTTTGGTGATTTTTTCTTCTTCGTTGTCGTTGCTTAAATTTCCTTTGATGGTTTGCAATAATTTTGAAATGGTCTCTAAAACTGGAATCGAACCCTTTTCCCATTTTTGGAATAATAAAAGAAATATTTCACTTGGAATTCCATTCAATTCCATCAATTTATGATGCGTAATAAAAGTATAATTATTTTGGTTAATGGTTTGGACTAGCGCGCTGGTTTTTGCGTATGGTTCCACCAAAGGGTGGGTTAAAATATCTAAGATATCTTTGTAGTATAAGACATAGCTTTTAGCATTTCTGGACAATGCATTTGTGTGCATTTTGAATAATTTAGCAGTCAAAATCTGCGCTGGATTGTTCTTGCTGGAATATCCCATCGTAATATTCAAAGCGCCAACACTTGAGGGTAATGAATATAAAAGCGGTACCAAAAGATTTTCTTCGCCCAGAACCACAGCAACTTTATCTAGCGTTCCATCAGTTCCTAGGCTTTGTGATTCATTGATGATATTCTCGATAATACTCCCGGCTATTTTGGCTTGACCAATTGTTTTGGGTGTGCCAATGACCTGAATGTTTTTAGTTTGAGAAAAATCATTTACAATCCATTCAAACGGATGTAATTTATAATGTTTCCAATTTTCTTTAAAACGTCTTACAAATAAACCAGCATCATGATAGGGATCATTGAGAAAGGTTTGGTCTGCGTCCCAATATATTTTGGCTTGATCAGAAGCGATGAGGTGTTGGATTATTTTTTCTTCGGCTGCATTCAATGCATTAAAACCCGCAAAGACGAATTTTTTGTCATGTAGGGAATTCGAAAAATGATTTATGTTATGCACTGCTTCACGATAGATTAATCCTTGATAGCCGATTCCCTTGTTCAGTAAATGAGCGTACAATGATTGATAATAGTTGGGCAGTAGTTTCCAAAAATCAATATATTTTTCTAATAATGCCGTTTTGTTTTCTACTTCAATTCCCCATTTTTTGATGTCTTCAATGTCTTTCAGATAGGAAAGAACATGGGATGGATCTAGTAAATAGCGGTCAATTTCATTGAAGTCCTGCAGGAGTGTTTTGGCCCAATTGGCAAATAATTCAAAGGATTGTTGATTTGCTGTCGCGGTAATAGATAAATACACTTCATAGAATTCGAATAATAATTCGATAGGATCTATAGTGCGGATACCAGCTATGTTTTGAACAAAATCCTCAACGCTTATAATTTCGGGTGAAATTATGTTGGTTGCGACTTGTTTCTTTAAGGCTTCAATCAGGAATATTTTAGCTCGTTTGTTTGGTAAAACAACAATCGTATTGGAAAGAGTGTCAGCGTATTTTGCGATTAAAACCGAAGCTATTTTATCTAGAAAAGAAGTATTTGTCATTTTATAAAAATAAAAAAAACGCCTCGATAAATCGAGGCGTTTTCTAAAAATTTTTGAACAATATTATTTTTGCAATAACAATTCAGTTCTTCTGTTTTTAGCTTTACCTGCAGCAGTTTTATTTGTTTCAACTGGAGTGCTTTCGCCAAAACCAACAGTATTTAAGTTTTCAGCTTTTATTCCTCTTTCGATCATAGCTTCTTTAACGATACTAGCTCTATCTTCAGAAAGTTTTTGGTTGTATTCATCTGAACCATCGCTATCTGTATGTCCTTCAATGCTAAATTTAGCATTTGGATAATTTTTTAGGATTTCTGCCATTGCATCTAATCTAGCTGGAACATCTCCAGTTTTGAAAGTTGCTTTACCAGAATTAAAGTAAACTGCTCTAGCTTGAATTTTAAGATTGTCTAAAGCTTCAGTAGTTACTTCAGGACATCCTTTGTTGCTAGCTGGGCCAGCAATAGTAGGGCACTCATCATCTTTGTCTAGAACACCATCTCCATCAGTATCTGGCCATGGGCATCCACCGTTTTCTTTAGGACCTGCAACTGTAGGACATTTGTCATCTTTATCAGCAACACCGTCTCCATCTGTATCAGGACATCCTTTTAATTCTTTAGGACCAGCTTCATTTGGACACTCATCTTCACTGTCTTGAATTCCGTCTCCATCTGTATCAGGACATCCGTTGAATTCTTTTAAACCAGCAACTTCTGGACAAGCATCATCTTTGTCATATATTCCATCACCATCTGTATCTTTTCCACCAAATTTGAAGATAATACCAGCAGAGTGTTGAAAATGAGATGGAGCATCAGGAGTTCTAGAAACATCTACTCTATCACCAAAAGATTTTTTGTATCTAGTTGCAAGTTCGAAACCAACATTTTCGGAAAACCATAAAGTTAAACCAGCACCTGGGTTTAAAGTTCCAAAACTACTGTCTCCAAAGAATGTATATCCACCACCAATAGAAAGAGATGGGTCTATAACTTTAGATTTAATTAAATTCATGAAGCTGTATCTTATCGTAGCATCAACACCATAATACATTAAATCACCAGGATTAGTGACAAGATATCCTCTGGAGTCATGACCTACAGCACCTGGAGCAAAAGTTACAAACTTATCAATTTTGTTTACAGATCCAGTAAGACCAAAAGAGAAATTATCTCCTACGTATTTTGAGACACTTAAATACGATACAGAAGGTAGGACGTTCCAGTTTGTTTTCGCGTCAAAAGGTTGCGAAAAATGACGGTCTAGCCAATTATTTCCTCCACCAGCACTAGTTCTAGTGTCTACGGCATTTGCTCCAAAAGAGATTGCCCATGGGTTGTTACTGTCTTGTGCGTGAGAACTTAAACCCATCACCATCATCGCAGCAACTAAAATTTTGTTAAGATGTTTCATACTTAATTTTTTTAATTACAATTTAGTTAATTACAAGCAAAAATAGGACGTAATTTTTAAACTACAAAATATTATGTTAAAAAAAACCTACAAACAAGGCTAAAAGTGCGAATTATATAACATTTAACTCTTTTCCTACCGCTACAAAGGCATTTATTGCCTGATCTAAATGCGCTTTTGTATGTGCCGCAGAAAGTTGTACTCTAATTCTTGCTTTATCTTTAGGAACTACTGGAAAAAAGAAGCCTATTACATAAATTCCTCTTTTTAATAATTCATTTGCCATAGTTTGAGACAATTTTGCATCATATAACATCACCGGTACTATTGCAGAATCCCCATCAATGATATCAAAACCTGCTTTTTTAATCCCATCTCTAAAATAATTAGTATTCCATTCTAGTTTGTCTCTAAGTGTTGTATCTTTTTCTAAGAGTTCAAAAACCTTAATGGAAGCTCCAACGATTGCTGGTGCTAAGGAATTTGAAAATAAATACGGTCTGGAACGTTGACGTAATATTTCGATAATTTCTTTTTTAGCGGTCGTATACCCGCCCATGGCGCCACCAAGTGCTTTTCCTAAGGTTCCTGTAATAATATCTACTCTTCCCATGACTCCTTTTAACTCAAGTGTCCCTTTTCCGGTAGCACCAATAAATCCAGCAGCATGGCATTCATCAACCATAACCATTGCGTCATATTTATCGGCCAAATCACAAATTTTATCCAACGGAGCTACAACGCCATCCATGGAGAAAACACCATCCGTAACAATTAATTTGAAACGGGTACCGGCTTCTGTAGCCTTAATCAGCTGCTTTTCCAGGTCTCCCATATTGCTATTTTCATAGCGATATCGCGTCGCTTTACACAAACGAACACCATCTATAATAGAGGCATGATTTAAACTATCCGAAATAATACAATCCTGATCTCCTAATAAGGGTTCAAAAACACCTCCGTTTGCATCAAAAGCGGCCGCATAAAGAATGGTATCTTCTGTGCCATAAAACTCAGAAATCTTTTTTTCCAAAGTTTTATGAATGTCTTGTGTCCCACAAATAAAACGCACCGATGACATTCCAAAACCATGCGTATCAAGAGCGTCTTTTGCAGCCTGAACAACTTCTGGATGGGATGACAAGCCAAGATAATTATTGGCACAAAAATTTAAAACCGTTTCTCCTGTCGAAATGGTTATTTCTGCATCTTGTGGTGAGGTGATAATGCGCTCTGATTTGAAGATTCCATTGTCTTCTATTGTTTGTAATTCTGATTGTAAATAGTCTTTAATTTTTCCGTACATTTTTTATGTTTTTAAAATTCAATTTTGCGAATAATTCATTTTTTAGGCTACAAATTTACTACATCGATTTCTTTTCCTATATAAATTAGTGCTTTTTTTACCACTTTATACCCCATTAATTCAATTGCATTTTGATATTTTTCTAATTGTAAGTGGTATTTAGGATTATGTGTTCCTGTTTTATAATCCAACAGCAACACTTCTTTATTTTTTGTCAAAACCATTCGGTCCGGTTTTATAGTCTTTCCTTCCTTTTGAATAATTGTTTGTTCATTCAGTACCTCATTCCCTTCCGAAAAATAATCGGTTAGTTCTGTATGAGTGACAATTTCCTGTATGGTACTGTAAACGGCTTCCTTTTGTTTAAAAACGATGAGTCCGTTTTCAATCGCTTTTGTTATAGCTAAATCTATATCGTTTTTCGTTTTCACAAAAGATAAAATCTCATGAATGACGTTTCCATAGGCAATGGCTTCCTGTTGTTGTGTTCCCCACATCAATGCTTCTCTTTGTGCAATTTTGATGTTTTTTGGATTCAAAATTTCCAAAACTAACGGAATTGTTTTGGAGGTATCAATGTGTTTTTTTTCTTTTGATAATTTAGCGATATCCCCAAAATCATATTCCAATTTATCGGTATCGAATTCCCCTTTGCTCTCTAAATAATTAATAAAAAAAGCACACATATTATTTTTTGGAACTTCCCCTTTACTGGATAAATTCATATTTGAAATCACATACAACTGTTCCTCCGCTCTGGTCAAAGCCACATAAAGAACATTGATATTGTCTAATAATTCTTCCTGTTTCTTTTGATTGTAAATCTCAGCCGCTTCCTCTCCAAATCCTTCTACGGCGCTATTGTTATCAATTAATACTTTTGACAGGCCAAAAATTCCTCCTTCAGCATTGAGCCACAATTTATCTTTTGGTTTCCTGTAGTAATCTTCCTCTGCAAATGGCATAATGACTACCGGGAACTCCAATCCTTTTGATTTATGAATTGTCATAATCCGAACGGCATTATTTCCTTCTGGTGAGGGAATACTAAATTTTTGTGCGTTTTTATCCCAGAAATTTAAAAAGTCAGAAATTCCTGCTTGGTTGCGAATGTCACGTTCCAGAACTATGTCTAAAAAATATTGGACGTAGGCATTCCCCTCCCTAACCTTCCCCGAAGGGGCAGGAGCCGACACCGATAAGTTGGAGTCTTGAATTTCTTCTCGTTGAATTAATTCTTCTTTTATTCGTTTTAAAACTTCCGAAATATTCTTTACAACCTGTTCATTGGTAAATCGAATGACTTTATACCCTAATTTATTCAGGGTAATTGTTCTATTATTATCTAACTGAACCTGCTCTTCGGTAAAATGATAATCCTCATCCACTTCAACAACCAGTTTTTTCGATAAACAAACAAAATGAACAATAAAATCAGCTATCAAATGGTGTTGCCTGAATTTATAATCTTCAAATGATCTAGATTTAAACTCCATCCAAAGAATTTTCTCAGCATGTATTGATTCAATAAGATGGAATTTATCCTTACGATTAACCACTTCGTCATCCTTTTCTTTGGAGAGGGCCGGGGAGAGGAACTTTGCAATAATAACCTCCACCGCTTCATACAATGATTTTTTTCTAATGTCTTGAAACGACAATGAAATATTAAAACTCACCAGCCAATTTTCGAAATCCGTTTCCTGAAACAATGCCATTCCTTTGGCAATGAAATCAGCAACAGGTAATCTGTCCTGAATATGCGTTCCTATATAGTAAAGGAAATTCGCCTTAGCTTCTAAATCAGCGTTGTTTTTCAGGTATTTTAATAAATGAATAATCAATCGTACTTCAGTAGCATTTTGAATCATTAACGTTTCCGAGGATAAAAGCGGTATTCTTTGCTCTGTCAAATAGTTCGCAATCGCAATTCCCTGACTTCGTTTCCGGGTAAGAATGACAATATCTTTGTATTCAAATCCTTTTTGAATTACTTTTTGAATCGTATTCAGCGTGGCCAAAACATATAAATCAGTTTTATCTAAAGCTTCTTCGTCTCCAGAAGCTTCCGGATTATCATTTGTTTTCTCTACTTTTGGGATAAAAGAAATATTCACATAACCTCCTGTTTTGTCATTGGTTTTTTGGTGGCTGTGATTTTCATACAACTCTTTGTAATCTAAATGAGCAAATTCACCGGACAACAATTTAAAAAATTCATTATTAAATTCGATTACCTGCGAATAACTTCGGTAATTTTTATCAAGATGTTCAAGTTTTTTATCAGGATTATTGAACGGGTTTTGATCTTTACTCAATTCAATAAACTGTTCGGCTTTTCCGCCGCGCCACCTGTAAATAGACTGTTTGGGATCGCCCACAATCATCAAGGTTCCTTTTTCTCCATAATCATCCTGTCCGGAAAGGGCATTATCAATAAGCGGAATCAGGTTTTGCCATTGCATCTCCGAAGTATCCTGAAATTCATCGATAAAAAAATGGCGGTAGCGTTCCCCCAATCGTTCGTATATAAAAGGCGCCGGCTGGTTTTGAATTTCCCTATGGATTATGGCATTAAATTCTGAAATGGAAAGTACATTTTGTTCACTTTGTATTTTGGCTAATTCATTACTTACCGTATTTAATAAGGAAAGTGGTGTAATGTTTTTCAGGAAGGCTTTATAGAAATGGATCTTTTCGAAGGTCTTATACACCTGATCCAAAAATCGCAATAAATCAGGAATGATATTTTCAATAATTGCACGATCTTTTGCTGTTTTATTGATTTTGACATCCTCAAATTCATGAAAGGTTTTGTTTTTTGGATTGAATTTTCCTTCTTGAATGCTCAATATATGTTTGGGAAAATGTCCTGCCGAGAACGATTTTATGTCAATTCCATTGGTGTCAATTAATAACAAGGCCGCTGTTGCAAAAACAACAGTCTGTTTTTCTAAATCTTTACTGGCTTCTACTAATTTCTTTTTTATTGCAACGAACTCAGCGATGGATTTATCCTGAAACTGCGTGATTTCGTTTCTGTTATTTTCATTGAGGATCAAACGGCCTGTCTCTAGAATTTCACGGGAAATATCCCAAGATTTATCATCGTCAGTTTTTTCCATCGTGAAATCGATGAGCAGTTTTGTCAACGTTTCATCTTCACCGGCCTGAGCAATTATAGCATCTACAGCCTCAATTAATAAATTTTCAGTGTCCAGGGTGACTTCAAAAGTCATGGGCAAATTCAAATCATGCGCAAAGGCCCGAATTACCTTGTGGGTGAATTTATCAATCGTAGAAATATCAAATGCAGCGTAGTTATGAATAATATGCTTGATAATTTGCTGTGATTTAGTTTTGATTTCGAGGATCGAAAGTTCTGTATCTATTGCTAAATCCTGCATCAAGTCCTGGGCTTTGTGGCTGGGCTCGTCTTTTGCAAATTCAGAAAGACTACCCACAATTCGGCTTTTCATTTCGTGCACCGCTTTGTTGGTAAACGTAATGGCCAGTATAGTGCGATAGGCATCATTTTTTTTTGCAACAAGAATAATCTTGAGGTACTCTTTGACAAGCGCATAGGTTTTTCCGGATCCAGCTGATGCATCGTATATGGAAAATGAAGGTCTTTGCATGTTGCTATTATTATACGCTGTGAGTTATATAAATTACTACTTTTTTTATAAAAAAGAACCCTTTTTATGGTATTCAAGTACAAAAAACCAAACTGCTTGTGCTTCCTTTTCAGGGTTGTGTTTTAATGAAAAACAAAGCAAGTAACAGGGGATTTTTCTTTTGCCAAAAGTGATTAAATAAATTTTCTAATGCTCATCATAATCCCAATGTGAAGCCCTTCATGAAAATCATTGAAAGCCATTGCATCCTGAGCACTTTTTAGCGTATACCCTGTTGATGTAGGATATTCAGTGAAGTTTTTGAAGTTTTTATTTTCAAAATCAAGTTTAGTTTGATTGATAGTTTCAAATAACAAATCCTTCATTTCGGCTAATTCTTCTTGTGTTGCAATATGTTCTGGCTTAGTTCCTTTTTTATATTTTTCTACCATTTCCTCAGAAACCATCATCGGTAAACCCGATAATTTATACACTAATACTTGCTGTGTCACTATTATATGACCGATGTTCCAAATCAGGTTATTGTTGAATCCTTCCGGAATCGTGTTAAGTTGCGCTAAAGTATATCCTTTTAAAAACTGTGAAACTATTTTTCGGCTGGTTAAAGTAATGTCTAATATTTGATTCATTTTTTTATTTTTTGATAAAAATAATCATTTTCCGTGTCAAATGAATTTTCTTTGCACAAAGAAATTGCTATTTATATGGACATAATATATTATCTCGCTTCTTGCGACACCTGTAGAAAAATCATAAAATCACTTCCTAAAGAGCATGATTTTAAGTTTCACGACATCAAACAAGATCCAATTACTGTTGCCGAATTAGAACGAATGCGCGAACTTTCCGGAAGTTATGAAGCGCTTTTTAGCAAAAAAGCACAACTGTACAAATCGATGGATTTAAAAAATAAATCCTTGACCGAAGACGATTATAAAAAATACATTCTGGAACATTACACGTTTTTGAGTCGCCCTGTATTTATCATCAAAGACAAGATTTATATCGGGAATACCCAACAAAATATGTTGCAGGTAATGAAAGCCTTGGCATAATGTCCAAAAGAAATCTTGCACTAATTGGTGCTACTTTTGTCTCTATTATTTACGGAGTCACGTTTACTATTGCCAAAGATGTCATGCCGTTGTATATTGATGCCTATGGTTTTATACTGTTGCGCGTAGGTGGTTCAATGATTTTGTTTTGGATCTTTTGGCTTTTTATGCCGAAGGAAAAAATTGCCTTCAATGACTTTCCCCGAATTATTGCCGCAGCTTTCTTTGGCGTAGCATTTAATATGCTTACATTTTTCAAAGGATTAAGCCTTACTTCGCCTATTAGTGCTGCAGTTATCATGGTTTCGACACCAATGATTGTGTTGACGCTTTCGGCTATTATCATGAAGGAACGCATGCAAAAACGAATGGTTTTTGGGATCATACTTGGTCTGATAGGGACTGCTTTTCTTATTCTGTACGGAAAATCCATTGGCAGCGCCACAAATGCCGGATTGGGGAATTTTCTGGTATTGGTCAATGCTATTTCCTATGGATTTTACCTGATTATCGTCAAGAAATTAATGGATAAATACAATGCGTTTACGTTTGTAAAATGGATTTATTTATTTGGATTTATTATGGTTTTGCCTTTTGGCTGGAGCCAATTTCAAACGGTGGACTGGGCTTTGGTTCCCATGGATATTTGCTGGAAAATTGGATTTGTTGTCGTCATTTCTACATTTCTGACCTATTTGCTTAATTTGCTTTCGATGAAAGAATTAAAACCAACGACGGTTGCCGCTTTTATTTATTTGCAACCGCTATTTGCCACTATTTTTGCGATAAGATTGGGCAAAGACGAATTGAGTTTGGTAAAAATTGGTTCGGCAGTTTTGATATTTATCGGCGTTTATTTAGTGACACAGAAAAAGAGTGTGCAGTAATCAGCTGTTAGTGTTCAGCACCTAAATTGCAGGTTATTGTCTTTTATAACGTTCGTTGGGCTATTTATATCAACTCAAAAATTAAAATTTGATTACTAAATATGTACTTATGCCGAGTCACTGTTTACTAAAAACGGACCACTGACCACTTTTTTAGTATCTTTGACCTCTTTTAGAAAATTATATGATACAATCAATGACGGGTTTTGGTAAAGCTACTTTGCAATTACCAACCAAAAAAATCACGGTAGAAGTGAAATCTTTAAACAGTAAAGGTTTGGATTTGAATGTGAGAATGCCTTCGCTGTACCGCGAAATGGAATTGGGTTTACGCAACCAAATCGCACTTAAGCTGGAAAGAGGCAAAGTAGATTTTTCTATTTTTATCGAAACTACCGCCGAACAAACTTCTACGAAAGTAAATGTGCCCATTGTAAAAGGGTACATCAATCAGTTACGCGAAGTGTATGCTGACGCAGATGAAACGGAACTGATGAAAATGGCGATCCGTATGCCGGACACCATGAAAATAGAACGTGATGAAATCGATGAAAACGACTGGGTACAAATTCAAACCGTTATCGAAGAAGCCTTGCAAAACATCTTGACCTTTAGAAGAGATGAAGGAATGTCTCTTGAAAAAGAATTTCAATTGCGAATTGGCAACATTAGGCAGTATATGACCGAAGCTTTGGCGCTTGATCCAGAACGTGTTCAGGCAATAAAAGACCGTTTGCAAACTGCAATTGCTGAACTTAAAGTGAATGTAGACGAAAACCGTTTTGAGCAGGAATTGATTTATTATTTGGAGAAATTAGACATTACCGAAGAAAAAGTACGTTTGACGAATCACCTGGATTATTTCTTGGAAACCATCAACGGAACGGAGGCCAACGGTAGAAAATTAGGTTTCATTACCCAAGAAATGGGACGTGAAATCAACACGATGGGTTCTAAATCCAATCACGCACAAATGCAGAAATTAGTCGTTCAGATGAAAGACGAATTGGAAAAAATAAAGGAGCAGGTATTGAACGTTCTATAATATAGATACTGAAATAAATTCAGCATAAAATGAGCACAGGAGGAAAATTAATCGTTTTTTCGGCACCATCAGGATCTGGGAAAACCACCATAGTTAGGCATTTATTAAGCAAAGAAGATTTGAATCTGGAGTTTTCTATTTCGGCAGCTTCCCGCGAACCAAGAGGCGAAGAAGTAAACGGAAAAGACTATTATTTCATGTCTACCGAAGACTTTAAAAAACACATCAAGAACGAAGACTTCTTGGAATGGGAAGAAGTGTACCGCGATAATTTCTACGGAACTTTAAAAAGTGAAGTGGAGCGCATTTGGGCCAAAGGAAAAAATGTGATTTTTGATATTGATGTCTCTGGTGGATTGCGCATCAAGCATAAATTCCCGGAAGAAACGTTAGCCGTTTTCGTGAAACCACCAAGCGTAGATGAACTAAAAAGAAGATTAAAGGAACGTTCTACCGAAAGTGATGACAAAATCAATATGCGCATCGCTAAAGCTTCTGTTGAATTGGCTACAGCGCCACAATTTGATGTGATTATAAAAAACTACGATTTAAATATTGCTTTGGAAGAAGCTTATCAATTGGTAAAGAATTTTGTAAAGGATTAAAATATAACACAAAGAGGCACAAAGGAAATAATAGGCTCATACGAAAATTTTATAAACACTTTGTGAATCTTCGTGAAACAAAATATTATGAAAATAGGACTTTATTTCGGAACGTTTAACCCCATTCATATTGGACATCTCATCATTGCCAATCACATGGCCGAGCATGCTAATATAGACCAAGTATGGATGGTGGTTACGCCACACAATCCTTTGAAGAAAAAAAATACTTTGCTTGATGATTACCATCGGTTGCAAATGGTATATCTTGCTACTGAAGATTTTCCAAAAATCAAACCTTCGGATATTGAGTTTAAATTGTCACAGCCCAATTATACAATAAATACCTTAGTTCACTTGCAGGAAAAACATCCCAATTACGAATTCTCGTTAATCATGGGCGAAGACAATCTAAGGTCGTTGTACAAATGGAAAAACTACGAAGCTATTCTGGCGCATCACGAGATTTATGTGTATCCTAGACTCGAAACCAAGGGCCAAACCGGTGAAGCAATTTCTTTGGAAATAGAAAATCGAACTTTCAAGAATCACCCAAAAATCCACATGATTGACGCTCCGGTTGTTGAAATATCATCTACATTTATTCGGGATAATATCAAAAAAGGGAAAAATGTACAGCCTTTATTGCCCGCTAAAGTTTGGGAATGTATTGATCACAATAACTTTTATAAGAAGTAATTACGCCAGAATTCTTTTTAATTCCAATTGAATATTCTCAAAAACAGGACTCAAATTATCGTTTTTACCGGATAACACATATACTTCTGTACTTGGCATTTGCTTGCTGTTCCACATCAATTGGATTTTATTTTCTGCTATTAAACTTTTTACGTTTATATCCCAAACAACGGCTATTCCGGTATTTTTCGAAATTATTTCAAGCATTTCATACTCGGACGGAATGATATAATTGGGAATCATCGAGGGCCTTTTTTTACTAAAAACATGCAGCCAAAACAACTTTATATGCGGAATCTGTGCATTGTGGCTGAACCACTTTTGGTCGTTTAACCACTGTTCAGTTGCAGCGAAATTCTTTATTTTGATATTAGATTTTAACTCAGAAGCATCAATGTTATTGGAACCAACAATCACTTGTTTGATTTCGCCAACCTTTTTCTGAATGGTGTCAAACGTGTCATATTGTTTGGTAACAATAGCAAAATCGAGTTTTTTAGAATCGACCAATTCAAAAAGTGTGTCGTTCTCATGGAAACTAAAATCTATAAAATCAAATTTTGAAATTAAGGCATTTCCCAAACTGATCATCAAGTGTTTCGAGATGCCAATGGATATTAATCGATTCGCATCAAACGCTTTGGCACGAAAACCATTCTCCACATTTTCCAATCGGTCCAACGCCTCGATGATTAGATTATTGAGTAACTTAGCATATTCTGTTGGCTCCACACCTTTTGACTTTCGATTAAAAAGTTTATATCCGACATGTGCTTCCAACATTGATATTTGTTGACTTACAGCGGGTTGACTGATAAATAATTCCTTGGCAGCCAACGAAAAATTACCGTTTTTATAAACGGATTTAAACGTTCTGTACCATTCGAGATTAACCATGATATAAATATATTTATCACAAACATAATTTAAATTATTTTTACTAATAGCATATTCGCACTAAATTTGTAGAAACAAAATAAGAAATGAAGAAAATTGCATTCTTTGCCATTATAGCATTAACAGTAAGTTGCATTACAGCAACTGCACAAAATAAAAAAAGTATGAAAAAAGTATTATTTGTTGTTACGAGTCACGATAAACTAGGTAACACGGGAGAAAAAACAGGATTTTGGACAGAAGAACTTGCCGCGCCATATTATGAATTAGTAGATAAAGGAGTTGTTATTGATATTGCTACCCCGTTAGGAGGACAACCACCTATAGATCCAAAAAGTGAAGATCCATCTGCAGCAACTGAAGATACTAAACGATTTGATGCTGATACTGAATTATTGGCAAAACTGAAAAATACGCACAAATTAGCCGATGTAAAAGAATCGGATTATGATGCCGTTTTTTATCCAGGAGGTCATGGACCGTTATGGGATTTAGCCACGGATGAAAATTCAAGCGCTTTGATTGAAGCTTTTTATACGAATAATAAACCTGTCGCTTTTGTATGTCATTCACCAGCAGTGTTGAAAAACGTAAAAGTAAATGGGGATTTTTTGGTAAAAGGAAAAAAAGTAACCGGATTTTCTAATACGGAAGAGGAAGCTGTAGGCTTAACTGATGTCGTACCATTTTTATTAGAGGATGCGTTGCAAGCTAACGGGGCCAAATATTCAAAAATAGGGGATTGGCAACCGTATGCAGTAGAAGATGGCTTATTGATTACAGGTCAGAACCCGGCTTCATCTAAACTCGTTGCAGAAAAATTATTAAATCAATTGAATTTAAAAAAATAAAAACATGTTAAACTTCGAATTATACAATCCTACTAATTTAATTTTTGGAAAAGGACAAATTGAAAAACTTTCTACTTTAGTTCCGCAGGGCGCAAAAATTCTTTTGGCTTATGGAGGCGGAAGTATTTTCAAAAATGGAATCCATGAACAGGTAATTAATGCTTTAAAAGGTTTTGAAATCGTCGAATTTTCGGGAATTGAGCCAAATCCACATTTTGAAACTTTGATGAAAGCAGTAGCAGTTATCAAAGAACAAAATATCGATTTTATCCTTGCTGTGGGTGGAGGTTCTGTAATTGACGGGGTAAAATTCATTTCGGCTGCTGTAAATTTTGACGGAAACCCAATTGATATTCTTCAAAAACGAGTGTTGACTAAAGATGTATCTAAAATTATTCCTTTTGGAACCGTTTTAACTTTACCGGCAACGGGAAGTGAAATGAATTCTGGCGGAGTTGTTACTATTGAATCCACACAGGAAAAATTATCATTTGGTGGTAGCGCCTTGTTTCCAAAATTTTCTATTTGCGATCCAACCGTCATTGAATCTTTACCCAAAAGACAATTGGAAAACGGAGTTGTTGATGCCTATACCCATGTTTTGGAACAATATCTAACCTATCCACATGAAGGATATCTTCAAGATAGAATTGCCGAAAGTATTTTACAGACCTTGATTCAAGTTGGTCCTGATGTTGTTGAGAATCCTAAAGATTATGCTTTGGCTTCTAACTTTATGTGGAGTTGTACGATGGCTCTAAATGGATTAATCCAGAAAGGAGTTCCTTCGGATTGGGCTACACACATGATTGGCCATGAATTAACCGCTTTGTACGGAATTGATCATGCTAGAACATTGGCGGTTGTAGGTCCAAATTTATACCGAGTGATGTTTGAAACCAAAAAAGGAAAACTGGCACAATACGGAAAGCGTATTTTCAATTTGACTGGAACCGAAGATGAAATAGCAAACGAAGCGATCAATAAAACAGTTGAGTTTTTCCATACAATGGGAATGGAGACTAAATTATCGGATTACACCAAAGACTATGATAAAACGGCTGATTTTATAGTAAACCGCTTCAAAGAAAGAGGTTGGCTGGGATTAGGAGAAAAAGAAAATATCACTTTAGAAAAAGTGAAATCAATTGTAGAAATGAGTTATTAATTCAAATAATCAGATTACCGATTGAAGTATTTTTAAATAAAAAGGCGTTCTCATTTTGTATGGGAACGCCTTTTAAAATTCAAATTATAACTAACTAATTCAATTCTGTTTTTTTTGTTAAAACAGTAACTATAATAAAAGAATAACGGTATTAATGTGTTTATATTGTGTTTGAAAATCAAATGTTTTAAATTTAATTTAATATATTGTGATATTATTATTGAAAACCCCTGTGAGTCCCAGATTTAAGGCGGTGCTTTTTTGGCTTGATTCATAGTTTTTAAGTACTTTTGATTAAATTCAATAAAAAATGACTGAAAACATAAAATTTGCAGTAATTGGTGGTGGGAGCTGGGCAACAGCCATAGCTAAAATGTTATGCGTAAATCTTACCGAAATTTCATGGTACATGCGCAATGATGCTGCTATAGAACACATCAAGACCTACAAACACAATCCAAATTACCTAAGCTCTGTTGAATTTGATACCCAAAAATTGAAGCTAACCAATGATATCAATGAAGCAGTAGCCTATGCGGACTACATTATCTTTGCTATTCCTTCCGCTTTTTTAGAGGGTGAATTAGAAAAATTGACTGTTTCGTTGAAAGATAAAATTATTTTTTCGGCTATAAAAGGGATTGTTCCTGAGACCAGTTTGATTGTAGGGGAACATTTCCATGTAAAATATGATATTCCTTATTATAACATTGGTGTAATCTCTGGTCCTTGTCACGCAGAAGAAGTGGCTATGGAGCGGTTATCATATCTGACAATCGCATGTGGCGATTCTGATAAAGCAAAAATTGTTGCCGATACTCTTGCTGGAAATTACATTAAGACTAAAATTACAGATGATATTATAGGAACTGAATATGCTGCGATGCTAAAGAATATTTATGCCATTGCTGCAGGAATGGCCCATGGACTGGGTTATGGAGATAATTTCCAATCCGTATTGATGAGTAATGGGATCAGGGAAATGAAAAAATTTATCAAGAAAGTTCATAAAATGAAGCGCAACATCAATGATTCTGCTTATTTAGGCGATTTACTGGTTACAGGCTATTCCGTTTTTTCGAGAAACAGAATGTTTGGTAATATGATAGGTAAAGGCTACACGGTGAAATCAGCAATGATGGAAATGAGCATGGTTGCTGAAGGATATTACGCTACTAAAAGTGCTTATAAGCTAAATCAGGCTTATGGTGCCAAAACACCTATTATTGATGCCGTTTATGAGGTTTTATACGAAGGAAAAGATGCGAAAACCATATTTAAGAAACTGACCGACAAACTGGATTAATTCTGCTATATATTTAATAATCAAAATACAATCATGTCATGAGCGAAAGATGGAAATATCAAATTAAAACTGGCGGAATTTGGGGTGTATTTATGACAGTTTTCAATGTGTTATTCGACATAAAAGAAATCCCTTTTTCAGTACAAGTCGCTACGCCTAATTTTTATATTCGAGCAGCTGCTTATATCGGTGTAGGGATTTTTGTTTTAGGTTATTTTACATGGAAATCCAAAGTTAAACAACAAAATCGCTAAATCATTTTTATGAGTAAAAGGTGGCGATTTCAGATTAAAAACGGGATGCGTTGGGGAATTATTCTTTCCCTAAGCTTGCTCGTTTTTGACTTATTCGAACGCTCTTTTGAAGATGCTTTTTTCTCCAAAAGAAACCTGTTCCGAACGCTTTATTTCGTCTTATTCGGAATATTTGTAATAGGATATTTAAATTGGAAGAAAAAAAATAAACGCGACAATAGTGCTGATTTATCTCACGATAATACCATCAATAAATAAAATAGGCACTTCTTCGACTGCTGATTCGCAGATGGATTGTGCTTTGAAAATGTATTTTTTATCGTATAGTTTGTCTCCGATAAAGAAAGTCAGCATGAATTCATTGTTGAGTGCTAAAACGCTTTTTTCAATCATTTCGATTTTCATTACTGAAACTGGCGGAACTGCTACAAAAGCGTGGCGCAAGAGGGATGTTTTTTTCATTTCACCGTTGATGGTTCCAAATGCCTTAGAAACAACCATGACGCTTTCGATTAAAAAGTCACTGTCATTTATTAAATAGGCGTACCATACTTTTTCCATGAAATCGTCGCTCCATTCTTGGACTGCAGCTAGGAATACGTTTTCTACTTCGGGGGTGATGATGTCGGATTTCATTTGATAGTTGAGTGATGATTACCGATTTTTGATTTCAGATTTAAACTTCTAAAATCAAAAATCAGTGCTCTTAAATTTTTATATACTTGATTTGAATTGTTCTAAGAAACGTACGTCATTTTCGTAGAACATACGGATGTCGCCTATTTGATACAACAACATGGCAATTCTTTCGATTCCCATTCCAAAGGCAAATCCGTTGTATTCCTCAGGATTGATGCCGCAATTTTTTAAAACGTTTGGATCCACCATTCCACAGCCCATGATCTCTAACCATCCGGTTCCTTTGGTTA
This sequence comes from Flavobacterium sp. LS1P28, assembly GCF_003970335.1. Lineage (NCBI taxonomy): Bacteria > Pseudomonadati > Bacteroidota > Flavobacteriia > Flavobacteriales > Flavobacteriaceae > Flavobacterium > Flavobacterium sp. LS1P28. The sequence goes on along the minus strand of NZ_RYDI01000017.1, from coordinate 12,147 downwards.
TTCTATAATCAGTTTCTGTTTTAAGTCCCCAATAAATATCAACCTCAGCGCTTGGCTCCGTAAAAGGAAAGTAGGAGGGACGCAGACGGATTTTTGATTTTCCGAACATCTCTTTGGTAAAATACAAAAGGGTTTGTTTTAAGTCGGCAAAAGAAACATCTTTGTCTATATACAGCCCTTCCACTTGGTGAAAAATGCAGTGAGAACGAGAGGACACGGCTTCATTACGAAAAACTCTTCCCGGAGAAATGGTCCGAATTGGCGGTTTATTTTCTTCCATGTAACGTACCTGTACCGAAGAGGTGTGTGTGCGCAACAAAATATCAGGGTTGGTTTGTATAAAAAATGTGTCTTGCATGTCGCGAGCCGGATGGTATTCCGGGAGGTTCAATGCGGTAAAATTATGCCAGTCGTCTTCGATTTCAGGACCTTCGGAAACATTGAAACCAATATTTGAAAAGATATCAATAATTTGGTTCTTCACCAATGAAATAGGATGGCGGGAACCGATAGTTATTGGTTCAGCCGAACGCGTGAGATCCCCGTAAAAGCCTTTGGTTTCTTCTTTGTTTTCTAAAGCTTCCTGAAGGGTTTTTACTTTGTCTTCGGCAGATGTTTTGAGCAGGTTGATTACTTGTCCGAATTCCTTTTTTTGATCGTTAGGCACATTTTTGAATTCCGCAAAAAGGTCTTTTAAAAGTCCTTTGCTTCCTAAGAATTTGATTCGGAACGTTTCTAGTTCTGCTGGGTTTTGCGTTGAAAAAGCATTTGCTTCGCCAATATATTCTTTTATCTTATCTATCATTTTCATTCCAATAATTAATTATGCAAATTTAGTGATTTTTGTTGATAGGGACAAGTCACGACTGGCCCGTACAATAAATAATATCAATCAATAAGTTCCTTCTCCAGGAAATAATTCACAATGGCTTCTTTCATTAAAACGGATTGTTCTCCAGCTTTTAGCGGTGGTAATTCCTCTTTTACTTTGTAATGTGGCCAACCTTCCTCGTCAAAAAATTCAAATTCATAGAATCCATAAGGCTCTAATAACCTGCAAATCGCGATATGCATTAGGTTTAGTTTTTCGTCTTTCTTGTATTCGTTATGTACTTTCCCGAGTTCTTGTACGCCAATTAGATAAATAATAGCGTCTAAATCTAAATCTTCCCCTTGAGAAAATTGATTGGAAAGTATATTTACAAGCTGTTCCCAGCGTTCTTTAAGTTGTGTGTCTCTTGACATTTTTGTTGAATTATGAATTATGAGTCATGAGTTATTAATTCATTTGTCATAAAATTATTTTTCGCAAAGATAAGAACTTGAAAATTGACTATGGTAAAGAATAATTCTTTTATATTTGCTGTTTGATCGTTGCAAATTAATTAAGTATGGGATTTTTTGATATCATTTTGGGTGTATTGCTTGCTTTTGCTTTTTACAAAGGCCTTCAAAACGGTCTTTTTGTGGAGTTAGCATCACTAATTTCACTACTGGCCGGTATTTATATTGCAGTACAATTTTCCTCCTATATGCGGGATATTTTAGTGGGATTTGTCAAATGGAATCCTAATACCATTCAAGTAGTAGCTTTTGTTCTTACGTTCATTATTGTAGTTGTTGTGGTTTCAGGTTTAGGTAAATTCCTGACAGGAGTAGCTGATTTTGCTTTTTTGGGCTGGTTGAATGCTTTGGGAGGTGGTTTTTTCAGGGTGCTGAAAACTGTTTTGATTCTGGGTATTGTTTTCGCGATTTTCGAGAAGATTAACTACAACCATCTGTTGGCCAAAAAAGAGACGCTGGATAATTCTCTTTTTTATAATCCAATCCAAAAAACAGCTGGATTCATTTATCCTTCGCTACAGGAATGGTATGGTAGTTTGAAGAAAAAGTAAGTAGTAATGCGTTTTTAGTCGCAGTTTCAACCTTAAACCACAGGGACAAAATTTAGATGATTGGTCTTTTAAATCCGTAATTGTTTTTTTAAGCTTTTTCTATTTTGTCTTTAAAGCGCTCAATGAGTTTTTCAGAGCGTTCCTTTATAAAAGTTGCATTGACCGTGACAGCCTCTAGTTGGTTTTTGTAATTGCTATTTTCATTTTAAACCCGTCCCGATCTTATAACTATTGAATCGGGACTTTTAGTATTATAGGTTTGTCAATTTCTTCAGATCAGCAATTGTAGCTGTTGGATTTTCTGCTTTAAAAACATAACTTCCGGCTACCAGTACATCAGCTCCGGCTTCTACAAGTTGTTTTGCGTTTTTGTTGGTAACACCACCATCAACTTCTATAAGTGTAGTCGCCCCTTTTTTATGGATTAAATCTTTTAATTTTTTAACTTTTACGTACGTATTTTCGATAAATGATTGTCCGCCAAAACCTGGATTTACACTCATGATGCAAACCAAATCAATGTCGTTGATTACATCTTCTAATAGGTCGATATTTGTGTGTGGATTAATGGCGACTCCAGCTTTCATTCCTTCGGCTTTGATGGCTTGCAGGGTTCTGTGAAGATGGGTACAAGCTTCGTAGTGTACGCTTAGAATATTGGCGCCCAATTCAGCAAAAGTTTTGATGTAGCGATCTGGATCTACAATCATCAAGTGAACGTCGATTATTTTTTTTGCATGGCGGTTTATGGCTTCCAAAACGGGCATTCCGTACGAAATGTTAGGTACAAAAACACCATCCATGATGTCAATATGAAACCAATCGGCTTCACTGTCATTGATCATTTCGATATCGCGTTGCAGGTTTCCAAAATCGGCAGCAAGCACTGATGGTGCAATAAGAGTATTTTTCATTGTGTAGTTGTTTTATAGAGATGCACTGTAGTGCATCTTTACAGTTTGTGTTGTTTGTGCAAAAGTAGTTTTTTTGCAGCAATTGGTGAAAGTTTTTTTAGAAGGGACAACTCGCGAGTTGTCCGTACATTGCGCGTAAGGGATAGAGGCGGCATCCTCGTAGCGTAGCGGAGAGATACAGCCGATAGCCCGACCCGAAGTTTTTACGGAGGGTTATGCCATAGTAGTGAGAAATGAATGGTGAGAAGAAATTAGATTTTAAAAATATAACTCCTGATATCCGAGCCAAGCCAAGCGAACTGAATGGAGTTTTGCTTAAAAAAATAAAACTCCGGTAATCAGCCGGAGTTTCAATCATCAATCAAAAAACGAACAGTTAATCAGACCGTCGTTAGCTATTAGTCACAAGTTTAAAATCAAAAGTCATAATGTTGTAGAACGTTATGACTTTTGATTTTTAAAAAATTGACTGTTTTATCCTAAATAGGTTTTTAGTATTTTGCTTCTTGAAGTGTGTTTTAATCTTCGGATTGCTTTTTCCTTGATTTGACGAACACGTTCTCGAGTCAGGTCGAAAGTTTCGCCAATTTCCTCTAAGGTCATTGGGTGTTGATCACCAAGACCAAAGTACAAACGAACTACATCAGCCTCTCTTGGAGTCAATGTTTCTAGGGAACGCTCGATTTCGGTACGCAATGATTCGTGGATTAATTCTCTGTCTGGATTTGGTGATTCGCCGGAACGTAAAACGTCATAAAGGTTAGAATCTTCTCCTTCTACAAGAGGCGCATCCATGGATAAGTGACGGCCAGAGTTTTTCATACTCTCTTTTACGTCATTTACGGTCATATCAAGTTCTTTTGCAATTTCCTCAGCAGAAGGTGGACGCTCGTTAGATTGCTCTAATAAAGCGTACATTTTGTTGATTTTATTGATAGAACCAATTTTGTTCAAAGGCAAACGAACGATACGAGATTGTTCTGCCAGAGCTTGTAGAATCGATTGACGAATCCACCAAACGGCATACGAGATGAATTTAAAACCACGTGTTTCATCAAAACGTTGTGCTGCTTTTATAAGTCCAAGGTTTCCTTCGTTGATCAAATCGGGAAGGGTTAATCCTTGATTTTGGTATTGTTTGGCTACAGATACTACGAAACGTAAATTGGCTTTCGTCAATTTTTCTAATGCTTTCTGGTCGCCGGCTTTAATTTTTTGTGCTAATTCTACCTCTTCGTCTGCGGTAATAAGGTCAACTTTACCAATTTCTTGTAAATACTTGTCTAATGAAGCGGTTTCACGATTGGTTACCTGCTTGGTGATTTTTAGTTGTCTCATGTTTTTTTGTCTCCTAAATTTTAAGTGTACAAATGATTATACGTATGAAGTTGCCTAAAAGTTACAATTGTTTTAAAATAAATTTATATTAAACAAAAATCCCGTTTCAAATTCATGAAACGGGATTCCCTATAAATAAACCTTTAGTAAACTAAGATCTGATTACTCTTTTCTTTCCTCACGAGGAGGTCTTGGTAAAAGTGCTTTTCTGGACACTTTTTCTTTTCTGGTTTTTGGATCCAGTCCAAGGTATTTCACCATAAAGACATCGCCCATATTGACCACATCCGAAACGTTTTCAGTGCGTTCCCAAGCTAACTCGGATACGTGTAATAAAACTTCGTTTCCTGGAACAGCTGTGTATTCTACAACGGCACCAAAATCTAGCATTTTGATTACTTTCACTTCGTAAGCTTCGTTCATTTGTGGTTTGAAAGTGATGGACTCAATTTTAGCCAATACCGCTTCAATTCCGGCAGGATCTGTTCCTAGAATTTCAATAACTCCTTGCTCATTTACTTCATTGATAACGATAGTAGTTCCTGTAGATTTTTGTAATTCTTGAATCACTTTTCCACCAGGTCCAATCAATGCACCAATAAAGTTGCCAGGAATTGTTCTTGTGATGATTTTTGGAGCATACGCTTTTACATCTGCTTTTGGAGCAGCTAAAACTTCTATAATTTTTCCAAGAATATGCAAACGACCTTCACGAGCTTGAGCTAAAGCTTCTTCCATGATGTTGTACGCCAATCCTTCGATTTTGATGTCCATTTGACAAGCGGTAATTCCATCTGCGGTTCCGGTTACTTTAAAATCCATGTCTCCTAAGTGATCTTCATCACCAAGAATATCAGACAATACAGCGAATCGGCCTGTTTTTTCATCAGAAATTAATCCCATTGCAATCCCGGAAACGGGTTTGGTCATTTGAATCCCGGCATCCATAAGAGCTAATGTTCCGGCACAAACGGTTGCCATTGAAGATGAACCATTTGATTCTAATACTTCAGATACAATACGAATGGTATAAGGACAATCAGCAGGAATCATGTTTTTCAAAGCACGTTGTGCTAAGTTTCCGTGACCCACTTCTCTTCTTGAAGTTCCTCTTAATGGTTTTGCTTCACCAGTAGAAAAAGGAGGGAAGTTATAATGCAAGTAGAATTTTTCTTCGCCTTGTTGTGATGGAGAGTCAATTTGGTTTGCTTCTCTGGAAGTTCCTAAAGTAGCTGTTGCCAATGCTTGAGTTTCTCCTCTTGTAAATAAAGCAGATCCGTGAACTGAAGGTAAATAATCAACTTCAGCCCAAATTGGACGAATTTGATTTGTTTTTCTACCGTCCAGACGTGTGCCTAAATCAAGGGTTACATTACGAACGGCTTCTTTACTGGATTTAGCAAAATATTTTGAAACTAAATCACCGTTTTCAGCTAATTCTTCCTCAGTAAACAATGCTTTTACAGCTTCTTTTGCTTCCGCAAATTGAGCTGTTCTTTCGTGTTTTGCTGTTCCTTGTTTTGCAATTGCATAACATTTGTCATAAGCTGCAGCATTTACTTTTTCATAAATAGCCACATCTTCTCTTTCTTGATCGTAAGTTCGTACTTCTTTTTTACCAAAAGCAGCAACTAATCGTTCTTGAGCAGCAATTTGAATTTTGATTGCCTCGTGCGCAAATTTAATCGCTTCAACCATTTCGGCTTCTGAAATTTCTTTCATTTCTCCTTCTACCATTGCGATAGATTCTTTTGAAGCGCCAATCATCATGTCAATATCAGACAATTCTAATTGAGTACGACTTGGGTTGATGATGAAATGACCGTCAACTCTGGCTACACGAACTTCAGAAATTAAAGTTGAAAAAGGAATGTCAGATAAAGATAAAGCTGCCGAAGCGGCTAAACCGGCTAATGCATCTGGCATTACGTTTTCATCATGCGACATCAATTGAATCATCACTTGCGTTTCTGCATGATAATCTTTTGGGAAAAGAGGACGCAATACACGATCCACTAAACGCATAGTTAATATTTCATTATCGCTTGGTCTTGCTTCTCTTTTAAAGAAACCACCTGGAAAACGCCCGGCGGCAGCAAATTTTTCACGATAATCTAATGTTAAGGGCAAGAAGTCAATTCCTGGGCTTGCTTTTCTGGCAGATACAACTGTTGCCAGCAACACTGCATTTCCCATTCGTACTTCTACGGCACCGTCAGCTTGTTTGGCTAATTTTCCGGTCTCGATTGAGATGCTTCTCCCATCTCCTAAATCGATAATTTCTCTTGAAACTTTTGGAATCATAATTGTATTTTCTTGATTAAACAATGGATTTTAGTTGTGTTGTAGTTATTTTGCGTAGTTAATGCTTAAAACCCAATGAAAAACGAAACTTTTTTATTTGTAAATACAAATTGGTATTTACCTTATAATGCGGTCTTAATTCTAATCCCTTTTGTGTCAGGATTATAAAATGAACTTTGGACGCGGAAATATAAAAACAAAAAGAGGCACTCTCGCGCCTCTTTACATATTGATTATTTTCTGATATTCAATACTTTGATAATTTCACGGTATCTGTTGATTTCTGTTTTCTTCAAATAATCCAACAAAGATCGTCTTTTACCTACTAGCAAGACTAATGAACGCTCTGTATTATAATCGTGACGATTTTTTTTCAAGTGCTCCGTTAAGTGGCTAATTCTGAAAGTGAACAAAGCAATTTGAGCTTCTGATTTTCCAGTGTTTGTTTTTTCTCCGTGTTTAGCGAAGATTTCTTCTTTAATCTCTTTAGTTAAATACATTCCAATATTTGTTTAATGATTTTTATGTATGCCTTACAGCTATTGTAAGACGGGTGCAAAAGTAAAAAATAATTATGAATTATGAATTATGAATTATGAATTATTTTAAATCTTAATACAATTTTGCAATTTCCTCATTCACAAAGGCTAAGAACTTTTCGTCTTCTTTTGTAAATGGATCTATGACATGGCTGTCAATATCAATTTGTCCTATGTTTTCTCCGTTTACAAAAAGGGGTACAACGATTTCTGATTTCACGGTAAAACTACAAGCAATATAATTATCTTGCGCTGCAACGTCAGGAACTACAAAGTTTTCGTTTGAAACAGCCACTTGTCCGCAAATTCCTTTTCCAAAAGGGATTACCGTATGGTCTGTTGCTGCTCCCACATAGGGTCCTAAGTGTAATGTTTTAGACTCGTGATTTGCAAAATAAAATCCTACCCAATTATAATAGGCAACAGAGTTACTAAGCAGCTCACAAATAGACAATAGTTTTTCGTCTCTTGACAACGTTGTATTTAATGTGATTTCGGTTACTTTTGGTTGTAGTTCTTGAAATGTCATGTTTTTTTATTTTTATTTGTACAAAAGTATTTAAAGCCAGTTTTAAAAATTACATAAATTTGTTAAAAAAATAGATTTTGAAAAAATATTTTATTCTCTACAAGCCTTTTTTGATTTTTCTAGGTACTTTTTTTTTAACTTATATAGTGCTGACTTTTTTGTATCAGCGTTTTCTTAATGGTTTTGAAGAAAATCAAATAGATTCTGTTACCAGAATGGTAAGTGAAAATACAGAGCAAGTGCTGCAGTTATTTAATGATGAATCTTCAATTGAAGAGAGCACTGCATCTCCTTATATGAAGTTGTTTTATAACCAGAAATATGTAGCCCGAATTGTAGAAGGATGTAATGCAATTAGCGTAATTATTTTGTTTATTTCATTTGTCGTGGCTTTTTCTGGAAAACTACTAACGACGCTGCTTTTTATCTTTGGAGGAAGTCTGTTTATTTATGTATTGAATGTTTTGAGAATAGCTGTTTTAAGCGCACTTATTTTTTATTTTCCAAAACAGGAACCCTTCTTGCACGGAGTTCTTTTTCCTTTGTACATTTATAGTTTAGTTTTTGTATTGTGGTTAATTTGGGTTCGTAAATTTTCAAGATATGCTTCAAAAGATTCTTAATAACAAAGTTCGCGTACTGCAATTTCTTTTTTTTGTTGTATTGCTGGTGCTTGTTCGTGCTTTTGAAAATCAGTTGTTTTATGATCCTTTTCTGGATTTCTTCAAGAAAGATTTTGCGAAGTTACCGTTGCCAAGTTTCAATGCAGTCCAATTATTTTATGGGCTATTGTTTCGTTATACATTAAATACCGCTATTTCATTGGGGATTATTTATGTGCTTTTTAAAGAAATAATGATGGTGAAATTCGCCTTTGTGCTGTATTATTTTCTTTTTATGATTTTAATGGTTGCTTTTTTCTACATCATCTATTTTATTTGGGGAAACCACAATTGGATATTGTTTTATATCCGTCGGTTTCTAATTCAGCCTATTTTTTTATTATTGTTTGTTCCTGGATTTTATTATCAGAAACAAAATAAGTAGTCTTTTTTGTTTGTCTTCAATGTCGATTTAAGTATCTGTAAATCAAATTTCTATTGCTATTAAAATAGTGAAACATTCTGACTATATAGCCTAATTTAATTCGGATAAACTTAAAAAATCACTGATCAAATCTGGTGCTAGCATTATGGCGGTTGACGCAATTTTACAGGCTATAAAAAAGCAGATGTATGAGGGTATTTCTACAAAATAAATCTACAAAATGGCTTTTTCATTATTGAAGAAAAAGCTGATTTTCATGTCACACGTTATAATTTAAGAGAAACAATTGGACTCTTAAGTACTGCAGTTTTTTTTTGAAAAATATATAGGACGAATTTTTTCGCGTAGCATTATAAATCAATAAATAATTTGACCTTACAAGGTAAATGTGTCTCGCATGAAATAGATGTGCTGGTCAAAAAAACGAAACGATCGCTATGGTCGAATGTAAGTATCATACGGGTCGAGAGGTTGCTACGGATGTGAAAGTTCCGAGGTATATTCGGTCTCGTTTTAAATCCTTTTGGATAGCGTTAAAATTCAGGAAGAAGACAGAATCTCCAAGATCCCATATATTATTGATACTTCAATGGGAATCACTGCACTGAATATTTTTTCTACTAATAAAAAATGGCACAAGTTACCGCCGGGAGAATGTGCTGAAATGAGTAAAATGTTTTCATTAGTTCCGGATTATAAGGAAGCCATGGAGGGGATTTGTAATAATTACAGTGGGGTATCACGCCGAAGGAACACGAGAAAGAAAATTGATGCAAGGGGCAAAAGGAATTAATATTCGCGGGTAATATTATCCGGTAAAAGCAAAAATTCAGGAAATAAAAGGGTTGTCAGCGCATGGAGAAAATCAGCCACTGGATGAACTCTGTATCAAAGTCCAGGAAAAATATGGTTTTGACTGTAAAGTTCCTTTGATGGGACACGAACTTGAATTGTAGATTTTAACTTGAATTTAGCTTTTGGAGTTTGATTAAATCACTACTTTTGCATGATGAAATTCAAAGGACTTGTTAGTGTTCTTCTTGCTTTTTTTCTATTGGTTTCCAATGTAGGAGTAGCATTTAATCTGCGTTATTGCGGAAATGAAATTTCGTCTATTACTCTTAAAACTCCTGTTGAAGATCAAAAATTAGAAAAAAAATGTTGTAATGTTGTTGAAAAAAAATCAAATTGTTGCGAAGACAAAGAGGTTAATTTTCAAAAGAAGACTGATAAATTAGTCCAAAAAACAGTTTCTGCCGATACAGATTTTACATTTTCGATAAAAGAATGGAATCCTTATGTCTTTTCATTTATTTCAAATTTTCAAAACAGCCAATTTACGTCGTATTGTTTCGATACAAATGCGCCGCTTTTATTTAAATTATACCACCAATATATTTTCTACGCGTAGCTTTTAATGTTTTAGTAGAACTTGAATCACACTTTAGTGGTTTTACATTATTCTAACATTAAAAATCAATCATGCAAAAACAAATTTCAATATTTTTATTGTTTCTTTTATGTGCTTTTAATTCTTATTCGCAAGATACTTTGCAAGAGATAAAAATACAAGGCAGCAGCAAAAGTTTAAAAAAATCGTACAAACTAACAACTAATACTACAACACTGACAAGCAAAGAATTACTGAAAGCCGCTTGTTGCAATCTGGCAGAAAGTTTCGAAACAAATCCTTCAATTGATGTTAATTTTTCGGATGCTTTGACGGGAACGAAACAAATAAAAATGCTAGGATTGACGAGTCCTTACTTGATGATTACCGAGGAAAATATTCCTTCGGTACGTGGTGCTTCTCAAGCCTACGGGTTGTCATTTACACCAGGAACTTGGGTAGAAAGTATCCAAATTACCAAAGGTGCAGGAAGTGTTGTCAATGGCTTCGAAAGTATTTCGGGACAAATTAATACCGAATTAATAAAACCAATCAGCGATATTCCATTTTTTCTAAATGTCTATGGTTCGACAGATTCTCGATTTGAATTAAATACACATTTCAATACTAAAATTTCTGATAAATGGAGCAGTAGTTTATTTGTACACGGAAATACCAGAGTTGCAAAAAACGATATGAATGACGATGGCTTTCTTGATAATCCATTAGCAAAACAAATCAATGTTTTAAATCGTTGGCAATATACCAATGCCAAAAAAGGGTGGGTGAGTTTCATCAATTTCCGATATATGAATGATCAAAAACAAACAGGAGAATTAAATTTTGATCCGGATAGAGACAGGGGAACGACAAATTATTGGGGTTCCGAAATCAATACGGAACGTTTTGATGTTTCCGCTAAATTAGGCTATGTTTTTCCTGACATGCCATATCAAAGTATTGGTTTTCAGAATGCCTTTAACAGTCACGATCAAAACTCTTATTTTGGACTAAATCAATATAATATTGAACAAAAAAGTTATTATTCGAACCTGATTTTCAATTCGATTATTAATAATACAATGCATAAATTTTCTACAGGTCTAAACTTTACCTATGATAAATACGGTGAGTTTGTCAATGTGAATGATTACAGCAGAATTGATAACTCAGTAGGTGCTTTTTTTGAATATACGTATGATAATACGGAGAATTTTAGCGTAGTTCTAGGCGGCAGAATAGATAATCACAATCGTTTAGGGACTTTTTCTACGCCAAGATTACATGTGCGATACAATCCTTGGGAGAAAGGTGTTTTGCGATTTTCAGCAGGTAGAGGGAAACGAAGTGCTAATGTTTTTGCTGAAAACCAACAGCTTTTAGCTAGTTCAAGAACTTTTGAATTTTTAGATACCAAAGGAAAAATATACGGTTTAAATCCTGAAATTGCATGGAATTATGGATTGAGTTTTATGCAGGGTTTTTTGTTTTTTGGCAAAAGTGCTGATGTTGGTTTTGATTTCTACAGAACTGATTTTCAGAACCAAGCAATTGTTGATATAATGCAAAGTCCGCAACAGGTTTTGTTTTATAACTTGAACGGAAAATCGTATGCGAATAGTTTGCAAGTAGAATTTAATTATGAACCAATAAAGCGTTTTAATTTGAGAACAGCCTACAAATACTATGATGTTCAAACGGATTATTTATCAGGAACCTATCAAAGACCACTACAGGCAAAACATCGTTTCTTTGGAAATTTAGGATTTGAAACGCAAATATTAGAAGAAGGAAAACAATGGAAGTTTGATTATACGCTTAACTGGCTCGGAAAACAACAATTACCCAATACGTCAATCAATCCTGAAGTTGACAGGCTGCCTGAATTTTCACCTTCATTTTCTGTGATGAATATACAGGTTACACGATCTTTTTCTCCAACTTTCGAAATCTATATTGGCGGAGAAAACATTGGTAATTACAAGCAGGACAATGTTATCTTGGGTAATGAAAATCCATTTGGACCTACTTTTGACGCGTCAATAGTTTATGGTCCAGTTTTTGGACAAATGTATTATGCGGGTTTACGTTTTAAAATTAAATAGGTTAAAAAAAATTATTGAGGTGTTCCGATAAATACTTATGATTTTTATGTATATTTAAAGTATGGAAAAATTTACAGGAGAAAGTA
>NZ_RYDI01000016.1:0-91114 GCF_003970335.1 Flavobacterium sp. LS1P28 | reverse complement strand
CTATTGAAGAATTTAACAATCAAATTAATTACAAAAATGTAGCTTAACTTAATGTGCAGTTTTTATTTGCATATCCAAACACTAATATTGGAACTGCATTAATCTTAAATGAATTTAGTGCTGACGAAATCAAACAATTTTCAAAAAGATTTAGAAACAAACCTGATATTGAAATTGAGGTTGTTAATAAACCTTTTATTCCAAAAGGAAGTTCTGTAAATCTCTCCAATATTAATAAGCAACGAGAGTACATGAATGATACTCTCGAGTATCACAGAATGTCCTTAAACAACTCGGATTATAATTTTGATTTTGATTATTCCTATGACAAAGAGAACCAAGAATTAATCGCACCTATAGAATCTATTAATAGAATTTTAGACGTTTTTATAAGACAGGAGAGTCTGTTAATAGACAAAGCAATTGATTCTATTTTTTCAGCGGATGATCTAGCTGACCTTTTAAATGAATACGATGATATTGATGCGGAAGTTATTTCAGATTATACTGAAATTGACACTACCAAAATCAAGATGAATGACACTAATTGGGATACAAAAACTAAAGATTTAATTGAAGATTTCAGTAAAAATACTGATGCCTACATCTCTGCAATGCGCTCAAGAAACATTCAAGATTGGAGCTCTAGAAATAGAATTAAAAATTTAACACGAGAAGAATTAAGAAATGACATTCAATTTTCAATTCAAATCAGTAAAAACATAAAATCTGCTGTCTTTTTAAAAGAAATTTTACCTTTATTTTTGAAGTATAGAATCAACTTTAAAAACACTAAAGATTTTTTAAGCTATCTTAAAAACTCAAATTTTAAAACTCAAAGTATCTTACCCGTTACTCTATTACTAAATGAATTGTTTTTAGAATATTACGGGATTTCTGAGAATAAAGTGTTTTTAGGAAGTAAACATTTTTTGAAGTTAAAGGATACTAAGAACTTTATAAACTTATCGATTGAAGCCCAAGGACTATTGATATTAATTAAGAAGACTTTTGATTATTGTGTAGGTAAGAATAATATACAAATTAAAGATTTACGTGCGAATCTAGAACACGACAAAGAGGTTATTGAAGCAATTACTAAAATTGGAACTTTTTCTAAAATTGAATCCGACTTATTAAAGATAAACAAAAATTCATTTGAATTTTCCAATGACAATCTGGTCAAATCATTAGTTAATAGCATTTTCTTTGTAGAAACTAAACGTTTAGGGAAAGGGAAGATTGTAAGTTCTGTCTTTAAAAGCTCGTTGCCTTCTTTACATTCAAACGAAAAATTGAACTTAAGTAATCGTTCTGTTTTATTTTATGATGGAGAAAAACAAATTGAGATTGTTTTTGGAACTCTATCTCCAATTGAAGAAAACAACAAGTTTCTTAATAGTTATGATTTAATATTACAAGAACCAGAATAGAGATTTTTAAAAGCAGGGTGGACATTTTTATTGTTTTTAAATAACCCTATATATAAAGAAAAGACAATTGTGTACACCTAATTTTGTAATTCATTCATAATATTTTTTTTTAAATTGTAAGAGACAAGGAGAAGTAATAAAAAAACTTCTCCTAATCCTTACTGTTTTTGTATACTACGCTTTTTCAGTGGTTTTTTGATAAAGGAGAACCGTCTCAAAAGATTGGTTATTCAAAATTCAGCATAACTCCTTGTTTTATAATAGCTACTCTGTAAATTCCTCAATAAGGATTTCAAAAGAGTGGTAATGGTACGCATTCCCTTCTATAATAAAAATTGTTTTTAATTCTGTTGTTACTTTAACCTCGCTAACCCAAACTAATTGCCCTTTCCTTAGCAGTCCAACGTTGGATAAGACCTTGACTCTGAAAGGGCAAAAAAGTAATTTGAGCACATTGTAATAAGTAATTACATAAAGTTCCTTAGGCGAACTGTATTTTAACACATCTGCTAATTCATGGTCTTCCATAATTTCTTCTTTCTCTACCTCCCGTAAAGTATTCCTTACCTAACAAAAGAGCTATGATTAATAATGGAGGAACCAATTGGGAATGTTGTTTTGGATCGATTTACCTAGGTCGTTGATTAGTTGGTACGCGTTGACATTCCGCTCTAGATTATTATCGATGTAAGATGATTTATTAGCTTCGGTAAATAAGTTATAAAGATTCCAGAAACTTATCGAACCATCGGGACTTCTTGAGAAGTTGGGACACTGGTAATAGTCTTTCACAATGTTGTTTATCTGACTGTCATTCAGTGAAATTGGGAAGATTGATTTCTGTGTGTGCTTGTCTAAGTGCGTAAACATTCTGAATTTTCCAATTAAGTGTGCAAATTGCGTTTCAGACAACTTGTATTCAATCATTCGCTCCATCATTTTTAGATGATTGTCTCTCTTGTAATTAGAGAAAAGTTCAATCATTTTGTCTTCTAACTCATGTATAGAAGATATCCTTATTTCATTGGAAAAGCCATCAGTACTAATGCACAGGTTGGTACACACCTTATTTTTGAAACCAATAAAGACTTTAAATTTCTCCATTGATTTTTTGGAATAAAGGTTCTCCTGATTATAGGCTCGCACTCCGCCAATGCTCAATGTAAGCTCATTTCCGTTCACAATTTGCTTTGTCGAGGGTAAATCTATAATGAAGGCGCATCGTTCGTAATAAATGGTTTTTTCGTGTTCTTCAAGATCCTTTGCAGGTTTTCCGATTGCTGATGGAATTCTTCCTTTTACTACGTGGCTAACTCTAATATCAGGTGTTTTCTGAAGTACACCAGGCAGTAATTTTTGAATTATTTGTTGGCATTTATCTACAAACTGGAAATGGCTAATTGTAGACTCGTTATCCTTTGAGAATACAGGGATTATACAATCTTTTTCCAAATGGTCTAAACTGACTATTTCAGTATTGGCTTCAATAAAACTACTTGATGGTTTGTTTATTATCTCGTTCTCATCTACTAGATGCTCGTTGATGCTACTATTAAGTACTAATTCCATGGTTCTCTTCAATTAATGGTTTTACAATTTCTTTTTCGTCGATTAGGTGACTAGCGATGTTTTCTATCTGGTTTTTTCTATTCATAATGGCATTGTGAATCTGCTTTTGAAGCGAAGGATATTTTGAATACACATGCTTCAATCCCTCAAGATTCTCACAAGCATTGATTTCAGACATCGCTATTTCAACTGAAATCCCCAGATTACACCATTCAATAAGTTTCTTTCCGGTGGATGAATTAATAATGAATTCGGGTTTCCCAGAGAACAAACCAGTTCTATCTTTAGAAGCGGTAACAAGATGATTGTCATTTATAAGCTCAAAATTGACTGTCAGCTCATATTCGAAGCCGTCTCTTGTTATTTCCTTCGTACCTAGCTTCATTACTTTAGTCTTACCGTTGCCGTCTTTATCAAGACTGTAATCCGTTTTGCGTCGTACAGTAGTAATTACGTGGCAGTTTGAATTAAGAATTTTATCGATAAAGGCTTGATGACGCGGAGTTATTTTAGCCCAATCTTGGAATCTTCCTCCAAGTTGTTCATGTAGTTCTAAGCAACCTCCTTTGCCAGACCATTCGTGTGTAATGCTGTCAATTATTACTACTTCAATTTCTTCTTTCTCGCAAACCTCAATGGCCTGAATATAACGCTCTGGAGCGTATGGCTCATTCAACGACAATACGTTAAAATCTCCTAAATGAGAGTAGAGACTGGCACTGTTGTTTTCTGTATCGATTATAGCTATTTTAGTCCAATCGTTAGTGATTCCGTAAGCTAATAGTAATGCTGAATAAGATTTACCAAAGCCACTTGCTCCGCTTAAACCCAGTCTTAATTTCACTTGGTTTCTTTGTGCTTTTTGTAATTTCATACTGATATTATTTGATGTTGTTATTGGTCGTTATTCGACATAATAAAATTATTGTTATAAAAAAAAAGGAACTCCTTTTGAGAGTTCCTTAATTACTTATAGTGAGGTGTTTTAGTACACCATTTCATTTTTCAGCACGTTGCTTTCTACGATACTTTCTTCTTCTGAAAGATATTCGTATCGGTGCGACATTTTGATGATTTCACCCGTTTCTCGAATGGTAAATTCATAAGGGTCAACAGTTACCTTTTTTATCGTTCCGGGCATTTGAGTTCCTAGTAGTGCCTTACAGGCTGGTTCGTTAAACGTACACGGTACTTTAGTTGTTCGCGCTGTAAAGTACGTCTTTCCAGTTTCTTTACTTTTGACAGATTCAATTCCTCCTTGTACTTCAAGAGCATAAAAGGTTTCTCCATTCTCTCTTTGATATTTTTTGTAATCTACAATTGTAACCATAGTCTTTATAATTTTAAGATTAAACATTGACGGGCATATCCCAAATTATAAAATGAGTAAGGGGTGAAGTGTTGTTTGACTCGCGTGTGACTTTAAAAAAAAATTTATATAATTTTTGAAGAGGTTTAGACAGGAATAAATTATCAGTTTGTCTTAATAAGGTGTTTTTGATAAGTTTTTAAATACGTAAGTTGTAAAGTATTCTTTACCTTCTCTTGTAATTTTGTCTTGATTTATAATTGTTAGAGTTCCATTTGTCTTTAGTGAGTCTTCCAAAAAATAATGATTTTGTCCAGAGGTACCTTTATCCACGTAAGAAAGAAGACCATCATTTAGTTTGTTGATGAATTTTAGATCAAAACGCATCATACCATCTTCGACTTTTAAAAAGATATAATAGCTTTTAAAAAATGTATCGTATTCAACTGTTACATTTTTTCCCATTGGAATTTCTTTTAACAATTCGTGTTTATTATTGAAAATGTAACAAAATGCCTGTCCTTCATTGTAATTGATTTTATCTTGAGCGTAAGCGATTGTTGAAAAGAATAGTACTGCTGTAATAATTAGTTTATTCATTTTTAGATAGATATTTGTTTTGAATTTAAAATTGACTTTCAGATTAGAGATTAGTTTAATTGTTTTTTAGCCTTCTATTGTACTTTCGAACTCCTTTATTATAAAGTTTAGTTGCAGTATTAATATACCATTCAGCATCGTTTAAACTCATATCCTCATCTAATTTTGCTAGATACCGTCTTACTTCATAAATATTTTGTCTAAACTCATCGTCAACATTCAATTTTAGACTTTCAGTTGTTAGTTTTTCTAATTCTTCTATATTATTTGCAATTCGTTCTTGCTTTTGTTTCGCTAATGCTTTGTAGTAATTAGGATCAAGGTTAGGAGTAAATGTACCAGTAGAAACATTAGAATAGCGATTTGTTTGAGAATATCCGATTGTGGTAAATAAAACCAAAATCAAAAAAATAAATTTATTTTTCATTTTATTAGTGTTAATTTAAATTTTTATTTTTAAGAATATTTTAAATTATTGTTTTGGGTAAAACACTAAATTTCCAGAATAGTCTTCTTTGTAGGTTCCAAGTACATTTCCGTATTTATCTTTTTTCACAGTATTTCCAGAATAATCTTTAGAGTACGTATAAAGGACATTCCCGTACTGGTCTTTTTCTACTGTGTTTCCTGCATAATCTTTAGACTTTGTAGTTTGAGTATTCCCGTATTGATCCTTTGTCACGGTTCTACCTGAATAATCTTCTGATTCAGTTTTAATAACATTTCCGTATTTGTCTTTCCATACCAGTTTTCCTGAATAATCGGTTGAAGCAATAGCTATGACATTGCCATATTCATCTTTAGCAATAGTATTTCCGGAATAATCATTTGAGTAGGTAATCTTCTGATTTTGACAAAAACTTAAAGTTGTTACTAATAAAAAGGTCATTGTTAAAATTAATTTTTTCATCTTACTATAAATTGTTTCCTGCCTACTCTATACAGTTTTCAGCTCCCCTGTTCTTGAAATTGTTTTCTTTAATAATGAGGTTAAATAATCCGCAATTACTTATTAAACGTCTTAAGTATTCCATAGCCAACCGCACCAACCGCAATTAAAATAACTAAAGCACCAATACTCTCTCTAATACCTCCCATAAAGCTCTTACCATCCATCATTCCAGACAAACCCCATAGTGGTAATAAGAATAGTAATATGATTGCTATAACACCAATCTTTGCGCATCCGCTATTGTCTTTTTTTTCTTCTGCCATAATTCTTTTTAAGTATTTATTGAGTAATTCTTATATTTTAGTTTTATCAAAGTGACTTTAATTTATCTTAAAAGGGCATTACGCCTAAATACATTAGATTGTTGTTTTCTTTAACTACGATTGAAAGGAGGGGATATTTATGGGTATTGTCATAAAAGTTGTAATTAAGCACTTCTTTATCTGTGTCCAAAGTGGGCTGTTCTATTTTCAATGTAAGTTGTCCTTCCGAACTTTCATGAGCATGATTAAGCATTCCTTTAAAAAATTGATAGAAACCTTCCTTGTTAGGTGCTTCTGTCTCTACCTCCCCTGACATTAGAAAAGGTAAAAATGATTCCGGGTTATTATTGATGCATGATAAAATCAATTCAGCCTTAATTTTTTCCATTAATGTTGTTTCATTGTTTAGTTTTTAATTAAAACCTTAATTCATTCTGAAGCAGTAATTTTTTTCCGTCACTGAATATGAATATAGCAACTGGATTTAGTCCTTCGTAGTAGAACTTAAGTGCCACTCTTTCTTTAGTTCTTCTGTTTATTAATAAAAAGTAAATCAAATGAGTTCCAGTAGCGTCATTTGTGAATTCCTCACACGGACTTTCCGATTCGAAGTATGCTTCGTGATTGTTAATGATTAATTTTATATCACCGTAGTTAGGAGCATTTAGTACAATAAGGGTAGATTTATTTTCTTTGAAAAGTGTTTCGAATCTTGTATTTAATGACCGAGTGAAATTGTGTGTTCCAATTTGAGAGAACATCGAAGTTGATACTAGCATCACTAGTAATAATAATATTTTCTTCATAATTTGGGATTGTGTTAATTTATTTTGCTTAAAGGAATGGTCATTTGGAAACAAAGGAACACGTATTACTTCCTGCTCACAATACCCACTTTTAGTGATTTGTTAGCAAAGTAATTTGTTTTTAAATCATTCCATTACGGGTTTCCTCATTCTTTAAAATAAACCGCAATTCTTTTAGATTATTCATAAGGTCTTTCTTCCTCGCTTTTAGATTAGTGCATTATATCTTTCATGGATTTTCTATCAGTACACAAATCTAATTCAATTTTCGACTTATAAGTCGATAGGTGAAGAGAATTTTGATTTAGTCATTTGTTTTCTTTGTTCAATGCAGAAGCATCTAGAACAGATAGAATTTGAATTAGTCAAAAGGATATACAAAGAGTTCCTTGTAAAATTCGATGGGAATAAATCTGAGTTTGCCAGAGCTGCACTATGTTCAGAAACTACCGTAAGGAGAGTCTTTAGAAATGAACAACGAATGACTGTTGATTTACTATTGAGATTCTGTTTTGCTTTGGGTATAGATGTAAATAAAATTTTTGAAGGGATAAATATTTTAAATGAAAAATAAGCCTAAAGCGCATTAAATACCTTAGACTCATTTTATACTATTTCAATTTATCTTTTAGATTAGCCATTGCTTCACTAACTTTCTTCTGCACTACCTTCCCGTAACTTTCCTGTGTAATAACCATGTTAGAATGCCCCAGCAGTTCTGATACAATTTCCATTGGGACATCATTGTACAATAGGACAGTTGAGGCAAAGGTTTTTCTGGCAATGTGATGAGTAAGATTTTTTTCAATACCTACTATTGAAGCTACTTCTTTTAAATAAGCATTAAATTTAGGATTTGAAAGTCTAGGAAACACGTCTTCCCTAGATTCATTCTGATAAATCTCAATGATGTTTCTAGCCTGTTGAAGCAATGGAACTCTATAACATTTTTGGGTTTTATTTCGCCTTATATCAAGCCACAATACCCCATCGAATCCTTTAATTATATCAGATTTTTTAAGATTTGCCATTTCTGTAAAACCCAAACCTGTATAACAACAGAATATAAATAGATCCTTAATTTGTTGTACTCTTTTGATTTCAAAAAAATGATTTTCTAGTTTTTGCAATTCAATATTATCTAGATAAACAACCTCTTTTTTTTCTCTTTTAGCCTTGTATAACATAAAAGGATCTTTGGCTAAATAGTTTTGACTTATAGCAAATGTCAATACTTTTCTGAACCTTTGAATAGCCTTGTTTAAAGTGCTTAATTGTAATCTTTTTTCAGTTTTTAGATAGTACTCATACTCCGTTATAAAGTTGGAATGAATATCTTTTAATTTAATATCAGAAGACTTGAATTTCCATTTTACAAAATCATTCAAATGAGTGAGTGATTCTTCATACTTTTTGTAAGTTACTAGTTTTATCTCAATGTTAACAAGCTTTTTTATTCTTACTAAGTAAAGTTTATAGACTTCAATTAATCCTACCTCTTTTTTAAATGGTACTCCTTTGTATTGACTCATCAATTTATCAATCGTAAAGTCTGGACTGTTAACTTGTAGATACAAAAAAGCCTGATTAATTTTACTTTTAATCAGGCTTAATTGGGCATTAACAAATGTATTTTCTTCATTAGGTGGTTTGGCTTGTTGTAGCTTACTAAACCAGTGATTAGGGTTTATAAAAAACCCAGTTGCAAATTCGTAGCGTTCTTGGCTATAAGTAATCCTGCATCGTATAGAGCATTTTCCCGATTGATTTAATCTACTTTTTGCAATAAGAAAAAGTATTTTTATTTTAGTTGTATTCATAATTTTTTGAATTTTTTGTGTTGTTGAAGAATTGAATAGGATGCACACCTTTTTAAAAAAGGATGCACACCTAAAAGTGAGCCTTTTTCCTCTTAAGATTGAGGAAATTTAGCTATTTGAGAAATAGCCTTAAATCAAAAAAGCTATCCACAAAGTGGAAAGCTTTTCATTGGTCTAACTACTAAACCCGCTACGAGTTACAAATTCGCAGCAAACAACACAACTAACGTTAAAAACCTTTTAGGGGCAAAAAAGCCTTTCTGTTACGAAAGGCTTTCCCCAATATTGCGGTCTGGACGGGACTCGAACCCGCGACCCCATGCGTGACAGGCATGTATTCTAACCAACTGAACTACCAAACCTCTGCGTTATTGCGGTGGCAAAGATACAATAGATTTCCGTTTACGCAAGTGTTTTTTGAAAAAATAATTGATAAAAAACCGTACTATCACCCAAAGTTTTGTTTTTCAACCAAGTACGTCAGTACTATTTTTTCAAAACTTTCATTCACACTCACCGGAATGTACTTTATTCGGTTTTGAGAGCACGTTAAAGCCAACTTATTGAAGTACATTTCTACTTGTTTTTCATATTCCTCCTTCACATTATCGGCAAAAACTGCTACTTCCTCTCCTGTTTCTATATCAATAAACTTTCGCGGGGCGTTATCAAAGTCAAAATTAAGCTCTGTTTTATTGTCAACAACATGAAACAAAACCACTTTATGCTTGTTGTGTTTCAAATGTTGTAAGGCATCAAACAGCGCTTTTTCATTACCGGATTGAAACATATCGGTAAATACAATAATCATCGAACGGCGGTGGATTTTCTCGGCTATTTGATGCAAGAAAGTAATTGCATCCGTACTTTTAGTAGTCGCAGATTTCTCTAAAAGTCCTTCAAGCGCATTCAAAATCATTCGATGGTGGCGATCACTGCCTTTTTCAGGCGCGTAGTACTCGTAACTGTCCGAAAACACACTTAGTCCCACAGCATCACGTTGCTTCTTCAAGAGATTCATTAATACTGCCGAAGCCAAAACTGAAAAACCAATCTTATTCTCAAAAAAATTCTGATTCTCTTTCAATTTCGGATAATGCATCGATGAGGAATTATCAATGATAATATGACACCGCAAATTTGTCTCTTCTTCAAATCGCTTGACGTACAAGCGTTCCGTTTTGGCAAACAGCTTCCAATCAATATGTTTGGTACTTTCGCCTGCGTTATACACTTTATGCTCCGCAAATTCAGCCGAAAATCCATGAAACGGACTTTTATGCATTCCAGAAATAAATCCTTCCACCACTTGATGCGCCAGCAATTCCAGATGCTGGAAACTAGAAATTTTCTCTATTTGCGATTCGATCTTCATATCCCAAATATATTAAAAGATTGAACGATTTAAAAATTAAACTATTACAGAAACTCAATTTAGGAACTGAAATAAATTCAGCTTAAACAAAAAAAAGGCTTGACTCTCGCCAAACCTTTTCTCTGAATCCAGTACAGATCCTATATAAATCATAATCTACTGATTACAACAATGCGTCTAAACTATCCGCGTAGGTTTGCTTTGGAGCAACTCCTACTTGCTTTCCTACTACTTCTCCGTTGTGAAAAACCAAAACAGTTGGTATATTTCTTACTCCGTATTTGGCAGCAAATTCTTGATTTGCATCCACATCTACTTTTCCTATCACTACTTTTCCTTCGTATTCCGTACTCAATTCATCAATGATTGGTCCTACCATTCTACACGGCCCACACCAAGCAGCCCAAAAGTCCACCATTACCGGTTTGTCAGATTTCAAAACCAATTCTTCAAAATTCGCGTCTGTTATTGCTAATGCCATACTATTTTATTTAATGTTTATCTTTTGAATGTTTAAAATTTTAAACTAAAGTACAAATTTAGAAATTAAAAACAAATCAAACACTATTCCTGAATTAGTTTTGACTATTAACACATTGCCAATTCTTATTCAATACATTCAGTGTGCCTCCATTTATTACTTATTTGGAGCTATTTCCTGCTGTACGCTGTATTCCAGATTAACAAAAACTACGGCTAAAAAAGCCTTGTTTTTCTAAATCGGGAGATGCCGCTCCCATCAGGGCTAGGGGTTTCCTGAAAACTAGAATATTTATTCCTAAAAAAAGACCGTCATTTCAGATAGTCTTTTTAAAAAATCTAACTTTTTGTGTTTATAAACTGTATTTTACTCCAAGTGTTAATCCCAATCCGCTGATTCCGACATAAGAACTCAGCTCATCCGTAGGTCTGGAAGTATCCACGGTATTAAACTGAGCGTTATTAGAGTTACTGTCTAAACGGTCTGAATAATTCGAATGTATCTGAGATATTGTACGCGTATTCAATCGATCTACTCCATTAACCGTAAATTCCGTTGTTTCTTTATCTTTTCCATGAACAGTAAAGTTACGGTATTCCAATTCTGCAAAAGCCGAAAGGTTTTTGGCCAATTTATACGAAGTCCCTAACGCCGCTTGAAAACCTACTGTAGGATTTGGCTTGATGACATCCTTGCTAAATACATTTACACCAGCGCCAGCAACGGCATTTGTTTCAATCGTCAAATCCCCGTGAACAGGCACAATTACCCCAACTTTAGAGTAGGTTTCAAATCCTTTTACTTCTCCCAGAAAAAACACAATTGCAGGAGCTAAATCAAAAGCTCTAATTTGCCCAACGGATCGCAGTGTTGTAGCGCCATCATCGACTCTTTTGACCATTGTTTTATCCGTACTATTATAATAATTGATTCCCATTTCCAGACCCAAACGATCCGTAAAACGGTATCCAACACTGCCAGATGTGCGGAAGCCTTCTCCAAAAGACCCCGTAACACTCTCCTCTGAAACTAAATCGCCTCCTACATAAACTCTACTTAGTGCAGACTGGCCTCCAACAGTGGGGAATTCAGTTGCGGCTGTCTGAAGAAAATAGGATCCTCCTAATTTAAAATACCAACTTTCCTTTTTTTCCGTTTGCCCTATCACAATCATAGAACAAAACATAAATCCAAATAAAAATAAATTCTTTTTCATGATTATTGTTGTTTAATTCACACAAACATAATGTAAATTTACCCAACGATTCCGGGCTTTTTAGGCCGTAAAAAGCGCAAACAACAGTTCTGTCAAACGCCAAGCTAAATTTTTACTGTGCGCGCATAATTTTAACAAAAACAACACTAAAAAAAATTAAATTTAACTGTTAAAAAATCAGTTTAACTTAAAATTAATTTGCATTTTTTCCAGTTCAACCAACAATTCATTTGAAATTTTCACTTTCAATTTTCTGCTTGGCATGGTCAGTTTAGTCACTACTTTTATTTCTTCTACTTCAGTTGCCGTACTAATTTCGGGATTTCCTGATTCTAGAGAATCGGTTTCCTCATTTTCGTCTACAAAAACGGCTTCTTCATTTTCCGGAAGTACTACCACATTTTCTACTAATCGCTTTATTTTTTCCAACTCCATAATTTCAAAAGCTACAGTATTATCGCCTTTGTTTTCTTGAAAAATATGATTTAACTTATGGATAAATTCCGCCTCTAAATCATTAATATTCAATAGTAAAATTAGCTTTTTAGCAAATGTAGTCAGGACATCCTGCAGGTATTGCACCAGCACAAATTGTAATCTTGGATCCCCTTTTTTTCCAGTATCCCGATCCGTCCAGCCTTCCTTGACCATTACTTTCATGAACGTAAAATTATTCTGAATCAGAAAATGGCGAAACTTCAAATACTCCTCCCCAAAAATCCGAAACTCATAACTTTCATCGTACCCTTCTAATGTAAATATGCCCCAGCCTTTTCCGTTTTTGGCAACACGATGTTGTACATTATTGATAATCCCCCCAAAAGTCAAATTTTTACTGACATGCAATTCCATGTTCTTGAGTGCTTCTAACTTGGCATTGCAAAAATATTTCATTTCAAATTTGTAATCGTCCAGCGGATGCCCAGAAATATAAATCCCCACCACTTCTTTTTCTTTGGCTAATTTTTCCATTGTGCTCCAATCCTCACAAGGCGGAACAACAGGTTCTTCAATTTGCACATCACTACTTTCGCCAAACAAACTTACTTGAGCTGAATTTTCATTTTCCTGAAATTTAGCTCCGTACCGAATTGCTTTTTCGTAAAAGGTAATTCCATCGCCATCATCATGAAAATATTGTGCTCTAGTAGTTCCTAAAAACGAATCGAAACCACCCGCCAAAACCAGATTCTCCAATGCTTTTTTATTGGCCGCACGCAAATCAATCCGTTTGGTCAAATCAAAAATAGATTTGTATTTTCCGTCTTTTCTATTTTCCACAATCGTAGCCACAGCGCCAGAACCTACACCTTTTACAGCTCCCATCCCAAACCGAACCGCATAATCATCGTTTACCGTAAATTTATAAAACGATTCATTCACATCCGGTCCTAAAACCTGTAATCCCATGCGTTTGCATTCTTCCATAAAGAAAGAAACTTGCTTGATATCACTCATGTTATTGGACAAAACCGCAGCCATATATTCAGCCGGATAATTCGCCTTCAAAAATGCCGTTTGGTAGGCAATCCAGGCATAACAAGTCGAGTGTGATTTATTAAACGCATATTCTGCAAAGGCTTCCCAGTCTTTCCAGATTTTCTCCAGTTTATCTTCAGGATGCCCTTTGGCCGCAGCCTGACTGATAAATTTAGGTTTCATTTTATCCAAAACATCCTTTTGTTTTTTTCCCATCGCTTTACGCAAAACATCCGCATCCCCCTTTGAGAAATCCGCTAGTTTCTGGGACAAAAGCATTACTTGTTCTTGGTAAACGGTAATTCCGTAGGTGTCTTTTAGTAATTCTTCGCAGGCGTCAAGGTCATAAATAATTTCCTCTTCACCGTTTTTTCGCTTGACGAAACTTGGAATATAGGCAATTGGCCCCGGACGATACAAGGCATTCATGGCAATCAAATCGGGAAATACTGTAGGCTTTAATTCCTTCATGTATTTTTGCATTCCCGGACTCTCATATTGAAAAATTCCTACAGTTTCTCCACGCTGGAAAAGCTCGTAGGTTTTCAAATCATCAATAGGAAACTCATCCGGGTTCAGGTCAATTCCAGTTCTGTATTTTACTAATTTAACCGTATCTTTTATCAGAGTAAGGGTTTTCAAACCCAAAAAGTCCATCTTTAACAAACCGGCACTTTCCACCACCGAGTTATCAAACTGGGTCACATACAAATCCGAATCTTTGGCGGTTGCTACAGGAACAAAATCAGTAATATCACTTGGCGTAATAATGACACCACAGGCGTGAATTCCTGTATTTCTAAGATTCCCTTCTAAAACTTTGGCTTGCTGAATGGTTTCTCCGCCCAAATCATCTTCATTAGCAAGTCCTATTAATTCCTTTATTTTATCATACTCTTCGGGACGAACGGCCTTCTTAATTACATCGTCCTTTTCATTTAAAAAACGAGCTAAATTCCACTTAGAAGGCATCATTCCCGGAATCAATTTGGCTATTTTATCGGCTTCAAACAAAGGTAAATCCAATACACGAGCAGTATCTCGAATCGCTGATTTGGTAGCCATTTTACCATACGTGATAATTTGCGCCACCTGTTTCGAACCGTATTTACGGATCACATAATCCATTACGCTACTGCGTCCTTCATCATCAAAATCGATATCAATATCGGGCAAAGACACCCGATCCGGATTCAGGAAACGCTCAAAAAGCAGGTTGTACATCAAGGGGTCAATATTGGTAATCTTCAAACAATACGCCACCACCGATCCCGCCGCAGAACCCCTTCCCGGCCCTACAGAAACGCCCATGCTTCTCGCCTCAGCAATTAAATCCTGCACAATCAGGAAATATCCTGGATATCCTGAATTAGATATCGTCAACAATTCAAAATCAAGTCGTTCTTGAATTTCTTCGGTCATTACGGGATATCGTCTTGTTGCTCCTTCAAAAGTAAGGTGCCTCAAATACGCATTTTCTCCTCGCACCCCACCATCAACAGCATCTTCCGGATTATTAAATTCAACCGGAATTTCAAATTTTGGCAATAAAACTTCCCGTGCCAAATCGAAAATTTCAATTTTATCCACAATCTCCGAAATATTTGAAATTGCTTCGGGCAAATTTGCAAAAAGTTGTTTCATTTCGTCTCCCGACTTGAAATAATATTCCTGATTGGGCAATCCGTACCGATACCCTCGACCACGACCAATAGGAGTGGTTTGCTTTTCGCCATCACGCACACAAAGCAAAATATCGTGCGCATTCGAATTTTCCTTATCTATATAAAAGGTATTGTTTGTCGCTATAATCTTGACATCATGCTTTCTGGCCAATGAAATCAAAGACGCATTCACCCGATTTTCATCTTCCTGATTATGACGCATCACCTCAATGTAAAAATCTTCCTTGAATTCGTTTTTCCACCAAAGCAAAGCTTCTTCAGCTTGGTTTTCACCAATATTTAAAATCTTATTTGGAATTTCACCATAAAGATTTCCGGATAAAACAATAATATCTTCTTTGAATTCCTGAATGACTTTCCTATCGATTCTTGGCACATAATAAAAACCTTCGGTATACGCAATGGAAGACATTTTAGCCAAATTATGGTACCCTTTTTTGGTCTTCGCCAAAAGTACTATCTGGTAACCATTGTCTTTAATTTTTTTGTTTTTATGGTCCTCACATACAAAAAATTCACAACCTACAATAGGTTTCATCGGAACTTCAGTAGGTTCATCCCCATTTTCAATCGCCTCTTTATTCTTGGCTTCAGCCACTTTATTATGATATAAAATATCGCGGACAAAATGAAAAGCACCCATCAAATTCGCATGATCGGTCATGGCAACTGCCGGCATTTTTTGTTGTGCCGCCGCTTTTACCAATGCTGCAATACTGATCGTCGATTGCAATACCGAAAACTGCGTATGATTATGCAAATGCACGAAAGGCGCATCAATAAGTACTTTTTTATTCTCTGAAAGTTCTGCTTTCGAAACTGTCGGCGCTTGTTTTTCGCCAAACTGCTGACGAATTTTATCGGACGCTTCCTTTAGATTAATATGTTTTAAACCTATGAGTTTAATCTCACTTGGATTCTTGCTTTGAAAATCTTGAAAATAACTGCCCGGAACGTCGAGCTCCTCTTTTGTAAAAACATCACGACGAACTAACTCTAAGAAACAACGCGTAGTTGCCTCCACATCGGCAGTGGCGTTGTGCGCTTCACCGAAAGGTTTATTAAAAAGATACGAATGCAATTCCGTTAGCGTAGGCAGTTTAAATTTACCGCCACGGCCACCTGGTAATTTTAATAACGAAGCCGTAACTTCTGTACAAGTATCCAGAATTGGCATCGAGCTCATTTGGCTCTCCACTCCCATTCTGTAAAATTCGCACCCCATAATATTGATATCAAAACCTAAATTCTGACCCACTATAAATTTAGCTTTGCCTAAAACAGCATTGAACTTTTCTAGCACTTCTGCCAACGAAATCCCATCGGCTTCCGCCAATTCTGTAGAAATACCGTGAATTCGTTCGGCATCAAACGGAATATTAAACCCTTCGGGCTTGATCAAATAATCCTGATGCTCAATCAGTTTACCCATATCGTCGTGCAACTGCCACGCGATTTGAATACATCGTGGCCAATTATCCGTATCTGAAATGGGTGCGCCCCAACGTTTTGGTAATCCTGTGGTTTCGGTATCGAATATTAAGTACATAGCTGGATTTGAAGAGTTTGTGATTTTAAAAAATCGCGAAAAATGAATTTCAAATTTAGTTTTTTTAGAGTAGAATAGAAGTAAATTATCAACAAAAAACAAAATTATTTTCTAAGGCTATTCTCCTATTAAAACTACGATCACTTTCAACAAATCAGTTTGATTGCATCTTATTAAAAGATAAAAAGACGACATATTGCTTTTTTGGATGTCGTAGTATTTCATCAAAAAAAAACAATGAAATACCGCTAAAAAAAATGTTGTTTACTACGAAAACCATTTTAAAAAACAACTGTCACAAAAGTGAATTAGTGAATTTAAAATTAAAAAAAAGTTGCTTTTCATACCATTTAATTAAATATTCGTAAATATAACTGCATTTAAGAAGCCTAATTTAACGATTCAATAAACATCAAAAAACTCAACAAATTGATTTTTTATTAGATCTAAATAAAAAACTACCGTACAAAAAAAAAGTAAAAAGACAAAAATCAACAAAGAAATATCCGAATGGGATTTTGGGTATCGTATATAATGGAATATTGATACGTAAAGCCTTGATTGTTTTTTTAGCTTTGTCTTTATTGTTATCATCTTAGCCTTTTGGGCTATAAACAAAACACATTAAAACATATTAAAATGAGTACTACATTATTTGACAAAGTATGGGATTCGCACGTGGTGCGCAAAATTAAAGACGGACCAGACGTATTTTTTATTGACCGTCATTTCATCCATGAAGTTACTAGTCCTGTAGCTTTTTTAGGTTTAAAAGAACGAGGCATTTCAGTATTATACCCAGAGCGCACTTTTGCTACTGCAGATCACAACACACCAACTATAAATCAACATTTACCGGTTGAAGACGCATTGTCTGCCAATCAACTCAAAGCATTAGAAGAAAATGCTGCTGAATACGGCATTAGCCATTGGGGTTTAGGAAATCAAAAAAATGGAATTGTTCATGTGGTGGGTCCTGAAAACGGAATTACCTTACCCGGAGCAACCATTGTTTGTGGTGATTCACATACATCAACTCACGGAGCTTTTGGCGCCATCGCTTTCGGAATTGGGACGTCTGAGGTTGAGATGGTACTTTCTACCCAATGCATTATGCAACCTAAACCTAAAAAAATGCGCATTAATGTTGCCGGTAATCTTCAATTTGGGGTTACTCCCAAAGATGTGGCACTTTATATTATATCTAAATTATCGACTTCAGGGGCTACCGGCTATTTTGTGGAATATGCAGGTGAAGTTTTTGAACACATGACCATGGAAGGCCGTATGACCGTTTGTAATTTAAGTATCGAAATGGGTGCTCGTGGCGGAATGATCGCTCCAGACCAAACTACTTTTGATTATTTAGAAGGACGTTTGTATACTCCAAAAGGGGATGATTGGAATAAAGCAGTAGCCTATTGGAAAACATTGAAAACAGATACTGATGCCAAATTTGATGAAGAAATCAACTTTGAAGCATCGGATATTGAGCCTATGATTACCTACGGAACAAACCCAGGAATGGGATTGGGAATTTCTAAAAGCATTCCAAACTCAAAAGACGTTGCCGAAGGAGAAGAAACATATGCAAAATCTTTAGGATACATGGGATTTCATCAAGGAGAAGCCATGATTGGAAAACAAATTGATTATGTTTTCTTAGGAAGTTGTACCAATGGTCGAATTGAAGATTTCAGAGCTTTTGCCTCCATTGTAAAAGGACGCCAAAAAGCGGATAATGTTACCGCTTGGCTGGTTCCAGGATCACATGTCGTAGAAGCACAAATTAAAGAAGAAGGAATTCTTGAGGTATTAACCCAAGCTGGTTTTGTTTTGCGTCAGCCAGGATGTTCCGCTTGTTTAGCAATGAATGACGATAAAGTTCCTGCCGGAAAATATGCGGTAAGTACTTCCAACAGAAACTTTGAAGGACGTCAAGGACCTGGCTCAAGAACGTTGTTAGCAAGTCCGTTTATGGCTGCTGCTGCCGCTGTAACTGGAGTTTTGACAGATCCTAGAGAACTTCTTTAAAAGAATTCAGATTGAAGATTAACGATTTTTGATTGCAGATTTCGTTAGTGTCAAAATCCAATTTGGATTTTTAAAATCAAGATTAAAATAGTAAAAAAATAAAAACAGTAGCGATTAAAGATTTATTTTCAAAACAGGAAATCAAAAATCTAAAATCGTTAATCAAAAATCAAAAATCAAATGGCTTACGATAAATTTAATATTCTTACCAGTAGCGCAGTTCCGCTTTCTATCGAAAATGTAGATACGGATCAAATTATTCCCGCTCGATTTCTAAAAGCAACCGAACGTGTTGGTTTTGGCGACAACCTTTTCCGTGACTGGAGATACAATAATGACGGAACTCCGAAAGCTGATTTTGTACTGAATAATCCAATCTACAGCGGAAAAATTCTTGTTGGAGGCAGAAATTTTGGTTCGGGTTCCTCAAGAGAACACGCTGCTTGGGCGGTTTACGATTATGGTTTTAGATGTGTGGTTTCTAGTTTTTTTGCTGATATTTTTAGAAATAACTGCCTGAATGTTGGTGTCTTACCAGTTCAGGTTAGTGCTGGATTTGCAGAAAAAATATTTAAAACTATCGAAGAAGATCCAAAAACGGAACTAGAAATTAATCTTCCAGAACAAACCATTACCATTAAAGCAACTGGCGAAAAAGAATTTTTTGATATTTCGGGTTATAAAAAAGACAATATGATCAATGGTTTTGACGATATTGATTATTTGCAAAATATAAAATCAGAAGTGGTGGAATTTGCCAATCAACTTCCTTACTAAACATAATCCGAAAAGGTATTGGCTAAAGATTTTCTTTGGGTTCTCCCCGAAGCAACTGTTTTTAGTTTTTGATAAAAACAAGATATCCCGATTTCTGATTCATGAAATCGAAATCGAATCCCATTTATAATGAAAAAAAGAAAAATTGAAATAATGGATACGACGCTCCGTGATGGTGAACAAACCTCCGGAGTCTCCTTTTCTGCTGCAGAAAAATTAACCATTGCACAATTATTACTGGAAGAGCTTCATATTGACCGAATCGAAGTTGCTTCGGCTCGTGTAAGCGAGGGTGAATTTCAAGGAGTGAAAGGAATTATGGCTTGGGCCGAAACAAAGGGATACAGCAGCCGAATCGAAGTTTTAACTTTTGTTGACGGCGGCCTTTCTATTGAATGGATGAAAAATACCGGAGCTAAAGTTCAGAATTTACTAACCAAAGGATCGCTCAACCACTTAACCCACCAGTTAAAAAAAACACCCGAACAACATTTTTCTGAAATTGCGCAAGCCATAGCCTTAGCTCAGGAAAATAATATTGAGACCAATGTATATCTGGAAGACTGGAGTAACGGAATGCGTAATTCCCCTGAATATGTATTTCAATATTTAGACTTTCTAACTAAGCAACCGGTCAAAAGAATCTTATTACCGGACACTTTAGGGGTTTTAATCCCTTCTGAAACTTTTGAATTTATTGCAAAAATTATAACGAAATACCCTGATACTCATTTTGATTTTCATGCGCACAACGACTACGATTTAAGTATCGCCAATGTAATGGAAGCCGTAAAAGCTGGTATTCAAGGGCTTCACGTAACTGTTAACGGGATGGGAGAACGGGCTGGAAATGCACCCCTTGAAAGCACTGTTGCGGTAATCAATGATTTCTTACCCGAAATAGAAATTGGCGTAAAAGAATCTTCGTTATATTCTGTTAGCAAATTAGTAGAAACGTTTACCGGATACAGAATCCCTGCAAACAAACCTATTGTGGGCGACAATGTATTTACACAAACTGCTGGTATTCATGCCGATGGTGATAATAAAAACAACCTGTATTTTAACGATTTACTACCGGAGCGTTTTGGCAGAAAAAGAAAGTATGCCCTTGGTAAAACCTCTGGAAAAGCCAATATCGAGAAAAATCTTCAAGAATTAGGCCTTCAATTAAACCCTGAGGATTTAAAGTTAGTTACCCAAAGAATCATTGAATTAGGAGATAAAAAAGAAACCGTTACTAAAGAAGACTTACCCTATATTATCTCTGATGTTTTGGACAGCCAAACCTATCAGGAAAAAATTGTTGTTGAGTCCTATATATTATCTCATGCAAAAGGCATGCGTCCATCGACTACTTTATCTTTAAAAATAGATGGTGAAATCATTGAAGAGCACGCACAAGGAGACGGACAATTTGATGCTTTCATGAATGCATTGGCAAAAATATATAAAAGCAAAAACTTAGAATTGCCAAAACTGATTGATTATGCCGTACGAATTCCACCAGGAAGCAGTTCTGACGCCTTATGCGAAACCATAATCACCTGGACAAATAATGAAAAAGAATTCAAAACCAGAGGGCTGGACTCTGACCAAACAGTTGCCGCAATTATAGCAACCCAAAAAATGCTGAATGTAATCCCAGCCCCAGCCCTCCACGAAGGCGAGGGAGCCAAGCCGAAATTGGAGCTTGAAAATTTGAAATAAAATTAAAGAAATACAACACAAACTACAAACCCAATCCTTCAACACCCAGTCTCCCTTTCCTTTGGAGGGGGCTGGGAGGAGGAAAACACAATTAATATGAAATTAAAAATAGCCCTTTTAGCCGGAGACGGAATTGGACCAGAAGTAATCCATGAAGCCGTAAAAGTTTCGGATGCGATCGCTAAAAAATTCAACCATGAAATCATCTGGACTCCTGCACTTACAGGAGCTTGTGCCATTGACGCCGTAGGAGTTCCTTATCCTGATGAGACTCACGAAATTTGTATGGCTGCTGATGCTGTTTTATTTGGAGCCATTGGCCATCCAAAATACGATAATGATCCAAGCGCTCCGGTTCGTCCAGAACAAGGTTTGTTATTAATGCGTAAAAAACTAGGGCTGTTTGCTAATGTTCGCCCAACATTTACATTCCCCTCTTTGATTGACAATTCTCCTTTAAAAAGAGAGCGTATTGAAGGAACTGATTTAATCTTTTTAAGGGAACTTACCGGCGGAATTTATTTTGGAGAAAAGGGAAGAAAAGACGGTGGTGAAACAGCGTTTGACACTTGTAC
This sequence comes from Flavobacterium sp. LS1P28, assembly GCF_003970335.1. Classification (NCBI taxonomy): domain Bacteria; kingdom Pseudomonadati; phylum Bacteroidota; class Flavobacteriia; order Flavobacteriales; family Flavobacteriaceae; genus Flavobacterium; species Flavobacterium sp. LS1P28. The sequence continues at coordinate 69,481 of NZ_RYDI01000016.1, read as the reverse complement.
CTATACCAGATCAGAGGTAAAACGTTTAGCTAAAAAAGGTTTTGAACTAGCAATGACTCGTACTAAAAAACTATGTTGTGTAGACAAAGCCAACGTAATGGAAACTTCTCGTTTGTGGAGAGAAACCGTACAAGCAATGGAAAAAGACTATCCCGAAGTTACGGTAAGTTATGAATTTGTGGATGCCGTAGCGATGCGTTTAGTACAATGGCCAAATTCATATGATGTCTTGATTACAGAAAATTTATTTGGAGATATTTTGACTGATGAAGCTTCAGTGATATCCGGATCAATGGGATTAATGCCTTCTGCATCCGTTGGAGAACATACTTCATTGTACGAACCCATTCACGGATCCTATCCACAGGCCACAGGCCTAAATATTGCCAATCCATTAGCGACCGTATTATCTGCTGCAATGATGTTTGAAGATGCCTTCGGCTTAAAAGAAGAAGCGGCTGCGATTAGAGCTGTAGTCAACAAATCACTCGAACAAGGAATTGTAACTGAAGATTTAGTTGCTAAAGGGGCTAAGGCATACAAAACTAGCGAAGTAGGTGACTGGTTAGTTGCTAATTTGTAAAATCCAACCCCTTTCCTCTGGGAGAGGGCTGGGGTGAGGAAACAAAAAAGGTGTCAATTTACATTGACACCTTTTTTTATAGTTGTAGAGAAAAATATTAATATCCACCTCTGTTTCCACCACCACGGTTTTCTCCACCACGGCTGTTTCCACCACCATAACCACCGCGAGATTCTCCACCACGACTGTTATTGTTAAAACTTCTTCTTTCACCTTCTGGTTTAGGCTCCGATTTGTTTACAACGATTGCACGTCCTTGAACAGTAGCACCATTCAATTCATCAATAGCCTTTTGAGCTTCTTCATCATTTGGCATTTCAACAAAACCAAATCCTTTACTTCTTCCAGTGAATTTATCAGTAATAATTTTAACTGAATCAACTGCTCCATAAGCCTCGAAAGACTCTCTTAAATCTGCTTCCTCAATACTGAATGGAAGACTTCCAACAAAAATATTCATATGTTCTTATTTAAATAATAAAACAAATGTACTGCTATTTTTTTTGCAATCTACTATAGATTAGCTTATTTATGTTTTTATTTTAAATTCAAAAAGAAAATGAAGCTACTAAAATACCCAACTCCTGCAATTTAAGAATCTTAACCGTGTGAATTTAGGGAACCCGCAGACTTACCGGAACCTTATAAAATACGCCTTGCTGAAAATTTAAAGCAGCGCCTGTTGACGGATTGCTACTTGTATTTTCGGCTCTAAATTTAAAAGTACCTGTAACCGTAAGACCCTTCTCATCATAATCAGTAATTACTATTTGCCCGCTACCCATGTCAATACCTGTTGCAAATGAAACATCGCTTCCTCCAGTCAATACGTAAACAGCTGTCTTGGAATTACTGGTTCCCAATGGATACACTTGAGGTGATATGGAGGTTGTCTTCAAAGTCAAAACCTCATTTCCAGTAAACCCTTCAATTACTAGTGAACCATCAGAAGCTAAAGTCGCTTTGGAAGCTGTCGCTCTCCAAAACACATTGTCTTTCCTTCCTTGTAAAGAAGGAGTATTAAAACTCACCTCTTCCGCACATGAAATCATTAAAAAAAGTACCCCTAGAAATATCAAATATTTTTTCATAAAACCTTCTTTTACTAACAAAAATAGGGCATTAATGCTAAAAAAAAACATAACAGGACAAAAAAACACGAATCAAAACCACCTACAGTGCACTGCCACAGATTAAAACCACAATCCAATTAGTATTTATCAATAAAAAAGGTATCTTTGCACCTCTTAATTAACAGAGGTCGAGTACCTCAAAATTTAATCACAAGATTATGTCAGTAAAAATTAGATTACAAAGACACGGTAAAAAAGGAAAACCTTTTTACTGGGTTGTAGCTGCAGATGCGCGCTCAAAAAGAGATGGTAAATACCTAGAAAAAATTGGTACTTACAATCCAAACACAAACCCAGCAACTATCGACTTAAACCTTGATAGTGCAGTAAAATGGTTGCACAATGGTGCTCAACCAACAGATACTGCTAAAGCGATTCTTTCTTACAAAGGAGCTTTATTGAAACATCACCTTGACGGTGGTATCCGTAAAGGAGCCTTAACTCAAGAACAAGCGGATGCTAAATTAAATGCTTGGTTAGAGGCAAAAACTGGAAAAGTAGATGCTAAAAAAGACGGCTTAACAAAAGTGCAAGCGGATGCTAAAGCTAAAGCTTTCAAAGCAGAACAAGATGTGAATGCAAAACGTTTAGCTGCAGCTGCTCAAGCAGAAGCTGACGCTATCGCTGCTGCAACTCCAGCTGTTGAAGAAGAAGTTGCTGAAGCTGAAGAAGCTCCTGCCGCAGAAGAAAATAACGAAACAACTGAAGCATAATTTTAGAAGGCGACTATGCGTAAAGAAGATTGTTTCTATTTAGGTAAAATCGCTAAAAAATTTAGTTTCAAAGGGGAAATTCTAGCCTATTTAGACACGGACGAACCTGAGTTATATGAAAACTTGGAATCAGTGTTTGTTGAATGTAACAAACACTTGGTTCCTTTTTTTATTGAAAGTAGTTCGCTGCACAAAAACGATTTACTTAGAATTCGTTTTGAAGACATGACTACCGAAGAAGAGGCAGACGCCATTATAGGCAATGCCATCTACCTTCCTTTGAAGATGTTGCCGAAACTTAGCGGCAATAAATTCTATTTCCACGAAGTAATTGGTTTTGAAGTTGAAGACAAACGTCTTGGTGTTGTTGGAAAGATCGAATCCATTAATGATACTACTGCCCAACCCCTTTTTGAAGTCCTCAACGGTGATGTTGAGATTCTTATCCCCATGATTGATCTTTTCTTGGTTAAAATTGACCGTGAAAACAAAAAAGTTATCATGGATCTACCAGAAGGACTTATTGAAATGTACCTTTAAATTAGTGTTCAGTATTCAGTTTTTAGTGTTCAATTCCTCAAAAATCGTTAATCTACAATCTGAAATCAAAATTCCCTATGTTTAGTTTCAAACAATTCTCAATCCAGCAAGATCGTTGCGCCATGAAAATTGGAACCGATGGCGTTTTACTTGGTGCATGGACTCCTATTGAAAACAATCCTATTAGTATTTTAGATATTGGAGCCGGAACAGGAGTAATCGCACTAATGCTGGCACAAAGAAGTAACGCGGAACAAATTGACGCTTTGGAAATAGACGAAGAAGCGTATGAACAATCCGTAGATAATTTTGAAAACTCCCCTTGGAGTGATCGCTTATTTTGTTTTCATGCCGGTTTAGATGAATTCGTCGAAGAACCGGAAGACGAGTATGATTTAATTGTTTCCAATCCTCCATTTTATACTGATGATTACAAATCTGATAACGAACAACGTGATTTAGCCCGTTTTGCTGACGCGATGCCTTTTGAGGATTTAATCGAGGCTGCTGATTTATTGCTTTCAGAAAACGGAATATTCACAGTTATAATTCCTTTCAAAGAAGAAGAAAATTTCTTGGCTCTTGCCAAAGAATACGAATTGTATCCAATTAAAATTACACACGTAAAAGGAACTCCAACTACCGAAATTAAACGCAGTTTATTGGCCTTTAGCCGAGAAGAAAGCTCGAACTATCCCGTTGACGAATTGATTATCGAAACTGCAAGACACATTTATACTCCCGAATACATTGCATTGACTAAAGAGTTTTATATGAAGATGTAAGTCCAAAATGATTCTAAATAACACCTAAACCATTCCGTAATCTTATTTAAAACACCTTTGATCTCTGCTAAAGTTAATTTTTATTGTAATTTAGAGGAAAATACCTTTTTTAATAAAATCTCGTATATAAAAGGACTTATTTGTTAAAAAATAAGCTAAGTAATAACCATGGTATAATGTCGTATTTTAAAATCAGGATAAAATCATGTAAAAATCTGATTTAAAACTGTTTTACTTAAAGTTAATTCTTTTGACTTTACGACTTTTAAACTTTCGGCTTACTTATTTCTATTTCAAATAAAAAAATATAACATTTGTTAATGCTTTTGTTATATTTCTTTCTGTAAATTTGTTCCATAAAAATTAATAACCATGAGACCAGACTTATTTCAAGCTCCAGATTACTACAACCTTGACGATTTACTAACAGAAGAACACAAACTAGTACGTGACTCTGCTCGTGCTTGGGTAAAACGTGAAGTATCACCTATTATAGAAGAATATGCTCAAAAAGCCGAATTCCCAAAACAAATCATTAAAGGTTTGGGCGAAATAGGCGGTTTTGGTCCTTACATCCCAGAAGAATACGGCGGTGCGGGTCTAGACCAAATATCTTATGGTTTGATCATGCAAGAAATAGAACGCGGTGATTCTGGAGTTCGTTCCACTTCATCTGTACAATCTTCTTTGGTAATGTATCCTATTTGGAAGTACGGAAATGAAGAACAACGCGTAAAATATTTACCTAAGTTAGCCACTGGAGAATACATGGGCTGTTTTGGTTTAACGGAACCTAACTATGGTTCAGATCCAGGAAGTATGATTACCAACTTCAAAGATATGGGCGACCATTATTTATTGAATGGTGCCAAAATGTGGATTTCAAATGCTCCGTTTGCTGATATTGCCATTGTTTGGGCAAAAAATGAAGAAGGAAGAATTCACGGTTTAATTGTAGAACGCGGAATGGAAGGTTTTACCACTCCGGAAACGCACAACAAATGGTCGCTTCGTGCCTCATCAACTGGAGAATTGATTTTTGACAATGTGAAAGTTCCGAAAGAAAATTTATTACCCAATAAATCTGGATTAGGAGCGCCACTTGGTTGTCTGGATTCAGCACGTTACGGAATTGCCTGGGGCGCTATTGGTGCTGCCATGGATTGTTACGATACGGCTTTGCGTTATGCCAAAGAAAGAATTCAGTTTGACAAACCCATTGCAGGAACCCAATTACAACAAAAGAAATTAGCCGAAATGATTACTGAAATCACAAAAGCGCAATTATTAACATGGAGATTAGGTGTTTTAAGAAATGAAGGTAAAGCGACAACGGCCCAGATCTCAATGGCCAAAAGAAATAATGTAATGATGGCTGTGGAAATTGCCCGAGAAGCCAGACAAATACTAGGCGGAATGGGAATTACTGGAGAATATTCGATCATGCGTCACATGATGAACCTGGAATCTGTAATCACCTATGAAGGGACGCACGATATACACTTGTTAATTACCGGTATGGACATCACTGGAATTCCTGCTTTCAAGTAGTGGTAAACAGTTATTAAACTATTAATAAAATTGATAATAAAAGCTTCTTGATACCAAGAAGCTTTTTTATATTTACACAAAAATACTCTTTATGAATATCCAAACCATCAACAATAGTATTCAGCCTCAAAAAGAACTGTTGTTACACCATCCTTTATATAAAAAAGTAAAAACTATTGAGGATTTACAATGTTTTCTAGAAAATCATATTTATGCTGTTTGGGATTTCATGTCTTTATTAAAAGCATTACAATCCAAATTAACTTGTACAACAACACCCTGGTTTGCAACGGAAAATCCACAAACCAGATATTTAATAAACGAAATTGTCCTTGCTGAAGAATCTGACTTAACATTAGACGGACGCCGTTTGAGTCATTATGAAATGTATATTGAAGCCATGCAATCCTGTGGAGCAAATACTGAAGGTATTGAACATTTTTTAACTGAAGTAGATTCCCTTCAAAACATATTTGTCGCTATAAAAACCAGCACTTTACACCCCAATATTAAAGCATTCCTGGATTTCACATTCAGGGTTATTGAGGAAGGGAAATCCCATGAAATTGCAGCGGCTTTTACTTTTGGAAGAGAAGATTTGATACCGAGTATGTTTACCGCTATTTTGAAAAATTTTCAGGAGAATTTCCCTGAAACGGATTTGAGCAAACTGATTTATTATTTTGAAAGACACATCGAATTGGATGCGGATGAACATGGGCCAATGGCGATGAAAATGATAACAGAACTTTGCGGTACAGATGCTCAAAAATGGTCTGATGTTGAGGAAGTATCAAAATTAGCTTTAGAGAAACGCATTGGTCTTTGGGACGCCATCGAAGAAACTATCCTAATGAATGTTGAATTGGCATAAAACTAATACTTTCAAATAACGCAACACTTCTTTAGAAAATACCCTTAAAAAAAGCATCTTGTTTTAGTAACAAGATGCTTTTTTATTAATTTTCAGGAGCCAATTCGAGTTCTAATCCCTCGAGGCTTTCGGTAATTGGGATCTGACAGCCCAAACGACTGTTTGCTTTTACATAAAAGGCTTCTGAAAGCATTGCTTCTTCATCATCGCCCATTTCTGGCAAGGCAACATCATTAAGAACATAACATTGACAGGAAGCACACATGGCCATACCGCCGCAGGTTCCTTCTACAGGAAGCTCATAGGCTTTGCATAATTCCATGATATTCATGGCCATATCCGTGGGAGCCTGTAACTCATGCACGACTCCTTCTCGATCTTTTATTTTTATTAATACATCCATATGATTGTGGGTGTTTGGTTTTAGGCAATCGGTGTTGGTTATTAAATACGGACTGCGTGAGGGATAGAAGCTGGCTACCGAAGTAGCGCGGATAGCCCGACCGTTTTAAGAAAAAAGGCCTATACCCGTTAAAACAAGTAGCCTTTTTTCTTAAAAGGGGCACGCCCTGTTAATTTATAGGATATTTACAACAGTTTCTATTTGTGGTGCAAACTTTTTGATGGTTGTTTCTACTCCGGCACGCAATGTCATTTGATTTACGCTGCAACTGGTACAGGCTCCTTCGAGACGCACTTTTACGTGTTTCCCGTCCTCTATGGAAATAAGGGTAATGTCACCACCATCTGAATTCAAAAAAGGTCTTATTTCTTCTAGCGCTTTTTGAACTTCTAGGGTTAATTGTTCTGTTGTCATTGTCTTTGTTTAAAGATTCAAAAGATTAGAAAATTGAACGATTGAAAATTATTTTCATGCGTTCTAATTTTTTATTTTTTTACTGCGGAACAACCTGCCATAGTTGTAATTTTCACAGCTTCGGTAGCAGGTAAATTTTTATTTCTGTTGACGGTTTCCTGCACTACATTTTTTGTGATTTCCTCAAAAACTGTTTCGATAACTGAACCGGTTTGCATGGCTGCAGGACGACCGTAATCACCTGCTTCCCGAATCGATTGTACGATGGGCACTTCACCAAGGAATGGAACATCTAAGTCTTCGGCAAGATTCCTGGCCCCTTCTTTTCCAAAGATATAGTATTTGTTTTCAGGCAATTCTTCCGGTGTAAAATACGCCATGTTTTCTATAATTCCTAAAACTGGTACATTTATAGCTTCTGAGAGGAACATTGAAACTCCTTTTTTGGCATCGGCCAAAGCTACGGCCTGAGGAGTACTTACGATGACAACTCCTGTAATTGGCAAGGATTGCACGATAGAAAGGTGGATATCTCCTGTTCCTGGTGGCAAATCGACTAACATAAAATCTAATTCCCCCCAATCTGCATCAAATATCATTTGGTTCAAGGCTTTAGAAGCCATGGGCCCTCGCCATATTACTGCTTGACTTGGTGCTGTAAAAAATCCTATCGAAAGAATTTTTACCTCATAACTTTCTACGGGCTTCATTTTTGATTTTCCGTCAACCATGACAGAAATGGGCTTTTCACTTTCTACGTCGAACATAATAGGCATGGACGGACCATAAATATCCGCATCTAGAATCCCTACTGAAAATCCCATTTTAGCTAATGATACTGCAAGATTTGCAGTAACGGTAGATTTACCTACACCGCCTTTACCAGAGGCTACTCCGATAATATTTTTTATACCTGGAATTTGTTTCCCTTTGATTTCCGGTTTGTCCGGCACTTCCACTTTACTATTAATTTTGATTTTAGCCTCCGGAGATACTAATTCAAGAATTGTTTTTCTGATGTCGTCTTCCGCACGTTTTTTGATGTGCATTGCTGGGGTATGTAATACTAGATCTACCACTACTTCATCGCCAAAAGTGACTACGTTTGCAATTGCTCCGCTTTCAACCATATTTTTCCCTTCTCCGGCTATAGTAATTGTTTCTAAGGCTTTAAGAATTTCTTTTCTTTCTAATTTCATTTTTAGTTTACTGTTTCTATTGGCTTATACCACCAGAATATTATCTTTATTTAAACTGATTTCAGATTACAAAGATACTATGAAAAGTTCTTATTATAAAGGATTTGCATCGCATTTATTGATGCACAGATTGCTGGTCGTTATTGGGTATTTGTTGAGATTAGAACCCCGGAATCTGAACTATTATAAATCATTCTGTCCTGACTTCCGGTTGCCAAAAATATTTTTCTAAATCTACAATTTGATTGTTGGTCACGATTATCCCCTCGCTTTCCAATAATTGCTGCATCAGATTGGTGCCGTCAAAATGTAATTTCCCCGTGAGCAAACCGTTCCTGTTGACTACACGGTGTGCCGGAACATCCTCAAAACCATGGGAGGCATTCATTGCCCAGCCTACCATTCTGGCAGAGCGTGCCGTTCCTAAGGCCTTTGCAATAGCGCCATACGAAGTAACCTTACCGTATGGAATTTGCCTGACGATGTCATACACGCGTTCAAAAAAAGTATCGTTTGACATGATTTTAAATCTAGTGAAAAAAGGTTTTATGGGAGACCCGGTGAGCCAATTACCCCATATAATAACGGACAATATTAATCAAAGTAACTAATGATATAAACCCGGTTATGCTACCAATAATTGTATTCATGTTTCGCATAATATAATCCGACTTCTCTTGTATTTTTTGAAAAAAAGTAATATACAAATAAAACCCCAAAAAAGAGCCCAACACCACTCCTGTCACAAAAACAAAAACATTTGAAAAATCAAACAGAAACAAATTATAAGAAGCCAAAGTAATGCTTGCAAAAACATAATAAGGGATAGGGAAAAAGTTAAGAGAGGAGAGCAAAACTCCTAAGAAAAAACGAGTGGAAGTACTCTTCTTTTTTATTTTGCCTTTTTTAATTTTGGGGGTTTTAGCAACCAACAAAAAAAAAATAGTCAACGCAGTAAAGATGACAAATCCTACTTCTCGCAATAAAACAATCACATCCGGGCGCACTTCGATAAATTGTGCAAATAAAATAGCGAGATAGGCTTGTACAAAAATTACGATTACTGCTCCCAAAACAAACCAAAAAGCGCTTTTCTTCCCTTCTTTCAGATTTACTTTAGCAGCTGTCATATTGAGAAGTCCCGGGGGAGTAATCCCCACAAAGGCAGTAACAAAACCCAAAAACAAGGAAGTGATTAAATTCATAAGCAAACGGTACCAGTATTCAAAAAAACAATCCCAAATATAAAACTATTCTTTAATTTTAAATCGAATATACGTAATTGCTTTATTAACTTCCAAATATTGTTTTTCATAAAATGTCTGAAAAGCAGTTACTTCCTCGGGACTTCCTTCATTTACATACACATTATGATTGGCATATAAAACTTCGTGCCCTTCGCCATGCAGCAAACCTAAGGTATATCCATGCATGAATTCACTGTCTGTTTTAAGATTTACAATACCGTCTTTTTTAAGTACTTTTTTATACAATTGCAAAAACTCGGAATTTGTCATTCTGTGTTTGGTCCGTTTGTATTTTATTTGGGGATCGGGAAAAGTAATCCAGATTTCGTCTACTTCATTTTCATCAAAAATATGATTGATCAATTCGATCTGAGTTCTAATGAAAGCCACATTATGCAATCCGGTATCCACAGCCGTTTTAGCACCACGCCAGAAACGCGCGCCTTTGATATCAATTCCGATAAAGTTTTTATTGGGATACCTTTCTGCCAGTCCTACTGAATATTCTCCTTTCCCACAGCCTAGTTCCAGCACCAATGGATTTTCATTTTTGAAAAATTCTGTATTCCATTTCCCTTTCAACGAAAATAAATCACCTACTACTTCTTCCCTCGTTGGTTGAAAAACGTTGTTGAATGTCTCGTTTTCCTTGAATCTTTTTAATTTGTTTTTGCTTCCCACTTTTTTAGAATATTTCGGCAAAATTAAGGAAATATATCAGACGGAGCGAACTAGGGACCAAAAAATGAAAAACGATTTAAAAACAACATTTAATGCACCCTTTAAACTATTATTTAATTAAAGATGGCTTTTAAACAACAGTACATTTTATGAAGAAATTTCAAACTAAGTAATGACTAAAATTTAATGTCATATTTTAATAAAGCACTAAATTTCTTTGCCACAGATTAGCACAGATTAATTCGTTATGTAATTTTAAAAATCTTTTTAATCCTTACAATCTGTGGCAAAAACTCTTTTTAATAATTGCGACAATATATCTTTCTTGCTACTTAAGAATAAAACAAGAGCTAAAAATTTTATTGCTTTGCTTGTAATTTTTTGATCATCGCATCTTCGATAAAAGTTTTAACTTTAATCACTTCACCTGAATTATCATTTGGGATTGTCATAGACAAAACGTATTGCTTTATTTTCCATTTTTGCCCTATTTTGACTAACACGCCTGAGCCGCGACAAATTTTCATTTGAGTATTCAGTAATTCATCAAACCAAGCTATTTTACCTGTTTTGTCAAAATGAATATGACGTTCTAAAGCTGTAAAACTCCATGCTTTTCCTTTATCGAAATGTGGTTTTGCATAGGCCTGAAAAGCTGTTTTATTCCAAATCTCTGTTGCATCAGTACCTATAAAAATTGCATCATCTGACATCAAGCCGAAGTATGCGTCATAATTAGCATCTGCAGCAGCTTTATGCCAAGTATCTAATGTAACATTGATTTCGTTTTTCGAATCGCTTTGTTTTACCATCACACTTTTACAACTAGACATGGTTATTACTATCAAAAAAGCTAGTAGTTTTTTCATTTCATTCGGTATTTATTTATGGTTTTTTATTCCATCTTATTTTTATTTTTCGATCAACAGCTACTGGTCTCCTCGTAGTCCTTTTCTGTTTGAATTACAAGGTAGCATAAAAACATCCGATATAGCAATGAATAGCTCGAAACTAATTATTCAAACAACTGAAAGTCATTTGAGATCCAAACCACAAGGCCCAAAATACGTAAAGCAATAGCTCTATTTTTTGTAAAGTGGTTTTGTTGATTCATAGAACGCAGCCGAAAGAAATAATTTAGACTAAATATCACAAAAATACACCTTTACCCTTTTGAAATAAAACTTAGAATATTTCCTTAATTCCTTTCATAATTTTTGGATTTTGACAATCCTATTTGATTTCAACTTTAGTTTTAGAAACAAAAAAAATACCGTAACCAATTGATTAAAAGATTATTGAATATAATTTATTTTTAATCTAGACACTTCAATTACAAATCTGATTTCAAACTAAAAAGAACCGCCCAACCCAAGGCGGTATTACACATCGAGTTTTGACGTATTTTTGTATTGTTTAGACAGTAAAATGTAAGATTTAAAGTTAAGATTATGAGAAAGTTAAGCACCTCCATACTACTTATTATTTTTGCACTACTATTTACCCTCGTTTCCTGTAAAAAGAAAGATGTAAATGACACTAAAAAGGAAACGAGTTTAAATACCGTTGCAGTTGCTTTTGACAGTACACAAATCAAAACGTTTTTTGAAAAATATCCTAAACTGCAGCCTTACCAAACAGACGTAGAAAAGTTATACCGCAAGCATCAGTTTCATTACATCTGGTTTGACAAGGATGGCCTATATGAATTTGCAGGTTTATTATACAACAAAGTGAATAATCTGACGCAGGAAGGAATTGAAACTGCGATTCCGTACAAGGAAAAACTAGATGACATTTATGACAATCCAGAAGACAATCAAAAAGCAAGTATCGATACTGAGTTGTTGAGTTCTGCGTTATACTTCTTTTATGCGGATAAAGTATATGATGGGATCGATACTCAAAAATCGAAGGATTTAGAGTGGTTTTTGCCTCGAAAAAAACAATCGTATGGCGATTATCTGGATTCACTATTGATCAATCCATCGTTAATTCACAAAGACGAAAAAGGCGTATTGAAACAGTATTACCTCCTTAAAGCTGTACTGCAGGAATACCGCAAAATAGAAACTAAAGGTGGATGGAAAACCACTGAATTAGACCCAAGTGTAAAATCCTATAAACCCGGAGACAGTGCCACTGCCATTGCACAAATCAGAACACGTTTGTTTGTCACGGATGATCTTGCCAGAGATTCTAAAAGTGCCGTATATGATGCTGAATTAGCGGCTGGAGTATTGAAATTCAAAAAGAGAAGTGGCAATCTACTGAACAAAACGATACTTCCGGAACACATCCGCTACATGAATGTATCTGTTGCAGACCGCATCAAAACTGTGATGGTCAATATGGAACGCTGCCGATGGATTTCGAATAATATTACCAAATCCAAGGAATTAATCGTGGTGAATATTCCGGCCTATGAACTGACTTTTTTAAGAGATGGGAAACCAGAATTACGCTCCAAGGTTGTGGTAGGAAAAGCCATGCATAAAACCGTAATTTTTAGTGCGCCAATGCAGTACATTGTATTCAGACCGTATTGGAACGTGCCGGCAAGTATTCTCAAAAAAGAGATTCTTCCTGCCATTGAAAAGAATCCCAATTACTTGGCCGAGCACGACATGGAATGGAAAGACAATTACGTGAGACAAAGACCCGGACCGGAGAACTCCTTGGGATTAGTCAAGTTTTTATTTCCCAATTCGAATGCGATTTATTTGCATGATACGCCATCCAAAAGTTTATTTGGGAAGGAAGACCGCGCGTTCAGCCACGGATGCATACGTGTGGCCAAGCCAAAAGAACTTGCTGCGATGATTATGAAGAACGATAAAAAATGGAATCCTGCAAAGATAGAAACCGCGATGAATGGCGAAGAGGAATACTGGTACACGCTTAAAAACAAAATCCCAGTATACATTGGTTATTTCACCGCTTGGGTTGATGCGGAAGGTGTGGTTCATTTTTATGAGGATGTGTATAAAAGAGACGAAGCTTTAGCAAACTTACTGTTTGATAAGTAAAATTTATTTTGTTTTAAATAATCTTAAACCCACAAATGCGCAAATTAAACATGTCGAATCTGTATCAATAATTTGCGAAGTTGTGGTAAATGTTTTTAAAAACCGAAAGTGAAATACACTAAAAAAATCGTTTAAAACTAAATTTGAGACTAACTTAGAACTAGTATTTTATCCTGTCTATTGTTTGAACTATTCTTTTAATTTATTCTTTTCCTCTTTTAAAACTTTAGCATTTTGTGAGCTAACAATTTTTTTGCCCGTTTGTGCTTCTATTTGCTTTCTGGTATCGCCGGCAATTTCACCACCTTTTCGGGCAATTTTTTTATTATCTGCAAAGGTTTTATGATTGTTTTCTTTGCTAATTTCTGTTGTGGTTGCTTCTGCTAACATATTTAATACCAATTCTAAATTGGTCATATTATCTCTTAGATTTTCTTTTTTCAAACCTTTTAAATCCTTGTATTGTTTTACCGTGTTCCCACTCCAAGCTTGCGTAATTATATCGGTAAGTGAAGCAAATTGCTGTCCTTTCTTAACACCTCTATTTTCCCATTCATCGGTGAGTTCTTTTCTAACTTCGATGCTTTTCAGCCGCTGATTAATCCAGGCAGTGCTGTACCCTAGTGTCAAATAATTTTCCATAGCACGATCAATCGCCTTTTCAGGATCTTGACTTTCTTCTATCCGTTCGTAGCCTATTTTAGCTAGCCATTGTTTAAAAGGCTCTGCTTTTGGCGAAGGAATAGATTGAATCAAACGGAATAGTTGCTCTGTATCTGCCACATCCGTTTGTCTCATTTTGCCATCAGGAGCTACCATTTTCAAACCGTTACAATTTGTAACGGTTTCATTTCCTTCAGCCAAAAGTCGTTTTTTTAAAACTCGCCAATACACTTGTGGATTATTACTATCTGTTAAAGCGGCAATAATATCTACAATCGAAAAAAACCACTTCTCTTGTTCGTTATCCCAAGAGGAACGGATTTTTTGGCTTTCAAATAATTTTATGTTTTCCATTATTTTATTCTATAAATTTCATTTTCTCAAATTGCAACTTTTCAACGCCTTTCGGTATTAAATTGAAAGTACTAATTTACTGCTAAAATTATTAAAACCACTATCCAAATTCTAAAGAATCTCAACCAAAAAAAAGGACACTATCCTATAGAGACAGTGTCCTTTTTTTGTTTGCCAAATGGCAACTATTTAATGAGTTTTCTTTTTTTCGAAAGTTGTTTCCAACACTTTTTTAATTTTGTCTAAGGCACCATGAAATGCTTTTTCGGTAGTATCAGCATGATTGGTAACTGCTACAGGCTGCATATTTATAGGTCGGGCTTCAATCAAGCATCGTTTGTCGTTGAAACCACCTTTATCACTGTTCTCGTCACCAAGGTGTACTTCTAAACGGGTTACTTTATCTTCAAAACGCACCAAAGCCGTTCCCAATTCCTCGGTAATATACGCTTTCAAACGTGCGTGTCCTTCTACATTGTTGTCTGTGTTGATTTGTACTGTCATGTTTTTATTAATTTAATGTTGTCTTTCAAATTTACCCATTGCAGTATGAAAAAACGAACCAATTAATAAAACATTGTGAAAAGAAAAAAGTGAAATTGTGGAGTTAAGGAAGGGAATGGATTATCCATTTTCTAAATAATCATAAATAAAGTCATTCTCGGTTTCAGACTCTGAATCAAATTTCATTACAAACCTAGAAGTTAGTTTTTCTATCCAATTTTCAATTTCTTGTTTTGAATTTAGAGTATCCAAAAAAAGCAACTGTGAATTTTCTTCAGAAAAATTATCATCAAAGAACATAGTAATGTCAGCTTTGAAAGTGTCAGCATAATTCTCTTCTGTTTGATTGAGAAGTTGCTCTAAGTATTCGATTTTTGCAAGTAGTGTCATTACTATAAAATTTAAATTAATTATCCAATTGACATTTTTGCAGATTCTTTCCAAAGATAATTTGGCATTGGCTCACTAAGTTCCCATTTAATACTCATTGGTTTTGAACCTTCGGTTTCTATAAAATTTGCTTCTCCAATAAAAACATAACCAAGAGTATTTCCGTTTATGTCATTTGATTTTTCTCGTACAAAGAGTAATATCTTTTTATTCAATTCACCATGATTTATATATGACAATCCTTTGCCTGTTTCAGGACCATAAGCGTTGTGTGATTGCCAGTGAAATAAAGTTTCACTGATTGCATAATCATCATACATTGTTGTTGGAGAAAAATTTTCTTCTGATTTAATTAAATTTATAAAGAGAATTTCGGTATTTAACTTCTTATTTTCGGCCGCTCCTTCTCTATTAGATGACTTTTTATCAAATGAACTTAAACCGAAAGCTACTAATATTTGATCTCTTGTATAACGCGCGTGTAATTTTAATGGTTGATTATAAGGTAATTCAATATCAATTTCTTTAAAACCAATTTTATCAATCAATATTTCTAAAACTTCAATAATCTCTTTTACTAAAACTTTATTATTGTTAATCGCTTTAATACTTTTTTCTAAAGATTCAAAACCTCCAGCACTTTGCCAAACATCATAATGTAGCATTAACAACATAGCTTTTCCATTCTCATCGAAATCATTACAATTAATTTCAAATCCTTGCTTGGCTATTTTAAGGATAAAATTAAAATAACTTGTTGAGTTTGTAGAAAGCCACTTATTGCTTATTGCAGAATAAATTTGTTTTTCATTAATGTTCTCAAAATCTTCAATTACTCCGGCTCTTTGACATAATCTTAACCAAGTTTCTTTTTTAGAGTAAATTGTTTCAATTGGAATGTGATAAAATTCTACGAAATTCTTTAAAGTTAAGTCTAAATTAGCGTGATGCTGAAAATTTATAATTTTATTGACTAACTGTTTTACATTTAATGATGTTGCTTTTTTTATGTTTTCAAGAATATTTTCTTTTGTTTTCTTCTCTAAAACTATTGAACATCCCAAAGGTAAATGTGGAAAATCATCTTCTATTTCTTTTTGAACCGAGGTTGTTGTTTTTCCAATTAACGCCCTAAACTTACTTTCAAAATCATATTCAGGTCTAGAATTTCCAACAAAATCTAGAACTGTCAAACAATCTTTTCCTTCTGATAAACGCAATCCACGTCCTAATTGTTGAAGAAAAACCGTCAAACTTTCCGTTGGTCTTAGAAACAAAACTGTATCAATTTCAGGAATATCAACACCTTCATTAAAAATATCAACAACAAATAAATAATTGAATTCTTTTTTCTTGAATTGCTCCCTAATTCTATCACGTTCACTTGAGTTTTTAGCCGTTAAACATTCTGCTTTTAATCCTGCTAAATTAAATTTTTCAGCCATAAATGAGGCATGTTCAATTGTTACACAAAATCCAATTGCACGAACTTCATTTAAATCATTTGTATACTTATCAAGGTTGCTAATTATCTCTCCAACTCGAATATTGTTTTTAGTATATAAACTAGTCAATTCACTTGCTACATACTTCCCTTTCTCCCATTTCACATTTGTTAAATCTATACTGTCTGTGATTCCAAAATACTGAAATGGGCTTAATAATTTTTTGTTTAATGCTTCTGGAAGTCTAATTTCAGCAGCGATACGATTACAGAAATCTTCTAATATGTTTTCATTATCCATTCTTTCAGGAGTTGCTGTCAATCCCAATAAAACTTTTGGTCTGAAATAATTTATTATTGGTCTATAAGTCGATGCCGAAATATGATGCACTTCATCAACAATTATAAAGTCATAATATTCGGGAGTTAGAGTAATATCTTTTAATCTGTTATTTAAAGTTTGAACCGAAGCAAAAACATATTCATTAGAACTTGGTTCCATTCCATCAACCCATAAATCTCCAAAATTATTATCTTTTAAAACTCCTTGAAATGTGGCTTTTGCTTGTTGCAAAATTTCTTTTCTATGAGCCACAAAAAGCAACTTTGATGATTTATTATTACTTCTAAAGTTTTTATAATCAAATGCAGAAACAACTGTTTTTCCAGTTCCTGTAGCGGCAACTAAAAGATTTCTATATCTATTATGAACCGTTCTTTCAACTTCTAATTTTTCAAGTATTTCACTCTGATAATGAAACGGTTTAATATCAAAATACGATGTTGTAAAAGTATATTCTTTTGAAAACTTTCCTTGTTTTAAAGCTTCGACTAATTTAACAGAATGAATATTTTGATCATATAATTCAAATTCTGAATTTTGCCAATATGCTTCAAATGTTTTCTTAAACTTGTCAATAATATGCCCTACTTCTTTCGTTGTTACTTTTAAATTCCATTCTAAACCATCAGTTAAAGCCGAACGGGAAAAATTAGAAGAACCGATATATGCTGTATGAAAACCCGTATTTCTTCGAAACAAATAGGCTTTTGCATGTAATCTTTCATTACCCGTATTGTATGAAACTTTTACTTCTGTATTTTCTAAAGAAGCTAAAAACTCTACCGCTTTAGCATCTGTAGCTCCAATGTACGTAGTTGTAATCACTCTTAATTTCCCGCCTCTTTCTGTAAATTCTCTAAGTTCACTCTCTAGAATTCTAATTCCTTTCCATTTGATAAAAGAAACTAATAAGTCAATTCTATCTGAAGATAAAATCTCTTTTCTCAATTCGCTTTCAAGAGTTGTTCCTGAATTTCCACCTGTAAAAAGTTCACTATGAATCAATCTTGTGTAAGGAGTAATTTCTTTTAAATGCAAATCCAAATCAGTGAAATGAGCATCCACTTTTGTAAAAACAGCTTTTAGAATTTTACCTTCTGTTTCTATTAAATCATCCTCAAACTCTTCTTTTTTTAATTCTTCTTTCAGAAATAAAATAATTTTATTAGCAATCTCTATTTGTGTCTCTACAACATCATCACCCTTAATTAAAGTAAAAGCATGTTTAATTGTTTTACCGATATGTTGCGATAATAATTGAGCGGCTTCGGCTTTATCTATTGAAGTTTTCTTAACCTGAAAAGTATCTTTATCTAATTCGTTTATTTTATAGTTGATTAGCTTAGTAACTAATTCCTCATACAGTCCTTGGTTCATAATTCGAGTTTTAAAAATTCTTCAACGATTGGCAAATCTGCTTCTGCCCAATCAAGACTTAATAGTTCTACTTTTTCTAATAACTTGTAATCTTTATGCTCTGCCAATCTAATTTCACCATGAATATATTTTGCTATAAAAGGAATTAAATTAATTTTAAAAGCTCCATAATCATAAATACTACTGGAAAGCTTTTTTACAACTTCAATATCTATGTTTATCTCCTCTTTAATTTCTCTTTTAACACAATTTATTTCAGTCTCGTTTTCTTCTAACTTTCCTCCTGGAAATTCCCATTTCAAAGGCAATTTCATTTTATCACTGCGCTGAGCAACTAAAATTTTATTCTCAATTAAGATAATAGCACAAGTGACGTTTATGATGTTTAACATTTTATGAATAATTAACAAGAGTAATGTTTAATTTGTACGAAAGATAGTTAGTTTTTATATCACTATTTTAAAATAAAAGCTAACTGATAAAAAAACGCTACTCTTTCGAGTAGCGTTTTTTGAACTTCTTATAATTTGTGATGTGATTGCTTTTCCGCGTGCCTCGCAACTCCTCGTAATGACAATTATCTAAGGAATCGAATGCCCTAGCCCTGATGGGAACGGCATCCTTTTCCTTCCGCCACTTTCGGCGGAGGAAAAGATACAGTGTACAGCAGGAATAAGCTCCTCCCTTCGACTGCGCTCAGGGTAAAATCGGTATCACAATTGTTATTATTCCAATTCTGGCAATAACACCACTCCCATGTTGTACAACGTGAAGGCCTGAAGATCTACATTTTCCTGGATGGTTGCCGCTACGGATTTTCCGGCGCCGTGTCCTGCATTGATGTCAATACGGATTAGTGTCGGGTTTGTTCCGGTTTGTTTTTCCTGTAATTCAGCAGCAAACTTAAAACTGTGCGCCGGTACTACTCTATCATCGTGATCCCCTGTAGTGACCATGGTTGCTGGATATTGAATCCCTTTTTGTATGTTGTGTACTGGAGAATAGCCTTTGATGTAGCTGAACATTTCCTTACTGTCCTGCGCCGTTCCGTAATCATACGCCCAACCTGCTCCTGCAGTAAAGGTGTGGTAGCGCAACATGTCCATTACGCCCACTGCTGGTAATGCAACTCGCATTAAATCAGGACGTTGCGTCATGGTAGCTCCCACTAGCAATCCTCCGTTTGACCCACCACGAATGGCAAGATATTGTGAAGATGTATATTTTTGAGCAATCAGATATTCAGCCGCTGCGATGAAATCATCAAATACGTTTTGCTTTTGCATTTTGGTTCCCGCATCGTGCCATTTTTTCCCGTACTCGCCACCACCACGTAAATTGGGTACGGCATAAACGCCTCCGTTTTCCATCCAAACGGCATTGGCAATACTGAAACTTGGTGTCAAACTCACGTTAAATCCTCCGTAACCGTAAAGCATTGTTGGATTTGTCCCGTCAAGTTTCAATCCTTTTTTGTGGGTGATAATCATCGGGATTTTGGTTCCGTCTTTGGAAGTGTAAAACACTTGTTTGGACTCGTATTGCTCGCTGTTGAAATCTACTTTTGGTTTTTCATACACTGCCGAAGTTCCGGTTGCTGGCTCGAATGAAAAAGTAGAACCCGGAGTAATATAATTCGTGAAGGAATAATACACCGTTTTTTCTTTTTTCTTTCCGCCAAAACCACCTGCAGTTCCTACGCCTGGCAATTTAATTTCACGAACTAGTTTTCCGGAATAATCATATTGTTTCACCACCGAAACGGCATCTTTCATATAATTAGCAAAGAAATACCCGCCACCTGTTGAAGGAGACAACACATTCTCCGTCTCAGCAATAAAATCTTTCCAGTTTTCCGGTTTCGGGTTTTTTACGTCTACGGTAACAATGCGTTTGTTGGGCGCATTTAAGTCAGTTTCTATGAATAGTTTTCCGCCTTCGTTTTCAATAATGTTGTTGTCGCTCTTGAAATTATCCACTATAGTCACAATAGGACTGTTTGACTTTGTCAAATCTTTGATGTACAATTCGTTTCCGTAGGTAGAATTAGACGCTGTGATTACCAGATAATGGTCATCTTCCGTAACTCCACCACCTACATAACGTCGTTTTTGGTCGGCACCAAAAATCACTTGATCCTGTTTTTGTGCAGTCCCTAATTTATGGAAATACAGTTTATGCTGGTCAGTTTTTGCAGACAATTCGCTTCCTTTTGGTTTGTCATAACTGGAATAGTAAAAACCTTCATTTCCTCTCCAAGACACACCGCTAAATTTTACATCGACAATAGTGTCTTCAATTATTTTTTGAGAAATGGCATCCATGATAATGACTTTTCTCCAGTCGCTTCCGCCTTCTGAAATGGCATAGGCAACTTTAGAACCGTCTTTAGAGAAATCTAATCCGCCAAGCGAAGTTGTTCCGTCTTTAGAAAACGTATTGGGATCCAAGAATACGGTTTCAGTTCCTTTGGCGTCTTTTCTGTACAACACTGATTGGTTTTGTAAGCCGTTATTTTTATAGTAATACGTGAAATTTCCTTCTTTGAAAGGCGCTCCTATTTTTTCGTA
Source organism: Flavobacterium sp. LS1P28 (assembly GCF_003970335.1). Lineage (NCBI taxonomy): Bacteria > Pseudomonadati > Bacteroidota > Flavobacteriia > Flavobacteriales > Flavobacteriaceae > Flavobacterium > Flavobacterium sp. LS1P28. Next base: position 48,684 of record NZ_RYDI01000016.1, on the reverse strand, counting down.
ATTCCACAGTTTTTCCATTCTTGATTTCAAGACATCGCGAAACGGAATTTGCGCCAAATACCCGTAGGTCACTTCATTTTGGGCTTTTACCCAGGCACCCGTTTCCGCTGATTTGTCATCTTCGAGCCAGCGGTATGGATCCGGAAGTTTAGTGTCGAAGTACACATCCACGGTTTCCCCTTTACTTGTAGTGGGATAGGTTAGCGGTTTTGGATTTGGGTTTTGGCCGAAAGTCGCCATTGCAGAAGTTACAGCCATTATTAAAAAAGTGTTTTTCATTAGATTCTGTTTTAGGTTATTACAAAAATAAGAAATTAGTTAGTTTAGTAGTAGTGGGGAAGTCTTAAATAAAACCAAAAAAACGCTACTCTTTCGATTAGGATTTACTTTCAATAAGAAAACCACTGCTTCTTATATGTTGATAAAATTAAACATATAAGTCATGTAAGTTAAAAAAGCTTGATTAATAAATAATTGGTTTTAACGACAATACAACAACTACTTATATGACTTATATGTTAAATAATTAAATACTTAGGTCATGTAAGTTAAAAACCAAAAAAAACGCGACTCTTTCGAATAGCGTTTTCTAGAATGGTTGACATCAGAATGAGGTGCTTATTTGACCTGAACTGGGTATGTAATTTGTGCATCTGTTGCACCTCCTGCATTTGCAATGTTACCGGATGCAACACCTTCAGCATTTTTAATTGGCTCATGTCTCAAGATGACCACTATATTTCCTGTTGTTGCTGTAGTACCTGTCTTTAATGTAAAAGTCAACCCAATAGGCTTCCCATTAACATCGGCATCAGTATATGTAAATGCTCCAATGGCTGTTGGTGCCTGAAAGAATAGTTGGTGTTCATCCCCTTCTTCTTTTATTTCCAATGTAATGTCATCAACTGGTGACACGGACTCGTTTTGGAAACTAACAGCCCCTGTATAGGTTGTATTTACCACTAAATCCCCGGACACTGTTATCACTGGCGCGTTTGGTCCGTCGCCGTCAAGATCTCTCGAAATCATCGTAACTGTCTGGCTTCCTGATGTCAGAGTTGTAGTCACCGTTGTGATTACTTCTTCCTCATTTACTGCAATTGGATCATCATTGCTACAAGATGAAAAGATGGATATTGATATTAATGCGATTGCTAGAATTTTTGAATTTTTCATTTTATTGTTTTTTGTTTACTTTTTAATAATTGAATTTTAATTGAATTTGAAAGTTTCTACCCATTTCATCGGCAAAAAAACGTTGCCTGTTAAGATAGTCCCTGTACTTAGTGTTTAAAATATTTTGAATGGAAAACGCAATCGTTGCATTGGTTTTTCCAAAAGTCTTGAAGTTCATTTCCGAATAAAAATGCAACAATTGATACCCTGGCGGAGGTGTACTGATGTCTACCAGAACCGGAGCCAACTCATTATCTACCACAATGTTTGTTGTGAAATTATTGTTAGGAAACTGATTTTGATGCAGTACGATTTCACTTTTTAACTCGAGTTTCAAATCATGCCATTCTCTCTTTGAAAACTGAATTTTGTTACTCAGATTCAAGGGCGGAATATCTATTAAGGACTCCTTGTTTGTGATGTCTTTACCATTGACATAGGCCAAGGTGAAATCATGTTGCCATTGTTTGCTTATTTTCCAATGGGTTTGCACGTCAACTCCTGCCAATCTCGCATTGGTCTGCTGGTATTCCCACACAGGAAAAGCACCACGAATGGTCGTCTCAAAACCAACAGGACGCAAAAACATAAAATTATGGATACTATTGATAAAAGGATTCACCTCAACCGAGAAAGCAGTCCATTTTTTCTGTAATGTTGTCGATAGTTTGATTGCCTGTTCTTTGTCTAACGCTAAATCACCCAACTCGATAACCCCGGTGGAATGATGCAAACCGTCACTGAAAAACTCGGATGGATTTGGGTTTCTTGTCGCAAGGCTGATATTGGCATACCAATCCAGGTCTGCCTCAAATTCCTTGTGAAACCCTGCACTGGCTGAAATATTATGAAAAGTAAAACTAGGCTTTGTCAACCATTGATTGCCTTGTTCTCCCACTATAAAATTATCAAATTCAGGAGTATAGCCTCTTTCCTCCCATCGTGATTTCAAAAAAAACTTGGTGGCATCCACACGGGAATAATCATATCGCAATCCTGAATCTACCGAAAAACTATCCGCTAAATCATAACTGACAATACCATAGCCCCCAAATTCAACCCGATCAAAATTAGGAATCAGCGGCTTTATTCCTGTAGCCGGATTTGCAAAATTATTCTGAATAGAAGAACTAAATCCAGTTTTCAAGCTCCAGTCGTGCAATGATTTTTTATAATCAACATTAACGGCATGCGTGGTCAAATCCAAGTCTAAAGCGGCTACATCATTAAAATCTCCCCTGCGCACATCAAATTCCAATCTTTTATTAAACTGAAAAGAGTACTGTACCGCCAAAGAAGCCGTTTCATCAAAATAGTAATTGTAGTTCATTTTAGCCAAATGATGCTGTACCTTCTGCTTCGGATTTCTAATGGTGTACGTAAAATCATTGACAACTGAAGGAATTTTATTGGTAATGGAATTGTACAAATCGTTTACATTCCCGGTATGTGATGCACTTAAAATACCAATAGTCGTATTGTAAAAACTGTAGTACCCGGAAATATCATATTTTTTTCCTGTAAATTTTACATCGCCGGAAAAATTAGCTTCCCGATTCCCAGAATTAGACAACACATAATCCGGTGCTTCTCTGTCGCCTGAATACTTGAATGTTCCCAGTGCATTCCAACTCCATCCTTTATCATTTCCTTTGTGCAGACTCGAACTAATAGAACCGCCCCTGCCATTAGACGCCAAATTCAGAATAGTTTTGCCAAACAGCGTATCTTTTTTGACTGAAACTGGCTCTATAACCACTAAACCACCGACGGCATCACCGCCAAATTGAAGTCCAGAAGCCCCTTTGATCACCGTGATTTTCCCTGCAGCGTTTATATCAAAATTAGGCGCATGTTCCGTTCCCCATTCTTGATCTTCCATGCGGACATTGTTATTGATTACCGGAACTCTACTTCCAAACAAACCATTAATAACTGGTTTCACCACAGAACTTCCTGTCTTTAGACTGGAAACACCTACTATTTCTTTCAAAATATCTCCAAGCGTCTGATTGCTGAATTTTTCAATCGTTTCCGTTTTGATCTTTTGTTCCAAAATCGATTTATTCAGCGTATTGGCTTTTTGTCTGATGACTACTTCCTGCAGTTGGGCAGTGTTTTGTTTTAGAGAAAATTTCAAAATTTGGTCACCCGCTAAATTTACCAGCGTATCAACAGACTGAAAACCAACATATGACACAAATACCTTGACGGTCCCGGAAGGCAATCTCTTTATAAGATAATTACCGGAAACATCCGAAGATACCGTTTTTGTCCCAATGTGTACGTGGCTCCCGGAAAGCGGCATGCCCTCCTGAGTAGTAATTTTTCCACTAACTGTATTTTGCGAAAAACCTACGGTGCAAAACAAACAGAAGCAGAAAACAATATAAATTTTTGTTTGCATTTTCCTCGTTCAAAATATATAAACATATGAATCACTTCCAATATTTGAAATGATGTATTGATGTGGATATTATTTTAAACCTGAGGAGGAGCTCGAAGCGCAAAAAGGCTTCCTTTAAAGAATTGTGTAATTTGTTTTGAGATAGCCGAAGAATTACTTGAATTCATCTCTATTTTATATAACTCAAAAGACTTTACATCCGAAGATGTGAAACTGCTAATTGTAAAATTACATAAATAACAGCTGTCAAATTTATGATGTTGATGTGTAATTTCTGCGGCAGAAGTATATTTATGCTCACATTTTTTTTCAGAAAATTGCTTTACTATATGCTCATAACTATGTAGGGATTGAATCAGTATTGAAAACAATACCGCAATCATTAATACAAGGTTTACTATAGAAAATTTCTTTTTCATGCAAGGCAAATATAGGCATCCTAATATAAAAATCCATTTGTTTTTCACAAAATATAGCTTTTGTTGAAACAAATGGATTTAAAATTGACTTACTATAAACATTTTTCTCATCCTCGAGCAGGAGAAAACAAGTCGCTATCTTGGATCTAAAAAGTATTATACCAATTTGGCTGCGATCAAATATTCAGCAATCTGGATGGTATTTGTCGCTGCTCCTTTTCTCAAGTTGTCCGCAACAATCCACATATTTAAAGTATTTTCTTGGCTTTCGTCCCGGCGAATTCTACCTACAAAAACGTCATCTTTTCCTTGCGCATACATTGGCATTGGGTACGTGTAGGTGTCATTATTGTCCTGTACGACTACGCCATCGGTATGATGCAAAATGTTTCGTACTTCGTTTACATCAAAATCGTTCGTGAATTCTACGTTTACCGCTTCACTGTGTCCGCCTACAATTGGCACCCGTACCGCAGTCGCTGTAACAGCAATTGTATTATCGCTTAATATTTTTTTGGTTTCACGTACCAATTTCATCTCTTCTTTCGTGTACCCATTTTCTTCAAAAGAATCACATTGTGGAATCGCATTTCTGTGAATTGGATATTTGTAGGCCATCTCACCCTGAACGCCTGCGTATTCATTTTCCAATTGTTGCACTGCTTTTACGCCTGTTCCAGTGATGGATTGGTAGGTAGAAACAATGACCCGTTTGATGTTGTATTTTCTGTGCAACGGAGCCAGAACCAATACCATTTGAATGGTAGAGCAATTTGGATTTGCAATGATTTTATCTGCGGCGGTCAATTCTGTTGCATTGATTTCCGGAACGATTAATTTTTTAGTCGGATCCATTCGCCAAGCCGATGAATTATCGATAACGGTTGTTCCTGCTGCTGCAAATTTTGGAGCCCACTCCAGTGAAGTGTCGCCTCCTGCAGAAAACAAAGCAATATCTGCTTTCATATCTACTGCAGTTTGCATGCCTACCACTTTATATTTTTTGCCCTTGTATTCAATTTCTTTACCCACTGAGCGCTGTGAAGCAACGGGAATTAACTCGGTTACAGGGAAATTTCTTTCTGCCAAAACTTTCAACATTACTTCGCCAACCATTCCGGTAGCTCCTACAACTGCTATTCTCATAGTATATTTTTAGTATTACTTCGTCCGTTCGCCTTTCAGGCTCGGGTGAATATTAAATTTGAAGTACAAAAGTAAGTAATATTGAAATCAAAACAAGGAGGTTAACAAAAAATAACAAAATGTTATATTTTCAACAAATTAAAAGACAACCTCAAATTTCCCATTAAAAAATCTGCTCTTTTTTAATCGCAAACCTATAAATAGTATTTTAAACCATTAAGAGATTAAGAAAACTAAGTTGTAAAGTATTTCTCCCGGCACCTTATTATGTTAAGGATGAAAATCATCTTGTTTTATATAACCTTTTGAATAAAGAAAAAAAGGCCTCTTTTCCAGAGTGGTTTATCTAGATACTGTAGTCGAAATTACTTTTTCAATAAATCTCTAATCTCAGTCAGCAATTGTTCCTGTGTTGGCCCAGCTGGAGCAGCGACGGCAACAACTTCCTTTTTCTTGGCCTTTTCAGCAGCTCTTAAAACCACAAAAATAAAGAATGCAATTATTATGAAGTTGATAATGGCTTGGACCAAATTACCGTAGGTGATCACGGCGGCACCTGCAGCTTTTGCAGCAGCCAGGGTTTCGTAACTATTTCCGTCTAAGGTGATAAATTTTTGGGTAAAATCAATTCCTCCGGTTAACAAACCAACAACTGGCATTATGACATCATCAACAGCTGAGCCTACAATTTTGCCAAATGCTCCAGCAATAACAACCGCAGTTGCTAAACTTAAAACGTCTCCCTTCATCAAAGAGGCTTTGAAATCACTAAAAAATCCCATAATTTATTTTTTTAGGTTAAAATTTACTTCTGACAAACGAATTTAATAAAAATTTTAAAAGTAGTAACAGCCCTTTCTTCTAAATTTAATCGCTACCTATAAAACACGCGTTTCACCCGTTGCGAAATACTGGTCAAAATTTCATAGGGAATTGTATTTAATTTCTGGGCTATAAAAGAAACCGTTGGATTTTCGCCAAAAATAAGTATTGAATCACCTTCTTTGCATTCAATGCCGGTGACATCAACCATCAGCATGTCCATACAAATACTCCCAACGATATAGGCTTTGGTATTTTTTACCATAACAAATCCCAAACCATCTCCCCAGCCTCTGGAAATCCCATCAGCATATCCTATGGGAATTGTAGCAATTTTTGTTGGTTTTTCGGCTACAAATCGGCGGCCATAGCCTACGCTTTCTCCAGCAGCAATCGTTCTTATTTGTGAGATCACGGATTTTAGTGTCCCCACATTTTCGAGTTGCTTTTGTTCTTGGGCATCATTTGAAACTCCATAAAGACCAATTCCTAGCCGAACCATATCGTATTGCGAATCCAGAAAATTGCTTATTCCAGAGGTGTTCAGGATGTGACGCAAGGGTTTTATTTGCAATTCAGACATCAATTTAGAGGATACTTTCTCGAACAAATTAATTTGGGAATGAGCAAAATCCATGTGTTCAAGATCATCGCTCGTAGCCAAGTGTGATAAAATACTTTTTATTTGCACGGTACTGTTTCCTCTTAGCGCAGCTATCAGTTCATCGAGGGTATTTTCTTCAAAGCCCAATCGATGCATGCCGGTATCGAATTTAATATGAATTGGAAAATGCTTTAAATTTTTTTGTTTTGCTATTTTCAAGAACGCATATAAACCTTTTAAACAGTAAATTTCCGGTTCCAACTGATGTTGAATAATAGCCGAAAAACTAGTATTCTCTGGATTAAGGACCATAATAGGCAAATTAATGCCCCCGTTTTTTAATGAAATTCCTTCATCGGCAAAAGCCACGCCCAAATAATCTACTTTATGATGTTCCAGTAATTTAGCAATTTCGAGTCCGCCGTTTCCGTACCCGAATGCTTTTACCATAACCATAATTTTTACTTTTGGTAGCAACTTTGATTTAAAAAAATTCAGGTTGTAACTAATAGCATTCAGGTTGATTTCTAGGACCGTTTCATGTGTCTTCTCCTCTAATAAATATACAATTTCTTCAAACTGGAACGATCTCGCCCCTTTTATCAAAATGGTTTCATTACCAAAGTCCAAGTTTTCAAAATCAGCGACAAATGCAGCTGTGTTTTGGAAAGTACTGCAGTTAGCAAACTTGTTTTTAAATGCTGAAATGGTTTCGCCAATACCAATTACCCGCGTAATCCGGTTGGAAACAATTAGCTCAGCCACCTTCGAGTACAACACATCGTTAGGCAAACCGCTTTGAAAAATATCAGATAGAATGACTGTTTTCTTTTTATACTGTTTTTGACTTTCAAGAAAATCCAACGCAATTTTTAAGGATTGAAAATCAGAACTGTAACTGTCATCAATAATACTGCTATTGTTGATTCCGTTTTTGACTTTCAATCGCATTTCTACCGGATACAACAACTCCATGCGGTTTTGAATCGTTCTGTCATCGTATTTAAAATACAACAAAACCATCAAACAGGAAATTGCATTTTCTATCGACGCCTCATCCTGAAATGGTATTTTTATGTCAAACTTGTTGTTGTTTTGTAGCACCGTCAAAACGGTCTTGTCTAAAACTCCCTTTTTAGTAATCAGAACCGAAGCCTTAGCATCGTTATAACTCCAGCAAAAAACGGCGGTATCGGGACGGATCAACAAATCAATTGTTGGATTTTTATGATAAATAATGACTTGGACATCCTGGAAAAGTTTCAATTTTTCTTTGATTTTGTCACTGATATCAGCAAAACCTTCGTCATGTGCCGTCCCTATATTCGTGAGAATTCCAATCGTAGGTTTAATGATTTTTTCGAGTTTTTCCATTTCTGAAACCGTAGAAATACCGGCTTCAAAAATTCCTAAATTGTGTTTTTCATTTATCGCAATCACAGACAGCGGAACACCAATTTGAGAGTTGTAACTCTTTGGACTTCGGATAACGTTATAATCCGGACTTAATAAAAAATTAAGCCATTCTTTGACTATCGTTTTACCGTTACTTCCCGTGAGCCCAATGACAGGAAAATCAAAGAAACTGCGATATGCTGCGGCAAATTGTTGCAAAGCCAACAAGGTATTGGTCACTACATAAAAATTAGCTTTCCCTTCACAATCTTCAGGAATATGGGTAACTACAAAATTCTGGACGCCACTTGCAATTAAATTTTTGAGATAAAGGTGCGCATCCGTATTGGCTCCAACCAATGCAAAAAACAGCGTTTTCGGGCCATTTTGCAAAGAACGACTGTCTATAGAAATAGAATCAATAGCCATCGTACTGCTGGTTCCAATAAACTTTGCGGGGATATTTTGTATGCTATTTAGAATTTTTTTGCTCATGGAATAAAAAAAAGATTGAGGTGAATTTCTTTTTTGAAAATGATACTTTCAACAGGCTGTTTATTTGCAAAACTTCCTCAAAAATAGCACTTCTTTTCAAAACGAAGCGACAGATATACGATAATTATGAGCAATTTCGTTTATTAAAAACAAGAAACTCTTTTGATATGCTTTACTAATTTTGACAGATTACCTATATTTGTTTGATACAAAATCAAAACTATTGAAAAAAACCCTTCCCCTTTTCTCTTATATTTTCCATCCAATATTCATTCCGGCAATGGCAACATTGTTCTACCTTTTTTTTAATGGATCTGATTTTGTGAGTCAAGAAAAGATATTCATTTTTTTTCAGGTGTTGATTGTGACGGTGTTAATTCCTGTTTTGGCCTTTTTTCTCTTACGCGCTACAGGAAATATAGATTCCATAATGGTTTCTAAAATATCCCAGCGTAAAATACCCTTAATACTTCATTGTTTCTTGATCATCTTATTAGTTCGAAAAAGTATCACTATTGATTCCTATCCAGAGTTGCATTTTTTTTTATTGGGGGGACTTTTGAGTTCATTATTAGCTCTAATCCTATTATTTCTGCAGATAAAAGCAAGCCTGCACATGATAGCTTTCAGCTCTTTGACTGTATTTATCATTGGATTAAGCCTGCACCTTCAAATTCAAAACATTTTTACCATTGCATTACTACTACTGTTGAATGGCGTGGTCGCGACTTCTAGACTGGAAATGAAAGCGCATACCATTAAAGAACTCCTTTTAGGTTTTGTTCTGGGAATTATTCCACAATTGCTTCTATTGGTTTTATGGCTATAAAATATAAAATACTATGCCAATATTTAATGCTTTCATGGTAATTGACTTGTCTTCTATTTTTGCCGATTTGAATATTGAATTTAAACCATAATAGGCATACAAATTAATTGTATTGTATCCTGCAGAGACATAAGCCCCGTATTGTAATTTATTAAAATCTTTATTTCCTGTAACCACCACTTTGCCTTGAGCACTATCAAAAACGGACTTGTCGTAGAGCAAATAACTAAACTTTATTCCTGTATAAATGCGCCAAAATTTATGGCTTTCATAAGTAGAGGTTCGCCATCTAAACTCAACAGGAACATCAACCGAAAGTAGGGAAAACTTATTTTTATTATAATCCCTATTGGCATCAATCAGGGCATAAACTGGCATACCGTCTGTTGCAGAAATGGCTATGTTTTGATTGTAATTATTATATGTAAATCCAATACCGGAAGCTATTGCAACGGTTCTCTTTTTATTTAAAGGCATATCCCGCAAAAAACCACCTGACAAACCCGACGAAAATTTGCTTTGTGACAACCCCGAAGGGCCGTCCGTCAATATATTGTAAGTGATCCCAAAATAGAACTGATCCTCACGATACAAGGAATCCACTTTCATAATTAGAGTATCTTGTGATGGTGTATTTTCCTGAGAAAAAACAGTAGCAACCATTAGCAGCAGAAAACAACTAAGAAAAATTCGCATAATTTTTTGGTTTTAAATCGCTCAATGATTCTATCAAACACCCTTGGCTTCCAATTCTCATTAAAACGATACAAATATACCCTTTTGATCGTTTTGTGATAAATAACAACCACAAATAATCCTTTTTAAGACCTTTAAAGATAAAAACGCTCTACAGTTCTTGCAGCCACGGAATTCTATTTGACAGAAAGGACTGAACTACCCTTGTTGACCTAAAGGAAGGACGGCTCACAAAAAATTAATACTGGTATTGCCTGCTGATCTTTTTTTGTTTACTCTCTTGACAAACTAAAAAATTGACCACGCCCTAAAACAAAAAATGCTCCCCTTTTAGGAAGCATTATTTCATCGCAGAGAGGAAGGAGTTGTTTGTTTTTATAAAGTGTCTTAAAATAAGGCTTTGCAAAGCTTTTATTTTAAGTGACACCTCAACTGACACCTCTCAATATGTTAGCAAATTGTTCTAAATTTCAATTATTCAAATATAAGGATTTTTTTGCTGGAATTAATGATTAATTATAATAATTTGAACTGGTTAGACAATATTTTTTGAACTGGTAAAGTTCAAAATTTAGTTGCCTAAAATTTAATTTCTATCCAATTATCAAGGGTTCAAATTGTTCAATTTTTAGGCTGGTGTATTGGCAAAATTCCTCAATAGATACAAACTCATTTTGGAGCTTATTGAGCTCTTGTCTGATTTTTTGAAGCAGTCTAATACTTTGACGATAACTTTTTCCTGTTATGCGTTGTATGTCTTTCGGGTAGATACACAATCTCTTGTTTTCGGTTCTCATACTCTATCTATAGCTTTGATTGGGCGTTGCCTAACTTGAAACCTCTATGATTCAAGTTCTGGCACTCAATAAAAATAGTAAATAATTCCTTTCGTTCAGAAGCGGCAATTTACTTCTATTTATGATGAGTATTTCTGCCATTTATGTCACAAAGTGACACATGGAATAGTGATGTCTTTTTTATGTGGTTTAATTGACTAAAATTTGTTTCATAATCAATCGAAAGGATTGCCCGTGTCTTTTTATACGATAATCTTTAATTTGGCTTCGTCGTGTTCTTTGAAAGCGTTACTTGAGTTTAATTGCAATTCTAAATCTTCCATAGTATCTGCTTTTAATGTTGCACTAAAATCTTGTGCTCGTTGTAGCATTTTTATATAGGCTAATGGATCTTGTTGCCTTGTTAATCTTCGTAAAGCTCCTAAATAATCATCACGATATACTGTTGGAATTATTATTCTTGTTTGTTCAGCTTTGACCAATTCGGCATTCATCATTACTCTTGCAATTCTTCCGTTACCGTCCAAAAATGGGTGTATTTCACTTACCATAAACATAATGTAAGCTGCTTTTGCAAATGGGTCTGTTAGTACTTTGTAGAAATCAAACCCTTTTATTAATGTGCCTTTTACTAATTCGAAATCGACAAAAAATGTTTCTCCAGCACGATTGTTTTTATCTTTAAATACGCCTGGCATTTTTGATATTCTTGCTTCCAAAAGTAATCGATGTCTGTATTGAAGAATGCTAATGAACTCTTCCGGAGAAGTTGGCGTAACATTCATTTCGATTTTATTACTGACCAATTTATACGTTCCTAATATGTCGTGTGAATCTTCATCACGATTGAACATTGGGGTATCGGTTTCGATAATGTTTTTTGCTTCAATCACTTCAAATCGAGTTCCTTCAATATAATTTGAAAAATAGGCTTCAAAAAAAGCGAAATTTTGAAAAGCTGTATTAGTTGTATTTCTATCTATCGCATTTTTGAATTCTCTTTGCTTTAACTCTAAAAATAATATCTCAAACAAATCTATTCTTGATTGGTCATAAGGATTTCCAAATGCTCGTGCAATGGCTCGTGGAGACGATAATATTTTGGAAGGCTGTGTAGATAATAAGGCACTAATTAGTTTGTTTAATTTCTCAAACTCACTTTGCATTCTTAATTTATCGGCGATTACTTTTGCGCTATCTCTAATTTGATTTAGTCCTTCTTCGCCTTTAACTTGTACTATTTTCTCTAGTTTGTTTTCGAGTTCAGCAATTGAAATAGTTTTAGATTCTGGACCCGATTTTCTGGACGGTTGTAGGTTTTCTAAAAATGCTCTTTCTTGTTGTGAAACAAATAACTCCCCCGAAAATGAATTGTCACCTTCAATTGCTCCAATACCTTCCATAAAACGAATGGTTATTCCAGGCAACTCTATTTTTTTGGTGTAGGTATAGGTAACAAATATTTGTCCTGTTGCAGTTGGTTTGAATTCTATTGCGGAACGGTGGCTTAATAATGCACCGGGATATAAATTGCCCAGAATAGAAAAAATATTTCTTTTGATAATAACCTCGTCCGTATCAATAAAATTGGAAGTAAAGATACGAGGAGCAATTTTTTTAATTTTACCTGTACTTTCAAGCAAAGCAATTTGTTTTCTTACTTTTTTATCGCTCGATGAATAAATAATTTCTTGAAGGTGTGTTGGGACAAAATTTTCCATTAGTGGTGCTTTATTGAAGCAAAACTATACTTTATTTTCCACTAAAAAGTATTTATCGGGCTTTTTTTTCCATTATAAACGAATGTTGGGGTAGGAATGGGTGTTTTTTTCCAGTAATAATTATAGTTTTTCTAAACCAGTTAGCCAAGTTTGTAATTCTTCAACAACTAAATCAGTTTGTGGAGTATTAGCTGGAAATAGAACATCAATAAAACGATGCAAATATGTTAATCTTACTGTATTATGTAAATTTATAAATTCCCATATTGTACGGTGACACGTACATAAATAGGGCAGATGCCATCATTATTGACTTTTGATCTCTTTATATAAAAGAGAACGGATACGGCTATGTTCATGGTTGGTGACCTTTTAGTTATTATTAAATTTAAACTTTGTAATTCTTCCAAACAAGATGTTCAAATAGTGAAAAGGTATTTGAACAAATGTTGAACTGGTATCTTTTGAGATAGGTGTCACTTAAAAAATATAATTTCAGTGACACCTCAAAAGACACCTAAGTTTTGAGATTTAATGAATAATTTGATTTACCGTAAATGAAAAAACCCCACTAAATCCTAGAATTTAGTGGGGTTTGCTTCTTTTTGTATTTCTACTGGCAGAGAGGAAGGGATTCGAACCCTCGATATGTTGCCATATACACGCTTTCCAAGCGTGCGCCTTCAGCCACTCGGCCACCTCTCTATTTCATTACGGCTGCAAAGAACACGAAAAAAAACGAGTTAGAAAAGTAAAATCTAAATATTATGTCATTTCTCCTCGTAAAGAAGTTTCAAAAATAGTTTTGAAGTCTTTTGGGGCTATTTTTTTGCTCAATAAATACATCAATTTTGTGATTCCCGCCTCGGTGGTGATGTCTTTTCCGGAAATCACACCAATTTCTTTCAGTCCGGTACTGGTTTCGTATTGCCCCATACTGACACTCCCGCCAGAACATTGGGTAACGTTAACAATATGTAACCCGCCGGCAATCGCTTTTTTCAAGAGGTTTAAAAACCAATCCTCTGTAGGTGCATTCCCAGCTCCGTAGGTTTCTAAAACAACACCTTTAAGATTCGGAATATTTAAAATAGCGGATAAAACTGCTTCACTGATTCCAGGAAACATCTTGATAATGGCAACATTATTGTCTAAATTTTTATGCACTTTGAATTCCTCCGTTCCTTTTTTAGGCAAAAACAATTCAGGATTCAACTTTAAATGCACCCCAGACTCCACCAATTCCGGATAATTTGGAGACGTAAATGCTTTAAAATGTTCTGCATTAATCTTTGTAGTTCTATTGCCTCGGTATAATTTGTATTCAAAATAAAGACACACTTCACTGATAACCGGATGATTATTATTTTGCAGAGAAGCTATTTGAATGGCTGTAATCAGGTTTTCTTTAGCATCGGTACGCAAATCCCCTATGGGTAATTGTGAACCGGTAAAAATAACTGGTTTTGACAAATTTTCAAGCATAAAACTCAGCGCTGAAGCAGAATACGACATAGTATCGGATCCATGAAGCACAACAAATCCATCAAATGAAGTATAATTATCTGCAATAATTATAGCCATTTTTGCCCATTTTTCAGGATTCATGTTCGAGGAATCTATAGGATTTTCAAAAGAAACGGTTTCGATCTCACAATCCAATTGTTTCAATTCTGGAATTCGCTGTAACAATTTACTAAAATTGAATGCCTTAAGGGCTCCTGTTTCAAAATCTTTTCGCATACCAATAGTTCCTCCGGTATATATTAAAAGTATTTTGGCTTTATACAACATCGTGGTATTTTAATTTGTTCACAACTGGATTTGCATACATGGCCAAAAAACTTTCAAGAGCCACTGGATTGTCATGATCAATTCGCATTTCCAGTCTGCGCTCGAACAATGATTTTTCATTTTCAGTATACAAATGGGAATATCTATCGGTCTTATTTACAATATCAAAAGCAATAAAATTCGTTGGCCATAATTTGTAATTACTCAATATGGCATTATCAATTACTTGTGCCAAAGCTACTATTTGCTTATTTGAGTTCTCGTTTTCTGCAATAATGGCATCAATTTCAATATCTAAAACTTTCCCAACATGAATGTGTATTCTCTTCTTTTGCCCTAGAGCACCACTCAGAATCGTCATGAAATCTTCATTCTTTTCCTTGACATACACTTCATTATTGGCTTCAGCCATCAATTGTGGCATTTTCAGAGCATCAGTAGGATCATACTCGTACGAAATAGATACGGGTACAATTTTAATTTTCTTGAAATAATCCATTAAATTCTTTTCATCAGAACCCATACCCACCATTTTCAAAACACCCGGATTGGTCTCATCCTTGCCGTCTTTCGTTCTTCCTTCTCGCTGTGCTATCCATACAGAACGGTTTTCATGAAGCAATAAATTCCCTATATATTCCGACAATAGTTTTGAACTCTGCAGCATTTCTCTTGGAGTCAATCCCCGTTGTACTAAAAAATTACGGTTCAGTTTTGCCAAGGTATTCAGAAACGATTTTTTTACTAAATTATCCCCAATCGCTGAGGCTGTCATCACTAACCCATGTTCAAATAAAGCTGTGTTTAATAACGTAGTATCCAAAAGGATGTCCCGATGATTTGAGACAAACAAATAAGAAGTGTTTTTCTTTAACTTTTCAAAACCGGAAGTGGTCATTCCTTCTGAACTTTTTTCTAGTATTCTTTGAACCGATTGGTATATAAAATTACATTGAAAATCCCGAATGGAGTGCGTTTTCCTGAGTTGTTCTTTCCAAACTTCGTCAGCAGCACCCGGAAAAGTAAAGTTCATCAATGCTTTCATCATTGGGTGATTAATCACATCTTGAAGTGCTTCGTTTATTTCGGAATCATAAAATGGCCGAATAGCGTCAAATTTCTGCATTGTTGATTTTTCTATATTTGTGTGGGCAAATGAACAAAAAAAAAGTCAAAATAAAGTGAATTCTACTTTAAATCCCAAAAATAGCTTTAGAATTCTCGGTGGTTCGCATTGCTATTTCATGTGTTGAAAGGCCATAAATCTGGGCTAACTTATCGACTACGCTGACTATATAACTACTTTCATTCCTTTTTCCACGAAAAGGAATTGGGGCTAAATATGGGGAATCTGTTTCTAAAACAAGATGCTTTATATCGATCTGTTTCAAAAATTGATCGATTTTTCCGTTTTTGAAAGTAACAACCCCGCCTATTCCAAGCTTCATATTATACGAAATTGCCCTTAAAGCTTGTTCATACGTTCCAGAAAAACAATGAAAAATACCAAATAAATCATCCGATTTTTCTTGTTCCAGAATTTCGAAAATTTCATCAAATGCATCCCGACAATGAATCACAATAGGTAACTTATATTCTTTAGCCAATTGAATCTGCTTTTTGAAAGCAATTTGTTGCTGAGGCAAATGGGTTTTATCCCAATACAAATCGATCCCAATTTCACCAACAGCGTAGAATTTTCTTTTCGCCAGTTCGTTTTCCACATGCTGTAATTCTTTCAGATAATTCTCTTTCACATACGTGGGATGCAAGCCCATCATCAAGAATACGTTTTCAGGATACTTTTTTTCTAAAGTATACATGGATTCCGTGCACGTCGAATCGATTGCCGGAATAAAAAAACGCGAAACCCCCGCTTCAATGGCGCGTTGGATCATTTCATCTCGGTCTTGATTGAATTCCTCAGAATATAAATGAGTATGGGTATCGGTAATTATTACTTTTGTTTCCAAGTGTCGTCTTTTAAGAATACAAAATTACAAGAATTAAACTAGTCAAAAAAATGGTTTAACAAAGATTGCGACAGAAAAAAGATTCCAAAACTGCATACAACAACTTGTATCTTTGTAAAAGGGACACTATAATTCCGAAAACAAATTCTGCCTAGATGAAAAACCTCCACAAAATCCTTAAAAAAGAAAACTACAAAAAAGTAAAATTTAAGATTACTAAAACCCAACACCTTTTGATTAAAGCCAAAATCAACGGTATCAAAGGAAATTTCATTTTAGATACAGGTGCTTCAAGTAGTTGTATCGGATTTGAATGTGTTGATTTGTTTCTATTGGAAGCTAAAAAATCAAAAACTAAAGCTTCAGGAGCTGGAGCTTCCGGAATGTTGACACAAATAGCTACAAAAAATCAATTGCAACTAGGCACTTGGAAAGACAGTGCTTTTGACGTCGTAATTTTCGATTTATCTCATATAAACGAAGCTTTAACACAACACAAATCAAAACCCGTTCATGGAATCATAGGAGCCGATGTTTTAATGAAAGGAAAAGGAATCGTGGACTATTTTAATTATTGCTTATATTTACAATAGAAAAACGACCTTAAAACCTTAAAGAAACATGAAAAATATTTTCAAAAAATTATTGGTATTTATGGGACTACTTTTATTTTCTTGTTCTCCCGCCGACTTAACTAACGAAGATGAAACAATAACTAATTCAGATTCCAACAATCTCAGTATTTTAAAAACCAGCTATTCAAAAATTTGGGACTTCGATAATTTAACGGAATGGGAAGATGCTACTCAAGTTGGCAATCCAAATTACTGGATTGAAAATGGGAATTTACGTATTTTCACAAATCCAAATACGTGGGAAAGATCAAAAGTAAAAACGATTTCAAGTTTTGCCGCTGGAACCTATAGCTGGAATGTTTATATCCCCGAAATGGGCGTTGGTGACATGGCTAGCATTGGAGCTTTTTTATATAATAATGACACACACGAACTCGATTTTGAGATTGGCTATGGATCACAAGCCATTCGAAATCAATTAGCAGCAGAACCAGACGATCTTATCGTATACATGATCTCACAGGGCTATCCGTTCCAATCTGTTCAAAGGAAAATCAAAAGAAGACAATGGTATAATCTTACACTACAATTATCCCTTACTTCTAATGGGCGATACAATGTAAGTTGGAAAATCAATGATGCAATTATGGCAAGTGTCCGACTTAATTATGGTAAAAACACCAAATTTAACATCTATTGCAGTGTCGAAAATTTACAATTTATAGGCGACCACATTCCGAAAAGCCAAAATTACGCACTTTTTGATGTTGTGGAATTCAAAGGAATTTTAATAAAAAAATAAAAAATCCGTTTAGTTTTAGAACTAAACGGATTTTTTATTTTACGAATTAATTCAATTACAATTCTAATGCTTTTTTAGGATTGTTCTCTAACAATAATTCCATTGGGTTTTCTAAGGCTTCTTTTACGGCCACCAAGAAACCAACAGACTCACGACCATCAATAATTCTATGGTCATAAGACAACGCCACATACATCATTGGGTGAATTTCTACTTTTCCGTTTACGGCAATTGGGCGCTCGATAATGTTGTGCATTCCAAGAATTCCTGACTGTGGCGGATTGATAATTGGCGTACTCAACATACTTCCAAAAACACCACCGTTAGTAATCGTAAACGTTCCACCAGTCATATCATCCACTGTGATTTGTCCGTCACGCGCTTTAAGGGCTAATCTTTTAATGTCGGCTTCAACTCCACGGAAAGTCAAGTTCTCCGCATTACGAACTACAGGAACCATTAATCCTTTTGGTCCTGAAACTGCGATAGAAATGTCGCAAAAATCGAAAGCGATCTTATGATCCCCATCCATCATTGAGTTTACATCTGGAAATAATTTTAATGCTCTGGTCACTGCTTTAGTAAAAAAAGACATGTACCCTAAACCAATTCCGCCATGTTTTGCTTTGAATGCGTCTTTGTATTCATTCCGAATCAAGTTGATTGGCGTCATGTTTACTTCATTAAAAGTAGTTAACATGGCTGTTTCGTTTTTAGCAGCCACTAATCGTTCTGCCACTTTACGACGTAACATTGATAATTTTGAACGTTCTGATCCACGAGACCCACCGGTAGGCGTCCCCATTGAAGGCGCCGCATGTACGGCATCGTCTTTAGTGATTCTTCCGTCTTTTCCAGTTCCTGTTACTGAAGTTGTTGCTATATTTTTTTCGTCTAATATTTTTCGTGCTGCTGGAGATGGAGTTCCTGAAGCGTAAGTTGCTGCTGCTACTGGAGCGGCTTTTGGCGCTTCTGTTTTAGTTTCCACTTTTGGCGCTTCAACTGTTTTTGTAGCTTCAGCAACTGGCGCATCGCCTGCTGGTTTTACGCCGTCCGTATCAATGTGACAAACTACTGCTCCTACTGCAACTGCATCTCCTTCTTCCGCTTTCAAAGTAATTATTCCGCTCGCTTCTGCTGGCAATTCTAATGTTGCTTTATCAGAATCAACCTCAGCAATGGCTTGGTCTTTCTCTACATAATCTCCGTCTTTTACCAACCAAGTTGCGATTTCAACTTCCTTTATAGATTCCCCTGGTGATGGGACTTTCATTTCTAAAATCATGTTCTATTATTTTAAATTATGAATTTTAAGTTTTAAATTGTTCTTGAACAACTTATGTGTGTTAGATGTATTGTTTTTTAGCCCTGATGGCAGCGACATCCTTTTTCTAGCTTCTTTAGCTAGGAAAAGATATAGCGTACAGCAGGAAATAGCTCCTTATTATCGGTATAAATTTTTATCAAAAACCATTCGCAAGGCATCAGCCTGACGGCGTTTTGCTCTTGTATAACTTCCTGAGGCCGGTGCCGCATACGCTTTTAGTGAAGCCAATCTCCATTTTACTAAATCAAAATTCATTAGCATAAAGCTGTAAGCTCCCATGTTTTTTGGTTCTTCTTGTGCCCAAACATAATCATCTGCATTAGGGTATTTAGCGATAATGGCTTTTAATTGTTCTACCGGTAATGGGAACAATTGCTCGATTCTAACTACAGCCACATCATTTCTGTCCAGAATTTCTCTTTCGGCAGTAATGTCATAATAGAATTTTCCGGTACAGAAAACCAGCGTTTTCACATGCGCTTTATTCACTGTTTCATCATCAAATGTTTCTTGAAAACTCCCTGTTGCAAATTCTTCAACGGTAGATACTACCCTTGTATCCCGCAACAAACTTTTAGGCGTAAACACAACAAGTGGTTTACGAAACGTTGTTTTCATTTGTCTTCTCAAAAGGTGAAAGAAGTTGGCTGGTGTAGTACAATCTGCCACATACATATTGTGTCTGGCACAAAGTTGTAAGTATCGCTCCATTCTGGCTGATGAATGCTCCGCTCCTTGTCCTTCGTATCCGTGCGGCAATAATAAAACAATTCCGTTTTGATTGTTCCATTTATCTTCGCCACAAGAAATATACTGATCAATTATAATTTGGGCACCGTTACTAAAATCACCAAACTGTGCTTCCCAGATGGTTAATGTATTTGGGTTGGCTAAAGCGTACCCATAATCAAACCCTAAAACAGCATATTCAGACAACAGCGAATTGAAGATATTGAATTTTCCTGTTGCTCCTTCTAAAGTACTCAACAAAATCACTTCTTCTTCTGAATCCTCTACTTTTACAACGGCATGACGGTGAGAGAACGTGCCTCGCTCTACATCTTGCCCCGAAATACGAACATCATATCCTTCTTTTAAAAGTGACCCATAGGCTAAGTGCTCTGCCATGGCCCAATCCAGCTTGTTTGTTTCAAAAAACATTGTTTTTCTATCGTTGACAAGTTTTTGTATTTTGCTGATAAATTTTTTGTCTGCAGGTAAGTTACAAATTACGTTTGCAACCTCAGTAAGTCCGGCTACTGGAAAAGTAGTGTCTACTTTTTTGAGCATTTCAACATCCGAAACCTGTTCAAAACCTTTCCATTCGTTTTTCATGAATGGCGTTATAATAGTCAAATCTTTTTTACGGGAGGCTTCTAAATTCACCTCTAGATTTGATTTGTATTCTTTTTCTAATCCTTTTACAAAAGTACTGTCAACAACTCCTTCGGCAAGCAATTTCTCCATGTAGATGTCTCTTGGATTTTTATGCTTTGCAATGATTTTGTACAATACGGGTTGGGTAAAACGAGGCTCATCGCCTTCATTATGTCCATATTTTCTATATCCCAATAAATCAATAAACACATCCCTACCAAATTCCATTCTGAAATCCAATGCAAAGGACATCGCGTGAACTACTGCTTCAGCATCATCTGCATTGACATGCAAAACGGGCGAAAGGGTAACTTTAGCAACATCAGTACAATAGGTAGAGGAACGAGCATCCAGATAATTGGTGGTAAAACCTACTTGATTATTGATAACAATATGTATAGTTCCTCCAGTTTTATAACCATCCAATTGTGCCATTTGCACAATTTCATACAAAATTCCCTGACCCGCAATTGCAGCATCTCCGTGAACGGCGATTGGCAATACTTTTGAGAAATCGTTAGGGAAATATTTATCTTGTTTGGCTCTTGTGATTCCTTCGATTACTGCACCTACTGTTTCAAGGTGCGACGGATTAGGAGCTAAATTTATATTAATTTTTTTACCGGTACTGGTCACTTTATCCGCTGTAAGTCCTAAATGGTATTTTACATCGCCGTCAAAATATTCTTGATCGTAATCTTTACCGTCAAACTCTCCAAAGATGTCTTGGGTCGATTTGCCAAAAATATTTGCCAACACATTCAAACGACCACGATGTGCCATTCCCATAACAAATTGCTCAACTCCTTTTTCAGCTGCTTTCTCGATTAAAGCATCTAATGCAGGAATAATTGATTCCCCACCTTCTAGAGAAAAGCGTTTTTGACCTACATATTTAGTGTGCAAAAAATTCTCAAAAGAAACGGCTTGGTTTAATTTATTAAGAATGGATTTTTTTTCGTCCAATGAAAATTTAGGCTGATTGTCATTGTAGCCTAATTTTTTCTGAATCCACTCCACTACTTCCGGTTTACGGATATACATATATTCCACCCCGATGTGCTGGCAGTATATTGTATCAAGATGCGTTATGATTTCCTGAAGCGTACAAGGCTGTATTTCCATAACCTTGGCTGCATCAAAAACAGTATTTAAGTCTGCTGATGAAAGTCCAAAATTTGTGATTTCTAGAGTTGGTGATGATACTCGTCTTTCTCGAACCGGATTTGTTTTAGTAAACAAATGACCGCGAGAGCGGTATCCATCTATTAATTTTAATACATTGAACTCCTTTTGAAGCTTGTCAGAAACCAAGCTAATATCTGTATTATTAGCCGCAAAATTTGCAATTTGCTCGACTTTATGATCCTCGCCGTAAGAACTCATCCCAAAGTCAAAACCTTGAAAGAAACTTCTCCAACTAGGCTCAACGCTGTCTGGATTTTCTATATATTGATCGTATAATTGAGCGAAAAATTCTGTATGTGCTGCGTTTAAAAATGAAAACCTATCCATAATATTTAGTGAATATACCTTTTTGATTAAAATAGTTTGGCAAAAGTACAATAATACAATAAATTTATAATTTATTTTAAGATACTTTTACATCTTAAATTGTTAAAAATCTAGAAACTTATGGCAAAAAAGCGCTTTTTCGAGGTTACCAAATCGTTTTTAGTACTTATTGCCTTGTTTTTTGCAAGTGCTCTGTTTGCACAACAAAATACAATGTATACCACTATGCCAAACCAGTTTTGGAGAAATGTACAATTTGGAGGTGGACTGGGTTTAGGCTTTGGTTCCGGCTACACGGACATTTCGTTAGCGCCAAGTGCCATTTATAATTTTAATGAATATGTGGCTTTGGGACTGGGAGTGCAGTATAAATATTTGAAGCAACGCGATTTTTTTGCTTCTCATTTGTATGGCGGTAGTGTTATAGGATTATTTAATCCAATCCCCGAAATCCAACTTTCGACGGAACTGGAACAATTAAGAGTCAATGTAAATCTGGATGGATCCAATAGCAATTCTCAAAACTACTGGAATACAGGTTTATTCATCGGCCTTGGTTACAGATCTGGAAACGCCACTATTGGTGGGCGATATAATGTTTTGACTGACAAAAACAACATTTACGGCAGTGCCTTTATGCCTTTTATTAGAGTGTATTTTTAATTATCTGCGATGAAAAAAACTTTTCAATTATGCTGTATTTTATTTATAAGTTACAGTTTTGCTCAAAACAATATTTTACAATCTGGGCCCATGGTGGGGTATTGCGAAATGACCGAAGCGATGATTTGGTTGCAAACCAACAAAAAAGCTTCGGTGAAAATAGCTTATTTTGCCCTTGACAATCCTACTAATATATTCTACTCCGACGTGTATTCATCTTCAAAAGAAGTTGGCTTCACGCATCATATTATTTTAGATCAATTAGAACCCGGAAAAAAATATACGTATGCTGTTTTCATAAATGACAAAAAAATCATCTTGCCCTACGAGACTTGTTTTTCATCAAAGAAACTTTGGGAATGGCGCGAAGATGCTCCTGATTTCACAGTAGCCATTGGAAGTTGTTCCTATTTTAATGAAACTCCGCTGGACAGACCGGGAAAAGCTTATGGAAGTGAGTTTGGGATTTTTGAAAGTATTGCCAAAAAAAATCCAGAAATTATGATATGGAGTGGCGACAATATTTATCTCAGAGAAGCGGACTGGGATAGTAAAACCGGGATTTATCATCGGTATACGCATTCAAGGTCGGTAAAAGAAATTCAGCCTTTGCTGGCAAAAACTCAAAATTTTGCCATTTGGGATGACCATGATTTTGGTCCGGATGATAGCGATGGCAGTTTTTACAACAAATTTCTAACTCAAAAAGCGTTTAAAGATTTCTGGGCAAATAAAAGCTACGGTATGAATGCTGAACAAAACGAGGGTATTTATTCTACCTTTAGCTGGAGTGATGCACAGTTTTTTTTATTGGACGATCGGTTTTTCAAGACTCCAAATAACAGAATTACGGGCGAAAGAACGGTTTTAGGAAATACCCAATTAGAATGGCTGATTAACGCACTAAGTTCCTCTAAAGCCAGTTTTAAAATAATTGTAATGGGCGTACAAGTATTAAATTCCGTAGCGGAAAAGGAAAACTACAGCAACTACCCCAAAGAGAAAGAAAAATTGCTAAAAGAAATTCTTGATAATAAAATTAAGGGCGTTTTATTCCTAAGCGGTGATAGGCATTTTACTGAATTTTCCGAAGTTCCCCGCGAGAATGCCTACTCTCTATTTGACTGGACCGTTTCACCGCTAACTTCCGGTGTTGCCGCTGAAGGGGCATTAAAGGAAAACAATATTTACAGATCCAAAGGCAGTTTGATTACGCAACATAATTTTGGTATGATTTCATTCTTGGGTTCAAAGGAAAACCGCCAAATGAAACTAACTGTTTTTGATACTGCGGGAACTGAATTATGGAATAAAACAATCTTAAAAAAAGACTTACAATAACTAATACTTATTCCGGAACCACACTTTTTGCCATTCTCTTTTTAGGATCAAAAAAGCGACTTGTTCTGCCAGAACTACTAAATCAGATCCGTCTAGTTTTTTTATTTCTTCTTCGGAAACATCAATTATGTATAATAAATTGAGGTATTCAGCAAATTTGTATTGAATAAGTCGATATATTTTTTCGTGAAGCTGCAACTTCAATTCACTGGGAGAAATACCCAACGGAAAATCAATTGCTTCGTTAGCGAGATTGAAATCCTTATTCATTTGTTCGATTAATTTCAAATATAAGTTTTCACCCGCGGCTTCAGCAAGTAGTAAATCGGTATTTTTTGGAACTATAAACATATCTTTAAATATCAATGGCAATATGAATGTCAATTTTCAATATTGTTATTATTATACACTATACTTCTTGTTAAATTTTAAATATAAACTTTCAAAGTCAATGTTGAAATTGATTATTGAAATTGAATTACACTTTTCTGCCCATTAAATTCTCCCCAAAAGATTTCAACATTGCTTTTTTATCGGCGCTAATATTCATTTTATCCAAGGTCTGAAACGCCTTAAAAGTAAAATCTTGTATTGCTTCCTGTGTTGCCGTAGCCGCACCAGAACTATTAAAAAGTGCTTTCACCGTCTCTATTTTATCCGTACTATTTTCCGGCTGAACAGAAAACAAATACCGCAATTCTTTAGCTTCCTCTTCTTTTGAAAAAGCTACTGCTTTTAGATACAAATACGTTTTTTTATTTTCTATAATATCACCGCCTACTTGTTTTCCAAAGGTTTCTGGATCCCCAAAAGCGTCCAAGAAATCATCCTGTAATTGAAAAGCCAAGCCTAAATTGAGGCCGAAATCATAAATCAGATTTGCGTTTTCCTCGGTAGTTTCTGCAATAATCGCTCCCATTTTCATGGCTGCTGCTACCAAAACAGCCGTTTTGTATTGAATCATCATCAGGTATTCTGGAATGGTAACATCATTGCGTTCTTCAAAATCGACATCCCATTGCTGCCCTTCGCAAACTTCAAGCGCTGTTTTGCTGAACAACTTGGCCAAATCCCGAAAAATAACGGGCTCATATTGTTCAAAATATTGATAGGCTAAAATCAGCATCGCATCCCCAGATAAAATTCCGGTGTTTATATTCCATTTCTCATGAACCGTTGCTTTTCCTCTTCGTAGTGGCGCATCATCCATAATATCATCGTGAACCAACGAAAAGTTATGAAAAACTTCAACGGCTAATGCGGCAGGCAATGCTTTTTGATACGGTGCATCAAAAATTTCGGCACTCATTAAGGTCAGTACCGGACGAATTCTTTTTCCGCCAAGGTCTAAAATATACCGGATGGGCTCGTACAAATTTCTTGGTTCTTTGGTTTCATATTGTGCCTGCAAATACTCCGAAAGAAACCCCTGATATTGATAAATGGAATGCATAAAATAAATTTTTGGCTAATTTACTCTATTCAAATTGTATTACAAACATCGTTTTACCTTCAAATGTTAAATAAACCAAAATACATCGGAAACTATTTTGGTGTTTAAAGTTTCCGTCTTATATTCGCACTCGAAATTAATCGTTCAAATCAACAAATTTGAATTTAATTAAAAAATACTGAAACCATTTCAGCCTTAAAAATGAAAGAAAAAATTATAACTAAAGCAAGCGAGATGTTTTTAAAACTAGGTTTTAAGAGCATCACCATGGATGATATTGCAGGAGAAATGTGTATTTCTAAAAAAACGATTTATAAATATTTTTGCAATAAAGAATTACTTATTGAGGAAAGCACCACTGCAATTCACAAACAAATCCATCAAATTATTGACCGTATTATTGCCCAGAATTATAATGCTATCGCAGAAAATTTTGAAATACGAAAAATGTTTAAAGAAATGTTTCAATCCTCAGACGACTCCCCCATTTACCAATTAAAAAAACATTATCCTGAAATTTATGAGAAAGTGATGACAAGAGAAATCAATGAATGCAACACCACTTTTGAACAAAACATAAAAAAAGGAATCGAACAAGGTTTTTACCGCGAGAATATAAATATTGAAAGTTACACGCGATTTTATTATTATTTAATTTTCAGTATAAAGGGCTGTACCAGTTCCGAAAAAGAAGCTCAAAAGATAGAACTTGAGATTTTAGAATACCATACCAGAGCTATGGCAACTCCCAGCGGGATAATTGAACTTGAAAAACATTTACTTAACTATACTACAAAATGAAAACTATAATTTTACTAGCCATCCTGACCTTTGGTATTTCGGCTCAATCACAAAACTCAGGCAACCCAGGTACAAGTCCCGTACAAACACTTACGCTAAAAGAAGCCGTCAACTATGCTCTAGAAAACAAAGCAGATGCCAAAAAAGCAAAATTACAAGTAGAGAACAGTGAATACCAAATTCAGGAAATACGCTCCAGAGCTTTGCCTCAAATTTCAGCTAATGGCAATTTGACGTACAATCCTGTAATACAAACAACCGTTATTGACGGAGCAGGATTTGGCGCTCCGGGAACTACCATCCAAGCCGCTTTTGGCCAACCATGGATTTCTACTGCCGGAGTTTCTCTGACACAGGCTATCTTTGACCAAACTGTTTTTACCGGCCTAAAAGCAGCAAAATCTACCAGAGAATTTTACCAGATCAACAATCAACTAACAGAAGAGCAAGTAATTGAGCGTGTGGCCAATAATTATTACCAAGTCTATGTGCAGCGACAAAAACTAACGGTGATTGACAGCACTTTAAGAAATACCACCAAAGTAAGAAACATCATCAAAGGACAATATGACAATGGTCTAGCCAAGAAAATTGATTTGGATCGAATTATAGTAAAAATTTCAAACATCAATACACAACGTCAACAGGTACTGAATGCCGTACAAATACAAGAAAATACCTTGAAATTTTATATGGGAATGCCCATAGAAACCCAAATCGAGATTCCACAAACTGCCTTTGAAGTAGGGCCACAAGCATTGTCTGAAATTCCAAATACGGCAAACAGAACGGAATACTTGCTTTTGAAAAAACAAGAACAACTATTATTTTATCAAAAAAAGGCTATTGAAGCTGCTTATTACCCAACATTATCACTGAATGCCGGGTACAATTATATTGGTCAGGGTCCTGTAATGCCTTTGGGCGGAAAACCTTCTAAAGGAGTGTACTGGTCTGATTTCTCTTCGATTGGCTTGAATTTGAAAGTACCGATATTTACTGGATTTGGCACTCGTGCAAAAGTGAGACAAGCCGATGTTGACCTACGAACTATCCACGAAGAGTTGGTTGATACCAAGTTGTCACTTGACCTGGCTTTTGCCAATGCAAAAACGCAAATTGACAACAGCTTAACCACAATCAACAATCAGAAAGAAAATGCCCAATTAGCCAAAGAGGTTTTAAATAACACCCGAAACAACTATATACAAGGATTAACCACACTGACTGATTTACTGGATGCTGAAAACTCATTGACCGAAGCTCAAAACAACTACACATCAGCTATATTAGAGTACAAACTGGCAGAAATACAATTAGTCAAATCCAAAGGGGAATTAAAAACACTAACCAATAAATAATCAAAATGAAAAAAATAATAATAACAGTAGTAGTAATTGTAGCATCCTTAGGACTAATTGCCTACGTGTTAACCAATAATAAAAAAGAAAACGAAGCCAAAACAACTATTGTTGCGGAGAAAAACGCCTCCGTTTCTGTTAGAGTTGAAACCGTAAAAACCGAAGCTGTTTCATTAGATTTCTCATCCAATGGAAATTTTGAACCCATACAAGAATTAAAATTTTCTGCTGAAAAATCAGGTAAAATAACAAAGATACTTGTAAAAGAAGGCGATTATGTTTCAGTAGGACAAACACTTGCCATTGTACGAAGCGATGTTATAAACGTAAATGCGCAAAACGCTAATGCGGTGTATCAAAATGCGGTGGCTGATTACACCCGATTTGAAAATGCATACAAAACAGGCGGCGTAACTAAACAACAAGTAGATCAGGTAAAACTAGCAATGGTAAATGCTAAATTCCAGTTAACACAAGCAAATATCAATGTTGGAGATACAAGAATCAAAGCGCCAATTAGTGGGTTTATCAATAAGAAATACATCGAGGTTGGATCGATCATTTCTGCTACACCTGCTACGGAATTGTTTGATATTGTAAATGTTTCCAAACTAAAACTAAAAGTTAACGTTAACGAAAGCCAAGTGGCCAGTTTAAAAGTAGGTACCGTCACAAAAGTTGTAGCAAGCGTTTATCCAGACCAAATTTTCTCAGGGAAAATCACTTTTATCGCCTCAAAAGCGGACGAAATTTTAAATTTCCCCATCGAGATTGAAATTACAAACAACGCTTCCAACGGTTTAAAAGCGGGTATGTACGGAACCGCTGAATTTGCATCGAAACAACAAAAACAATCGTTGATGATTGTTCCTAGAGATGCTTTTGTAGGAGGTGTAAGCAGCAATCAGGTTTTTGTAATTGAAAGCGGAACTGCCAAATTGAAAACAGTTACAGCTGGAAGAATTCTTGGGGACAAAGTAGAAATTCTAAACGGACTCTCAAATGGCGAAACTGTAATTGTCACAGGTCAAATCAACCTTCAGGACGGATCTAAAGTGGATGTCATTAAATAGTCGAAAGTTGTAAAGCCAAAGGTCAAAAGCAGAAAACGGCATGACCTTATACGTTAAGACCTAAAAATATAAATATATGAAATTAGCAGAAATATCCATAAAACGTCCTTCGTTAGTAATTGTATTGTTTACGATTCTAACACTTGGTGGACTGTTCAGTTACAGCCAATTGGGTTACGAATTGATTCCAAAATTCGAAACCAATGTAATTACTGTTGCCACTATTTATCCGGGTGCGTCACCAAGTGAGGTAGAAAATACGGTTACCAAAAAAATTGAAGATGCCATTGCATCCTTAGAAAATATTAAAAAAATAGACTCGAAGTCCTACGAAAGTTTATCAACAGTGTCCATTACATTAACGTCTTCGGCTGATGTTAATATTTCCATGAACGATGCGCAGCGTAAAATAAATGCTATTCTTAGTGATTTGCCTGATGATGTTGAAACGCCTTCATTGACTAAATTTTCTTTAAGCGATTTACCAATTATGACTATTGGTGCCAACGGAAAAATGGATGAAGTTGCTTTTTACGACTTAATTGATAAAAAATTAGCACCCGTTATTTCTCGAGTAGAAGGTGTAGCACAAGTAAATATTATTGGCGGACAAGAAAGAGAAATTCAAGTAAATCTTGATGCGGTAAAAATGCAAGCCTACGGACTTTCGATTCCGCAAGTGCAACAAACTATTTTATCTTCTAATTTGGATTTTCCAACAGGAAACATTCAAACTCGTGAGCAGAAAATACTAATTCGTTTAGCCGGAAAATATAAAACTGTTGATGAATTAAGAAACTTAATTGTATCTTCTAAAAACGGAATACAAGTTCGTTTAGATGCTATTGCTGATGTTCAGGATACTCAAAAAATTCCTGAAAAAATAGCGCGTGTCAATCAAAAAAGTGCTATTATTTTACAAATCATCAAACAATCGGATGCCAATGCGGTTGCGGTAAGTGAAGAGTTAGTTAAAACAATTGCTAAACTGGAAACGGATTATAAAGCAAACGGATTAAAACTTGAAATAGCAAAAGACAGTACTATTTTCACATTAGAAGCTGCCGATGCTGTTGTGCATGATTTACTAATTGCGGTACTTTTAGTGGCTCTTGTGATGTTATTTTTCTTGCACAGCATTAGAAACTCATTGATTGTAATGGTTTCTATTCCTGCTTCATTAATTGCTACGTTCATTGGAATTTATTTGATGGGGTATACCTTAAACTTAATGAGTTTATTAGGACTTTCTCTTGTGGTGGGTATTCTTGTGGATGACGCCATTGTAGTTCTCGAGAATATTTACAGGCACATGGAAATGGGTAAAAATAAAGTTCGAGCTGCTTATGATGGAACTGCAGAAATTGGTGGAACTGTTGTATCGATTACTTTAGTAATTGTAGTAGTGTTTCTACCAATTGCAATGAGTACCGGATTGGTTTCTAACATTATTACACAATTCTGTGTAACTGTTATTATTTCAACATTGCTGTCATTAGTCGCTTCATTTACAATCATTCCATGGTTATCTTCACGATACGGGAAATTAGAACACATTCAAGGTAAAAATCTTTTTGGAAGAATCATCCTTGGATTTGAAAGCTATTTAACACGATTTACAAATTGGGTCTCCAGATTATTAGAATGGTGTTTGGATCATTATTTTAAAACACTAGCTATCGTTTTAGTACTCTTTTTTGGATCGATGATTAGTTTATTTGGCGGTGGATTTATTGGTGGGGAATTCTTTGCCGCGTCTGATAGTGGTGAGTTTTTAGTTCAGATAGAAATGCCAAAAGATGCTTCATTAGAGCAAACCAATTTCATGACGCAAAAAGCAGAAGCATTCTTGCAGAAAGAAGAGTATGTTTTTAGTCAAATTACAACGATTGGTCAAACCAGTGAAGGTCTTGGTGCTTCGCAAGCCACTGCTTACAAATCGGAGATAAACGTAAAAATGGTTGGATTAGACAAACGTAATGAACCTGCAAATGTGTATGCTGCAAAAACCAAACGCAAATTAGAAAAAATACTAGTTGGTGCCAAAGTAAAAACAGTTCCAGTTGGTATTTTAGGAACTGCAGAAGATGCTACTTTAGGATTAATTGTAACGGGGCCAAATGTAGAAAGCGCCATGCAATTTGCAAAAGCAGCAGAAAAAGAATTACGTACCATTCCTGGAGCAACAGAAATCGAATTGTCTGTAGAAGATGGAAATCCAGAAGTAAACGTAAAAGTCGATAGAGATAAAATGGCCGCTTTAGGATTGAGTTTGCAAACAGTAGGTATGACCATGCAAACTGCTTTTAGCGGAAATACTGATGGTAGATTTAGAGCTGGTGAATACGAATATGACATCAACATTAAATACAATGCATTCGACAGAAAAAGTATCGCAGATGTCAGAAACTTAATTTTCATAAACGATAGTGGTCAACAAATAAAACTGAATCAATTTGCAACCGTAACCGAAGGTTCCGGTCCAAGTGAATTAGAACGAAGAGACAAATCAGCATCGGTAACTGTAAAAGGCCAAAATGTGGGTGTGGCTTCAGGAACTATTGTAACACAATGGCAAGAAAAAATTGAAAAATTAAAAAAACCAACCGGTGTAAATTATATTTGGGGTGGTGATCAGGAAAACCAGTCCGAAGGTTTTGGTACATTAGGAATTGCGC
This sequence comes from Flavobacterium sp. LS1P28, assembly GCF_003970335.1. Lineage (NCBI taxonomy): Bacteria > Pseudomonadati > Bacteroidota > Flavobacteriia > Flavobacteriales > Flavobacteriaceae > Flavobacterium > Flavobacterium sp. LS1P28. The sequence goes on along the minus strand of NZ_RYDI01000016.1, from coordinate 17,444 downwards.
TATTAGCTGCGATTGTCTTGGTTTACCTGGTAATGGTTTCGTTATACGACAGTTTTGTACATCCATTTGTGGTATTGTTTGCCATCCCGCTTTCCTTTATTGGTGCAATGTTGGCTTTGGCTTTAACCAATAATACACTGAATATATTTACCATTTTAGGTATCATCATGCTTATTGGTCTGGTGTGTAAAAATGCGATTATGCTTGTAGATTATACCAATCAAAGGCGTAAAGCTGGCGAAACGGTCAGAACAGCATTAATCCAAGCAAATCATGCGCGTCTTCGTCCAATTTTGATGACCACTATCGCGATGGTATTTGGTATGTTCCCCATTGCGCTAGCCTCTGGAGCTGGAGCGGAATGGAAAAACGGTTTGGCTTGGGTAATTATTGGGGGATTAATTTCCTCATTATTCTTGACTTTAGTAGTAGTTCCGGTAATTTACCAAATTATGGAAAAAGCCATCAGTAGACTTTCGAAAGGAGAAAAAGTTGATTATGAAGCTGAGATGGTTGCCGATTATGAGCATAAAGAACTAAGTGAAGATGGATTTAATCCAAAACATACCGTTTAAAATCTGAATTTATTATAAAAGATAAAACCTGTTCATTAGTTTGAACAGGTTTTTTTATGGCTAAAAATCCATTAAGAATTCAATTTTAACAATAGCAACAACTGGCTTTTACACCTTCTTAATCACATAGGTCACAATTCCCCAGATGATTAATTGATTTTCTTCCGTGACTTTTATCGGAGCATAATTGGGATTTTCAGGCATCAGATAAAAACAGTCTTTCTCCAGTTGTATGCGTTTCACCGTAAATTCTCCATCGATAAAGCAAATTGCAATTTTATTGTTCTGTGGCTCCAAGCTTCTATCCACAACAAGAACATCTTTATCATTGATTCCAGCATCAATCATAGAATTTCCTTTGACTCTGATGTAAAAAGTAGCTAATGGGTTTTCACTCAATTGCTTGTTCAAATCAATGCTCATTTCCATAAAATCTGCGGCCGGTGATGGAAATCCAGCCGAAACCCCTTCGTTTATGAAAGGAATTCGCAATTCACTTTCAAAATCAGGTAGAAAGAACATTAGTTTTTGTCCGTTATTTATTGGCATTTGATTTCGAGTATGTCTTTAAAATTAGTGGTGTATCCGGGTGACAAATGGTTCTGATTCATGTTCCAGGTCAGACTTAAATTTTGGGTAGCCAACTTTACTTTCTTGTCACCAATTTTGTTATTGAGACCATCCATCACTTTCATCAGCAGCAAATGTTTTGGGTTTTCTTCGTCAAACAGCTGCAATTGTTTCTTGTTTTGATCAATCAATTCCGTGACGATCACGCCCGCTTTCTTGAATTTCAAATGTTCATTTCCTTGGTGCAGTTTCTTCAACATTGCGATAGCAACATTAGAAATTGTCAATGTAGAATTTGACGCATACGGCAATGTAATCGCCATATTAAAATAATATTTTGAGGTTTGTACCGTATGTTTATCCACCACTAACATTACAATAATGGTATGACAGCAGGAATTTTGTTTGCGTAATTTCTCTGCACAAACCGCGGCAAAAGTTGCTACACGTTCGCGCAGCAAATCAAAATCAGCAATTTGTTTTGGGAAACTTCTGGTCGTAGCAATACTTTTCTTTTGGTCAACAATGGGCTCTAAATCCAATACTGATTTTCCTTCGAGTTCATATTTTAAACGCATCCCAATCACACCCATTTCTTTTTTGATCCAAGCTTCGTGTTGTGGTGCCGTAAAATCCAGAGCGGTCACAATATTTTTAGCTTTCATCTTTTTATTCATCCGGTAACCAATGCCCCAGACATCTTCAATCTTTGTCCATTTCAAGGCTTTGATGCGTTTTTCTTCGGTATCAATAACATACACTCCTTGCGTTCTGTCTTGGAATTTCTTGGCAATTTTATTGGCTACTTTAGACAATGCTTTGGTTTCGGCAAAGCCAATGCAAACCGGAATCCCTACCCATTTTCGTATCCGAGTTTTCATTTGGATTCCATACTCATGATAATCGGAAATCGTCAAACCATCAAAATTCAGGAAGGCTTCATCAATGCTGTAAATTTCTAGATTTGGTGTAAACTGCCCTAAAATAGCCATCACCCGATTGCTCAAGTCTCCATACAGTGCATAATTGGATGAAAATAATGTTATATTTTTCTCTTTTACCAATTCCTTAATCTGAAATGCCGGCGCACCCATAAGAATCCCGGCCGCTTTTGCTTCATTGCTTCTGGAAATCACGCAACCGTCGTTATTTGATAATATTGCAACCGGCTTTCCGTTGAATTTCGGCTGAAAAACACGTTCGCAGGAAGCGTAAAAATTGTTACAATCAACTAAAGCATACATGTTGCAAAATTACTCAATATCAGTTGAAGCGAGTTCGTAACAACAGTTAATTTTAAGCACTGTTGATAAGTAGTTTTTGTAGTGAAAAGGATTTAAAAGTAGCTAATGCTCCTTTACTGGCATTCTTCTTTTATGAAAAACATCAACAGGTACAGTAATTTTATGAAAAAAAATCATAATAATTGCTTTTCAATAAAATTATTTTTTGTCCTTCACTCAAATTAAAGTACTGATTTTAAGTGGATTAAGTCTACAAAATCAGGCCGTACTTTAAAGACACAACCCCTTGATTAAAAATTTTGGCATGCTCCTTGAATATCCCTTATCAAATAACACAAAAAGCGAAAGCCGAAAAGCTCAAGAGTAGGCAAAATTCAAAAGAACTGTATCATGAAAAAAATTACCTTTTTAGTAGCTAGTATCTTCATATTGGGAGGTAGTATAGCGAATGCCACAGAAAAAATCGATTTTTCTGTAGAAAGAAGATCTCCAGTAGATTTTAGAGATGCCGACCCAATTGTATTCACAGAAAGAGGAATTGAGTTTTTTATTTTCCCTGACGGACAATTAGATTTTAATACACGTCCTACAATTGGACGGGATATCTATTATAAGTCAAGCCGAAAAAATGGGGTAAACAAAACCTATGGTGCGCCAGGCAATGTGCGAAACGGGAATTATGGGGTAAAAGTAGCACACGATAATATGGGGAGAGTAAGACAAGTAGGAAATGTGTTTATCAACTATGATTCAAATGACCGCATCAAACGAGTGGGTTCCGTGTATATGACCTACAACCGATTTGCATTGGAACGCGTAGGAGGTTTAGAAATAATTTACAACCGTCATGGCCAGATTGTTGAAACTGTTGGCGCTGTAAAAGGTGGTAGAAGTTACCAATACGGTCAAAACAGAAATGATCGTGATGACGACAATGATTTTGGTGGCAACCAAAACTCAGAGGACGACGACTCTTACTATTACAGAACAAATGGCCCCAAAGCAAAAATTGAAAAAACGAAAGGAACCGGTCGCGTAGCCATCGTAATCAATAGAAGATAGTTTGTTAGTTATAAATGGTTTGTTTGAAAAATCCCGTTGGTATTCGTATCAACGGGATTTTTGTTTGAACAATTGAAAACACTACAAATTCCCCATAATTTGGTCCATAACCCAACTCGTATGTGTTGCTGTCAAACCTGTAGAAGGGTGTGTACTGTGCCCAAGAAGGTCTTCTCGCATTTGCTGCACATGATACAACTGAATATTTTCAGGATGGTCAATGAGTACTTCTGTTTGTCCTTGTGCGTTCGAAAGCACTACAGGATCATTTTCAAATACAGAAAACGTTATTTTTCCTTTGCTTCCATAAATGACCACTTTATCTTCCCGTTCATAGCACCCAAAATTCCAGCTTCCGGTACCTGTAATTCCAGATTCATGCAACCAACAGGCAGTCGCGGCATCTTTAGCAGCGTACAATCCCTGTTGATTAATACTAAGCCCCGAAACTTCTTTTATATTTCCCAGTAAATGCGTGAATAAATCCAGGCCGTGACTTGCTAAATCATCAAAATAACCGCCTGCAGCAATCAACGCATCAGTTCGCCAATTGTATTCGCCTGATAAATCCGTAGAACTTGCAGGTTTACTCAAATGCCATCTTATGTGTCTGATGTCACCAATGCTATTGGTATCAAGCCACGCTTTTATTTGTTCAAAACGAGGTAATGTTCGGCGATAATAGGCTACAAACAACGGAATTTTTTTTGCTGCGAAAGCAGTACAAATCGAGAGACTGTCTTGATAATTTGGAGACAAAGGTTTTTCGATACAACATATTTTACCGGCTGCAGCCACCATGAGTCCATACAATTTATGCACATCCGGAGGCGTGGCAATATAAATCGCATCAATCTCAGGATCATTAATCAAATCATCGGCATTTGTGTAATATTTGCTGATTCCGTGTCTTTTAGCATAATCCGCAGCCTTAACCGCATCTCTTCGCATTACTGCTACCACTTGAAAACCATCCGTTTTCTGGTACGCAGGACCACTTTTCAGTTCGGTAACATCGCCACAGCCTAATATTCCCCAGCGGATTACTTTTGTAGGTTCACTCATAATGATAATTTTTCATTGCCTCAGACGATTGTGCGCTACTGCGACTGTTTTGCGTAATAGTTAACCAGAAAGAAATTATGCTTCTTGTAGATACAACGCTGGATGGAACTTAATTGCTTATCGTTTGAAATTCTCGTTTTACTCACAACCATCAATTCCACAACTGTCTCCATCGGTGGTATTCAATACCGTGACTTTCGAATCAAATTTGCCTTCCTCCCATACTTTTTCAAGTGTTTTCACAAAGGTTTCCACATGTTGCGCACCCGAAACTGCATATTTATTATCGAAAACAAAAAAAGGAACTCCTTGAACCCCGACAGATTGCGCCTCATTTATATCCTGCTGCACTTCATTTGCGTAAGCATCAGAATTTAGCACTTCATCAATAGCTTCGCCATTCAGTCCTACTTCCAGTCCTAACGCTTTCAATGTATCCAAATCATTAATATTCTTACCATCCGTTAAATAGGCTTTGAACAGTAATTCTTCTAAGTCATTTGCCAAATCATATTTTTTAGCCAAATGCAACAAGCGATGTGCATGCAGCGAATTGGCCATAACCGCTTTTTCAAAATTGAAATCCAATCCTGCATTTTTAGCATTTTCAGTCATATTATTCAGCATCTCTTGTGCCCAATCTTTATCTTTTCTATATTTTTCGGCCAAATGCTCAACCATATTATCCTCTGGAGAAGCAACAAAGCCGGCGTCTAACTGAAAACTTTTCCATTCAATTTCAACTGCATCTTTATGCTCAAAATTCTGTAAAGCACCTTCTATTCTTCTTTTTCCAATATAACAAAACGGACACATGATATCCGACCAGATTTGTATTTTTAATGTATTTCCCATTTTCCTTTAATTAAATTCAAAAATTAATTTTATAATACAAAATTAATCAATTCAGTTTTGAGCTTTTGGGGTTTTAGTGTTTAATTATAGATACTGGAATAGTAAATATTTATTTGAATCAGAAAGTCAGAAAAGTAATCCTTTATAATAGAACCAAAAAAACCATCAAAATTGCTCGTGATGGTTTTTTGTCAACTATAATCATTATACTAAAACTTCAACGTTAATCCCGCTAAGAAATTAATTCCTGCTTGTGGATAATAATACGGATAGATGTCATACATGTATCCGTTAGAAACGTATTTCTTGTCTAAAAAGTTATTCACTAAACCGGTCAATACGATTTCTTTGAAGATGTTTTTAGGTTTAAAAGTGTAAGCAACATTCAAATCATTCACAAAATAATCCGCCAACTTTGCAGCCGGTAATTCGATGTTGTTCATGTATTGTTCCCCAACGAATTTTTGCAACCATGAAATATGAAGATTTTCAATGGGCGTATAAACCAAAATATTTCCCGCAATTATTGATGGTGAATACGCAATTTCAGTAGTTCCGTAATCCTTTCCTTCAACAGCTAAATCAATATTTTTATTGGCACTCAAGGTAAAATTTGGACGAATAATCAATTGGTCTGTCAACGCTATTGTAGCATCTATTTCCAGTCCTAAGCGGTAACTTTTTTCGCTGTTCGAACGTATCGGAGCACCTACATCGTCTAAACTCCCTGTCAAAATCAATTGGTCTTTATAGGCCATATAATACACATTCGAGTTAAATTGTACTTTTTCCGCAACATATCTCCACCCCAATTCAAAGTCATTTAGTTTCTCTGGCTTAACGTTTCCGCCTTCATAATCACTTCTATTTGGTTCGCGATTGGCTCTGGCATAAGACAAATACACGGAATTTCCGGAATTGATCGTATAAGTTAATCCCGTTTTAGGGTTAAAGAAATTAAACGTATCATCCACAAGTGTTGGTTGAACACCATTAGCCTTGTAATTCACTGAACGATATTGCAAATCTCCAAATAAACTTAGCTGTTCTGTGATTTGGTAATTGGCTTTCACAAAAATATTCCCGTCCGTTTTATTGGCATAATCATCGTAATAGCGATCTCCTAACTCACTCTGAGAAGCATTTCGTGCCCAGATCACTTTTCCAAAATGGTCGCCTTCATACTTATTCCATCCACCACCAAAAATCACATCCAGATTTTCATCCTTATAATTAGCAGAAAAAGTAGTTCCGTAGAAATCATTTTCCAACCATTTTTGACGCACTAAATCCGTTGTTGAAACTCCACCAGTAGGCTCTAATCCATAATCCCTATAATCAGCGTCTTCCTTATAATTTTCAAAAAAACCTTCTCCTCTCGTGTAATGCAATGCAAAATTAGTGCTCCATCTTTCAGATATTTTTTCGTTCCAATGCAATTGAGAATGATCTTGCTGGTAATTATCCGTTTCATTATCATAAAAACGAGCATTTCCTTGCTCGTCCGTAAAAGCACCTGATGAATTAAACGTTCGGTCATTCTGCAGCGTTTCTGCATCTATTCCGTTCCAAGACTGGTACGTTTTTTCAGTACCTCCAAAAACCAATGCTTTTATCAAAGTCGTTTTGCCGACATACGTTCCCTGTAGAAAATAGGATTTCAAATCAGAAGCGCCACGATCTACAAACCCGTCAGACTTGATGGCTGATAACCTTCCTGCGATTTCAAAATGGTCGTTCATCAAACCCGTACTGAATTTTACGGTGTGTTTTCTGGTATTAAAACTACCCACAGAGTTCGATATTTCACCAGAGCTTTCTTTGGAAAAATTGTCCGTCAACATGTTTAAGCTCGCCCCAAAAACACCCGCTCCATTCGTAGACGTTCCTACGCCACGTTGCAATTGCAAACTTTCTAATGATGAAGCAAAATCTGGCATATTTACCCAAAAGGTTCCCTGACTTTCAGAATCATTGTAAGGAATTCCGTTGATAGTGACATTCACTCTTGTTGCATCGCTACCACGTACGCGAATTCCGGTATACCCTACTCCATTTCCCGCATCAGAAGTCGTCACAACTGACGGCAAATAATTCATTAAAATAGGAATATCCTGTCCTAAGTTTCGGAATTTGATTTCCTTTTTGTCCAAATTACTGAAACTTACCGGCGTTTTAGTAGTGACCCGCACCGCCGAAACCAAGACTTCATCAAGTTGGTTTACTTTCGTAGTGTCTTTAACTTGAGAAAAAGAGATAAATGATGTAAAGAGAAAGACAGAAGACATAAAATATGTCAGATTCTTGGACTTTGAAACTTTAAGACTTTGAGACTTTGAGACTAAAATAGTATTCATCCGTAAATAAGATTACGAATAAAAGGGGGAATTATTCCTTTTGTTAAATTAATAAATGATTGTTTCCTATGACAAATAGATAGTGTGCACGCTATTTTCTTTGTCATTTTTTCCCTTAGCGACATTACTCGCCCAGGTTCGTTGGGTATGATCTCAGCTCGTTATTTAGAGCACCCCTTTGAGACAGCGCAAAAGTAGTTTTTTTTGTTCGAATTTTAGAAAATAAAAAATAAAATCTTATTCTAAATTTGGTTTTCTCCTGTTTTTCTTGACTTCAGAAATAGTCTTTTTATCCTTTATTCTTTTTCTAATGACTGATTTAGGGATTCTGGTGGGTTTTCTTTCTTTTGGAACAAGCAATGCATTTTTTATTAATTCCAAAAATCGTTTGATTACGAGTTCTTTGTTTCTAAATTGACTTCGGTCTTCCTCACAATTTAAAATTAAAACAGCATCAGTGGTAAGTCTGGACGATAATTTAGTTGCAATCAAAAGTTTTTCTTCGTCCGTTAAAGCCAGAGAATGGTGCAGATCAAAAGTCAACACCACTTTAGAGGATACTTTATTTACGTTCTGACCGCCGGCTCCACTGCTCCGGACTGCTTTAAAACTTAATTCGGATACGATTTTTTCTATTTCCATTGATGCGTAAATTTTAGAACTGATGTGCCGGTTTCAACAAATCATTCACCGTTTTGACCGGATTAAAAGTAATCAAAGGCACCTCAACAAACACAGTCAGCCATTTAGCCATTGCGCCGTTCCATAAACCAGGCAATTCATACCCTTTGATGTTTTTGCCCGCTACATTTTTTTCCACAATAAAACCACTACTATAATCCACAAACTGAGTGAGATCAAATTTCTCTTTTTTATAATTTTTTAGGCTACAGACTAAATCAACCGGATTAAAATGGGTAGCAGCATCCAGAATTGCCTTTTGATTGTCGTTTGCCAAATCGACTTGGAAACCTTCTACGATTTGCAATGAAATTCCTCCTTGATGATCCCGGACCCAAAACGGCCCTCCTCCGGGTTCACCCTCGTTTTTTACCATTCCGCATACGCGAATCGGCCTATTTAAAATCGCTTTTATTTCCTTGACTTTATTGTCCAGACTGTCCGTATGAGAACCGTCCTTCATTGTAGTATTCAATTTTTCCTTCAAAAAAAGAATAATTTCATCTACAAACGCGGACTCAATTGCCACAGTATCCAAGGCGTTTAAATACCTGAAAACCTGCTGCTGTATTGCTAGCAAAATGCCCGCCAACCCTTTTTTGTACAAAGAAATTTTCTCTAAATTGTTTTGAATTACATTGTCAATGTTTTTGATAAATACTATATCAGCCTCTAAATCATTCAAATTGGCAATCAAAGCACCGTGTCCTCCGGGCCTGAAAACTAATTGTCCCTTTTCATCTCGGAACGGCTTGTTTTTCATAGTAACCGCAAGTGTATCAGTCCGCTTGCTTTGATAGGAAAAACTAACCTGTATTGTTACACCCGATTGCTTTTCAATTTTAGATTTAATTGCATCAATGCGGCTTTCAAACTTTTTTTGATGGGATTCTGACACTGTAAAATGCAAATAAGAACAGTTATTAGTGCTCGTATAATGCGTACATTCCTGTAAATGCTCTTCCACAGGAGTTGCAATATGGGTTTTGTATTTATGAAAAGGAAGAGTCCCTTTTGGCTGATTTGCAAAGTCAAAATAATCAGATGATAAAATGAATTTTATAAAATAATAATTTTTCAAACTTGGATCTAAAGTATCAAAAGCGGCATACTCGGCTCTGAGTCGTTTATCGATTGCTTCAAAAAAGGGAAGTTTTTCCATTCCCACGATAAAAACAGCAAGTTTATTTGCTTTTTTTCGGTTGATATAGGAATTAATTGATTCATTTTCAACATCAAATTCATTTATAAATTCCGCCAAAAACTTAAACATTCTGCTGGCTGCTCCGGAAGCAGGCACAAATTTCTGTAATTTTAAATTTGATTTATGGGTATCAAAAAAAAGGGATTTTTCTTGAAAATCTTTTTCAGATAGCTTTAAAATACCATTAGACACTGTTGCCGGACGAACCAAATCTGCTTTGGGGATACCGTTTTTAAAAAAATTCAATTGCTTTTGAATGTCTTTCATTGAGATTCCATACTCCTGAATATACAGAAAATCATCCGAGGAAAACCCGAGTTCCCTTGCTAAAGTTAAGTCATCAACACTTGCAATTGCCTTTTTGAGACGCAAATCCTGGTCTCCGGAAAGGGTTATAAATGGTTTATTATTATCGATTAAAGATTGTTTAAACACGGCAAAAACAGATTCTCTTCCTTCTGCTTTGTCTCGCAAATCATCTTTTTCCCAGGGTACATCAATATCTGTCAGAAAAAACAAATCGTATTCATGTGCGCGAGCTGCTTCATGCAACAAAGGATCACAATAGTTGTAATACACCTCCGAAAAAACTTTGGTCACCATTAGATTCGTATCACAAAAAAGATATTTATTGGCAATCAGCGTTCGTTCATTTTCTAATTTAGCTTGACCGTAAGCAATGGGCAGCATATCATCAACGGTACATATTTGCTGACTTGAATCCCACTTTTCTTGCAGGTAATCACGTGTAAACTCCGGAACCCATTCCGTTTTATAATAGTCTGCAAGCTGTCTGGCCAAGGTAGTTTTGCCAGTGCTTTCAGGACCAAATAAAGCTATTTTAATTATTTTTGTAACTCCGTTTGAGAGCTGTCTGAGATTTTCTTCCATTCTAAATAGCCAAAAATGGCAACTATTGTAAATACTATGTATTGAAAACTGGTAAAGGTATAGCCTTTGGCAAAATACAACGGAATGGAAATTACATCTCCAATAATCCAAAATACCCAATTCTCGACTTTCCTTTTGGCCATGAGCCACATTCCCACAAAGAAAATCCCTGTAATAAATGTATCTACATAGGCATACCAAGTGGTAAATTTACCAAAATAGTGATATACTGAAACCACAAAAGCGACCGTAAATATAAAAAGAATTATCGCAATTCGTTTTTCAGAACTTGAAATTTTTGAAATTGGGAATTCTTCCGTATCGCCTTTTTTTCGGGTCCAATGGTACCAGCCATAAATACTCATTACAAAATAATAGCCATTAATCATCATGTCACCCCACAAGGTCCATTTCCAGAGCAAATACACAAATATGGACGTACTCACTAATCCGGTTGGAAAAACCAGAATATTGTCTTTTTTGGCGTACCAAACACTCCATAGTCCAAAAATGACAGCTATAATTTCCAAGATAATATCTAATGTTGAATACTCGCTGTACTGCGAAAAAAAATAGTCTATCATTAATTAAGGTTAAAAAAATTAATATCCTTTTCAAAAGCGGTTCCTATAATTACTAGATCGGCTCCGGCAGCATACGCGTTTTGAATTCCCTGCAAATCTACAATACCACCACCAACAAGTAACGGAATTTCAATATTTTGCGTAACTAATGCAATCATTTCTAACGGAACAGCTTGTTTAGCGCCACTTCCCGCTTCGAGATAAATCAGTTTATTACCTAACATTTCTCCCGCTAGTGCCGTAGCCAATGCTAAATCCAGATTATTTCTATCTAAAGGCTTTGTTTTACTAATGCGTTCTACTGCGGTTTCAGTGCCGCTTTCAATCAAAATATAACCGGTAGAAATGATCTCGAGTTGGGTTTGTTTTAAAATGGGTGCCACTTTTACTTGGTGTTCGATTAAAAAATCAGGATTGCGACCAGAAATTAAAGACAAAAATAAAATTGCATCGGCTTTATCTGAAATCTGAGATGGGTTTCCAGGAAATAAAACGATAGGCAATGTGCTACTTTTTTTTATTTCTATAATTAATTCGTCTAAAATGTTGTTTTCAACCTGGCTTCCGCCAATGAAAATATGTGTTGCGGGTGATTGATTGATTTTTGAAATTAAACTAGGTAAATTCTCCAGAACTATTTTATCAGGATCCAGAAGAATCGCCAGGAGCTTTTGACATTCGACTTTAGATTGGATGATTTCGTTATAAATGTTTGTCATTTTTGGTACGCAGATAACGTGGATTTTGTGGATTTAAACGGATTTAAACGGATTTCTGATACTTCATATTGTTGCTTATTAATTGTCTTTTCATTGCTTAACCAGTACGGGCAAAGCAATGACAAACTGCGCGATGAAATACTGTGTACTATTTTTCGAAAGCATAAACTAACGTAAAATCCTCTATTTCTTCAAAATGAATATTGAAATTCTTCAATACATTATTAAAATGAAGTTTAGCTTTATTTTGTTTAGTATTTAATTCAAATGAATGAACGTTTATATGGTCTTTGAAACTGATTCTTTTTTCGTTTCTAATTTTGAAAATAGCCTCTTTGGCACCCCAAATAACCGTTAATTTTCGGATATATTCTTCACTATCCATATCCAAGAATTGAAACTCGCTGTCACAAAATTTATGTGCTATTTTGATGATTTTATTTCGTTGCAATTCAATGTCGATTCCCACGGTTTCAGTACTGATTATAATGGCCGAAAACTCATGAGAATGTGTGATGGAAATGTGCTTTCCATCGTGTAAATGGGGCTTTCCGAAGGTGTCATAATACAAATCAAAATCAGTATATCCGGCTTGTTGCAATGCCTTACGAACGCTCAAGAAGGCGCGTTGGTGCATTTCGGATTTCATTCCGTCCAGTCGATTTTGATTATTTACATTAAGAACAATCTGCTGGTTTAATTCGGAGAAAGGTTCCGTTATTTTCCAAATTAAAATTTGGGTGGCGGCATTAGGACGTATGATTTTATAAAGCGGCATCGTGTTGTGATCTTGATTTTTAGCCCCGGTAGCAGCGACATCCTTTTTTCACGCTTTTTTGCGTGTAAAAAGATATAGCGAATAACGGGAAATAGCTCCAGAAACTGAAACAAGTTCAGCTTAAAGAAATTATTTAGTTAATGTTCAAAAGATTAGCGAATTAAACAATTCATAAATCTTCTAGAAAACCGTAAAATTCTAAAGTTATTGCGTAAATTTGCAAAAAATTTTCACCCGAGCCTGAAAGGCGAACGGACGAAGTAATTACAAATATACTATAAATGAGTACTACAACTATGCCTTTTGTGGCTTTCAAAGTAAAAGACATTTCCCTGGCGGCTTGGGGAAGAAAAGAAATTGAATTAGCAGAAGCTGAAATGCCAGGTTTAATGGCGCTTCGTGCGGAATACAAAAACGAACAACCACTTGCTGGTGCTCGTATTGCGGGATGTTTGCACATGACAATCCAGACTGCGGTTTTGATTGAAACGTTGATCGCTCTTGGTGCTGAGGTGACTTGGAGTTCTTGTAACATTTTCTCTACACAAGATCAGGCTGCTGCAGCGATTGCTGCTGCTGGAATTCAGGTATATGCTTGGAAAGGGTTGAACGAACCTGATTTTGACTGGTGTATTGAGCAAACATTATTTTTTGGTGAAGACAGAAAACCATTGAACATGATTCTTGATGACGGTGGGGATTTGACCAATATGGTTATAGACCGTTACCCGGAATTAGTTGCAGGAATCAAAGGATTATCCGAAGAAACTACCACTGGAGTACACAGATTATACGAAAGAGTAAAAGCAGGAACATTGCCAATGCCGGCAATCAACGTGAATGACTCGGTTACTAAATCGAAATTTGACAACAAATACGGTTGTAAAGAATCAGCAGTTGATGCAGTTCGTCGTGCAACTGACTTGATGCTTGCTGCAAAAAGAGTAATCGTTTGTGGATACGGTGACGTAGGTAAAGGGACAGCAGCTTCTTTTAGAGGTGCTGGTTCTATTGTTACAGTTACTGAAATTGACCCAATTTGTGCGCTTCAAGCAGCAATGGACGGTTTTGAAGTAAAAAAATTAGATACGGTTATTGCAACTGCTGATATTATCATTACCACTACTGGAAATAAAGATATTGTTTTGGGTTCTCATTTTGAGAAAATGAAAGACAAAACTATCGTTTGTAATATTGGACATTTTGACAACGAAATTGATATGGCTTGGTTGAACACTAACCACGGTGCATCAAAAATCGAAATCAAACCTCAAGTTGATAAATACACTATTGCTGGAAATGATATTATTGTTTTGGCTGAAGGCCGTCTGGTAAATCTTGGTTGTGCTACAGGTCACCCAAGTTTTGTAATGAGTAACTCCTTTACTAACCAAACACTGGCTCAAATCGAATTATGGAAAAACAGTGCGGCATACAACAATGATGTCTACATGTTACCAAAACATCTTGATGAGAAAGTAGCCATGTTACACTTAGCTAAATTGGGTGTTGAATTAGAAACGTTACGTACTGATCAAGCGGATTACATTGGCGTTCCTGTTGAAGGCCCGTTCAAACCAGAATATTACAGATACTAGTCGAGTCATTGCGAGGAAACGAAGCAATTCTCACTATTATAATACAAACCCTTGCAGTTCCGAAGTTTCGGGAGCAAGGGTTTTTTGTTTTTGGGCGTGACCCTTCGCAAAAACTACGGGTCGGATACTTATACGTGCCCTGCCAATGAAACCCTAATGACCAATGGAAATTGGTACGCCAAAAAGAACGGCACGTCAATAAGCCAGATGAAGCATTATAAATCTAGTGCTTGTCTGAGTTGTGAACTTTTTAAAAAATGTACTAAAAACGCCAAAGGCAGACTCATTGAACGCTCCCAATACGCCGATTTTATTTATCAAAATAAAGTCAGAATCCAAAATAATTATGAAATATACCGCAGACGACAAGCTATCGTCGAACATCCGGCAGCCTGTCCCGCTCTTTGCAAGAGAGTAATAAAGCGGCAATGGGATTTTTACTATATCATGACAAAGAAAACCATAAAACGTGCCGCAGCTGATGTTGGATTGATTTTTACAGCCTACAACCTGCGCCGAATCTTCAACCTGATTGATCACAATCTACTAAAACAGTATCTAAGAATACTGGCGTTGTATTTTGTGATGTTAAGAGCAATTTTAACCCTTTATACGGACTGTTTTATTTTAATAATCATCAGCGACTTTTGCCAGAATGAATTTTAATTGTAGTTTAAATAACATATATTTACTCAATGATTAACAAAATACAGTTCGTTTAAAGGTTTTTAGACAAACTGACGTTAGCGGGAATTGCACCCACTATAAACGTAAAATCAAACAAAAGAAAACATGAAAAAAACATTGCTTTTAATCGCTCTTTTAACGGTTTTTAATAATACTTATTCACAAGAAGACAAAGTCGATCTTGCAATAAAAGAACTTATTCAAAAAAATAAAATTGTCGGTTTACAATTATCGGTTATTAAAGAAAATGTTATTGTAAAAACAAGTCATTATGGATTCGCCAATATTCAAGATTCAATTGCTGTAAATAGTCAAACCGTTTTTAGCATTAATTCTATTACCAAAGCATTCACAGGAGTTGCAATCATGCAATTAGTAGAAAACGGAAAATTAAATCTAGAAGAACCTATTTCAAATTATTTAGATAAATTACCCCAAACTTGGCAAAAAATTACCGTAGAACAGCTTGCAACCCATAAATCGGGACTTCCTGATGTTTGGGATTCACAAGGCAATATGCTTTCCGAGGATGGTAATATTTTGTTCGAAAACGTCAAAAAGCTACCCCTTGCTTTTGAACCTGGAAAACATGTGAGAGAAGGCTTGGCAAATTACATGCTTCTAGGAATGCTTATAGAAAAAATTAGTGGACAGTCGTTTGAAAAATTTATTATGGAAAACCAATTCAAAAAAGCAGGAATGAAAAACGCCATGAAGGCAGGAATTGGGGATTTTTATAACATTATTAATAACTCATCAAGACCATATACTTATTTTAGAAATAATGTTCTAACTAATGTTTATCAACCAATGCCTTCAAATTTATTGCCTGCAGGTGGGATATATGCAACAGCAACCGAAATGGCACAATGGGTAATTGCATTACAAACTAATCAATTAATTAATGCTGAAAATCTTAAAATTCTTTTAAAACCTATTGAATTAGAAAACGGAAAACCATATGAAGAGAATGGTTTGCTCGACAGAACTTCAATTGGTTTTTCATTAAGTTCAAGAGCTGAAAATCCAATAATTGCTTCAATGGGTGGTGCAAGAAATGCATTATTTATTTATCCTAATAAAAATGTTTCAATAGTAATTTTGACAAATTTAATGGGTTCTCATCCTCAAGCTTTTATAGAAGAAATTGCTAAATTATACATTAACTAAAAATAACAACTGCTGCTAACAGCTAGGGCTTACAAGTGCTACTTAAAAAACCATAATGCCGGATTTTGACAAAACGTTTAGGCAAAATATGCAACGCAAAATGCCTGATAAATTCTGATGCATTTTTGAACCAAAAAAACCAACCTGTTTTAGTTTCAAATTGAGAGCTAATCCGATAAAATAATAAAGAAACCTCTCGATTTACAAATAAATCAATTCGGTAATCCTTATAATAATATAAGTTTATGGTATCTTTGAATAACATAAATTCTAAGAGACATACAGCTGCTAATTAATTTGTATATCACAACAAAAGATAAAACCCTTTAATTATAAAACCATGAATACTTATTCTATTATCGCTCAGCTTGTAATCGCAGTGTCCGTAGGTTACGTATGGATTTTTAGGTTTGATAACATTGTTAACGAATTTAAACAATACGGCATATCGGATTTGACAAGAAATGTTGTTGGAGCCACAAAAATAGCCTTATCAACCTTGTTAATAACAGGAATTTGGTATCCTGAATTAGTATTTATACCGGCACTTATAATGGCCTTTCTAATGATAAGCGCACAATTTTTTCATTTTAAAGCAAAAAACCCATGGTCTAAACACCTTCCTTCTTTATTCCTTTTGGCATTATCTCTTTTTGTTGCATTATGCGCTTCCAAATAATCAAAACATGAATTTATTGCATTTACTTATTTTATTTTCGGCAACCTCCTTTCTTATCTATGGAATGGCGTATTTTGCCTCGTCGAATATGAAAAATGAATTTAAACGCTTTGGACTTGAAAAATTTGGACCATTAATTGCTGTTTTAGAATTGGCAGGGGCTATCGGTTTATTTATTGGGCTTCAAAATCATACTGTTTTAGTTCTTGCTTCCGGAGGCCTAGCTTTGCTTATGCTTCTTGGTACAGGGGTAAGAATAAAGATGAAAGATTCTTTATTGGTTTCTACTCCTGCTTTTTTTTACTTTGTGTTGAATCTCTATATTTTATGCAGAACCTTAGAATAAATCAACACTAAGTTGTTTTTAATATTTACCACCAAACAGTTCACTATTTGTTCTAATTTTAAATTAAAACAAAATACCCATTCCAATAATAATTGAAATGGGTACTAAGTAATAACCATGGTATAATGTCGTATTTTAAAATCAAGATAAAATTACATAACAATCTGATTTAAAGCTGCTTTACTTAAAGTTAATTCTTTTGACTTTACGACTTTTAAACTTTCGACTTATTTATAATAATTGAGAAAATCAATAATGCTTCAGCATAACGCTTTTATCACATTTTGAAATTATTCAATAATAATTTTATTGAGGTGTTCATTTATTTACTTATTATAATATCTTGATATAAAACCTTTTGAGTTTTCATCATTCTATT
>NZ_RYDI01000015.1:0-92534 GCF_003970335.1 Flavobacterium sp. LS1P28 | reverse complement strand
CTATTGAAGAATTTAACAATCAAATTAATTACAAAAATGTAGCTTAACTTAATGTGCAGTTTTTATTTGCATATCCACATGGTATAATGTCGTATTTTAAAATCAGGATAAAATTATGTAACAATCTGATTTAAAGATATTTTACTTAAAGTTAATTCTTTTGACTTTACGACTTTTAAACTTTCGACTTACTTAACGTTGTCCGCATTAATATTCTATTTTAGAAAAACACTATTTATTCCGTTATGTTTTGCTTTACTCATTAGTTTTATTCTATATCCTGTTTGTAAGTGGATTGAAAAAAAGGAATACAAAAAGGATTAGCTATCTTTATTTGTATTTTAGAACCTCACTTTTGGCAGGTCCCGTTATTTATTTATTATAAAATTGATAGCGGACCGCACTCCTAGTTAGAAGACATTATCCGTTTTGTTAGGAGAGGGCGAACAAAAAAAGACGAGATAATCTATTTCAAAAGAGCAAAATCAAACGCCCAGTCCAACTCCTTTTTATACCACAATTGCCCTTGTGAAACTTCCAGCGGACAGTCAAAATTATTCGTATAAAGCGATCCGGTTCCTAATCCCTGAGGCATTGCAGTGTGTTGCAAAAAAGTCCATTGCGCAATCGCATTTAGTCCAATATTACTCTCCAAAGCAGAGGTAATCCACCACCCGATTTTATGCTTTTCAGCCAATGAAATCCATTCTTGCGTGCCTCGAAAACCACCTACAAAACTAGGCTTCAAAATGATGTATTGCGGCTTGATTTTCGTAAGTAATTGCTTTTTATCTGCCAAAGTAAACACACCGATCAGCTCTTCATCCAAAGCAATAGGAAAAGGAGCTTTTTTACACAGATCTGCCATCCTGTCAGTATGGTTTTTTTGTATCGGTTGCTCTATACTATGTAATTTAAATTCAGATAGTTGAATTAATTTATTTAAAGCTAAAGTTACATCAAAAGCACCGTTCGCATCCACCCGAATTTCGACTTGTTCCGGAGTAAAATGTTCCCGAATAAACCGTAATAACTGTAGTTCTTTATCAAAATCTATTGCTCCAATTTTGAGTTTGATGCATCTAAAACCCTGCGCTAATTTTTCCTCGATTTGCTGCTTCATAAACGCCTCTTCACCCATCCAAACTAAACCGTTTATCAGGATGGATTTTGTACCGTTTGTGAATTCAGATGGAAAGAGGAAAAAAGGGTTTTCACTCTCCAAAGATCGGAACGCCATTTCCACTCCAAATTGTATCGAAGGAAACTCTAATAACGCTTCCCAAAGCTGATCTTTTCCTAAGTGAATATTATCGCAAGTCCACTGCAATTTTTCTTCATAATCCGGTCGGTCATCAATACTCAATCCGCGAAGGATTCCGCACTCTCCTATTCCCTTTTTACCGTC
Source organism: Flavobacterium sp. LS1P28 (assembly GCF_003970335.1). Classification (NCBI taxonomy): domain Bacteria; kingdom Pseudomonadati; phylum Bacteroidota; class Flavobacteriia; order Flavobacteriales; family Flavobacteriaceae; genus Flavobacterium; species Flavobacterium sp. LS1P28. Next base: position 91,126 of record NZ_RYDI01000015.1, on the reverse strand, counting down.
TTGTTCCAAAACAATAAACCAAGTTTCTTTTTCGGTCATAACGCCACGAGAAGTTCCAGATGGACGTTTGAAATTAAGAATATATTTGTGGTAGGTTGCTTTCAAGAAATTATGAATTATGAGTTATTTCAATCTAGTAAACTTATATCTGAATTATTTTATTAAAATTTAGATGCCTAACATGGTAAAAAGAATTGTTGCTTCTTTAAAACATATAAGGCATATAAGCTTTAAAGTTCGATTTATTTATCCATTAACTTCAAAACTCTTTCAAAATCATCATTTTTAATCCCAACTTTCTTAAAAGCTGCGAAATCTTGTTTTACTTTTTGAGTCCAACTCAAACTATCCGTAACGTTTTGAGACTGATACTCTTTATAAATGGCTTTTGCAGACGAAAAATTATCATTCAATAAATACGCGTGTGCTAAATTCAGCTTTATCAATAACTCTGTATCGTCTATTTTCTCACCTTCTTTCAGGAATTTAATTGCTTTGCCGTATTGCTTCGTCAAAACATAACTGCTACCTATCGCATTGTAATCCAAAGCAGTTGCTTTTCCGTCATTGATAATCGTTGTCAATTTCGTGATTGCCTCACCTTGCATTCCTTGTTTTGCCAACATGGAGGCTTGCTTACGCAAATCGTCATACACACTTTTTGAAAGACTACTTTCACCAAAACAACTATTACCAAAATCCCTGAACGCCTTAGTGCGCTCTACAGCTAATAATTTCTGGAATTCCTTAAACTTGTACTTGGTTTGGATTTTATCGAGAATACAAACACAAAAATCATCTGAATTGGTCATTTTTTGAGCCAAATTAGATGTTTTGCATTGATCGATGATTGCTTTTCTGTTTGCTAAAGTCCATCCGCGACTGAGTTTATTATCGACCCACGGCACGACTTCGAGAATGATTTTTTGGTTCATGATCCAGTTTTTACTTTCGAAACCAAACCATAAATTTCCCGAATTCGATCGCATACAAGTAGATTTCTCAGTAGAAAGTCGTTTGGCATCTTTACTCACCGGCGTGTCTTGAACCAAACAAGCATCATCCGTTTTGCCACTTTCTTTATATTGCATGGCTAATTCATCGCTAGAGAAAACAGCATACTTGCATTTATCATCACCTGATATTTTCGACAAGATAAAAACTGCTCCTGCTGAACCTTGACTGATTCCTGTTGGGTCTGGAATAGCTTTTAAAACCGAAACTAAACTGCCCACCATTTGCTGATTTTTATCCAAAAGCGTTATTCTGTATACGACCTCGGTAGTTCCTTCAGGGAAATCTTGAGTTTTTATAACGATTCTATCTCTGGCGGAAACTGTAATTTCTTCGGTTGTAGCACGGGTTTTATCCCAATAGCCATCTTTCTGAGAAAAAATAGTATTTGTTGAAATTAGAAACAGAAATAAAAAAATGAAATTCTTTTTTTGCATGATTGATATAAAATTTAAACACCAGAGTGAACAACGTTTTAGTAAAATTAACTACGAAGTTTGGTACCGGCAAACCCTAGCCCAGATAGAAGTAAAAATCCTTTTATCACCCTGTCAGGGTTTCAAACCCTGACAGGGTGATAAAAGATTGCAACGGATAGCTGGATTAGCTTCAAATAAAAAAATTACAACTCTATGGAACTTCCTATCTCTAACAACATGAGATCTTTTCCTTTATTGAAAAATTTACGAATAGCATCTTCATGATCAATTTCGATATAACCGAAAGTGTCGTAATGATACCCCAGAATTTTATCGCAATCCAAGAAATCAGAAGCGACAATAGCATCTTCAACATCCATGGTAAAATTATCACCTATGGGCAGAATGGCTAAATCGAGTTTGGTCCGCATAGGAATGAGTTTCATATCCATAGTAAGCGCTGTATCACCAGCAATATAGATGTTTTTATGTTCCCCTTCAATGACAAAACCGCCAGGATTTCCTCCATAACTGCCATCAGGAAACGAACTGGAATGAATGGCATTTACATATTTCAGTTTTCCAAAATCGAAATTCCAGCTTCCACCGTGATTCATAGGATGCGATTGAAAGCCTTTTGCACCATAATAACCGGCAATTTCAGCGTTAGAAACAATTACCGCATTCGTTCTTTTAGCTATCGCATCGACATCCAGAATATGGTCTCCGTGAGCATGTGTCACTAAAATATAATCGGCTTTTAACGTATCAATGTCAATGTGAGCTGCATTAGGATTTGCCGAAATGTACGGATCTACAATAATGTGTTTGCCGCCAACTTCTATACCTAATGCCCCGTGACCGTAAAATGTTATTTTCATCTTTTTTAATTTAAAAATAGAATGGTTAAAAGATTCCGTATTTGATTATTATTTTATCTTCCTCCTAAAAAAGTGTTTACAATTATATCCGAAAAGAAATAAATCATACCTAATGACAATAAAATTGAAAGTGCAAAAGTACTCAATGCCAGTTTTTTTAATTCAGGATCTAATTCCTTAGGATTTTGGTTTTTATAGACGGTAATTAAATGTTTAGTCAAAGGGATATACGACAATAAAAACAAGTATTGATCAAAGTGAAAATCATCTGTAATTGCAAAAATCAATACTAAAACCATCGCGGTTACAATCAGAATATAATGGTATATTTTAGCTTTGGCACCGCCAATTTTTACGACAATCGTGTTTTTATTTGATTTTTTATCTGATGCTTCGTCTCGCATATTATTCAGATTTAAAACACCTACACTCAATAATCCAATGGCTATTGCAGGTAAAACCAACAACGCATCCAATTGTTTAGAATATAAAAAATTCACTCCTAAAGTACTCACCAACCCAAAAAATACAAAGACAAACACATCGCCAAATCCACGGTATCCGTACGCCGTATTTCCAACTGTATATCGAATGGCTGATACAATTGCCAAAATTCCCAAAACCAAATAAAACAAGGAAAACCATAAATTTGTATCTCTAAACGCATAATAAATCAATAGCATCGCTGAAAGCAACGTCAAAGCTGATGTTATGATCATGGCGCGTTTCATGGCTTGCGGAGTAATCACACCGCTTTGTATGGCTCGTTTTGGTCCTACCCGATCTTCATTATCCGTTCCTTTCATGCCGTCACCGTAATCATTGGCAAAATTGGACAGTATTTGCAATCCTAATGTTGTCAATATTGCAAAACCAAACAATCGCCAGTTAAAAACTTCCGTAGGCGTTAATATGTTATCTGTCGGGTGTGCCAAAGCGTACATGCTTCCAACTATTATTCCAGAAACCGATAAGGGTAAGGTTCGTAAACGTGCGGCTTCAATCCAATGTTTCATATTTTTTTATTTAAAAGTGTAATTGCTTATTTGGTTAATTGTTTACTCGGTTAACCAAATAAACAATTAACCAAATAAACTATTTAAACTACATCCAATTGCTATCGGAAGTTTCTATTTCGTACAACCAAAAATTAACCTGTTGTTGTAATACTGAATAATTCCCTAATTGAAAAGCGATATTACCTCCTGCGGTATGCAATGTTATGGAACCAATATCCAACTTTTTATGCCAAAAAAGCTGCGACGTTGTAATCGCTTGTATTTTACTGGGTTCAATAATATCATTGCTCACATCCCAAGCGCCACTTTGCTTTATTATAAAATTCTCATGGATAAACAATCGGTCATTTTTGAATTTAAAATACTGGATTGCTCCAATAAAAATCACATAAATTGGCATCACATAATTATATTCAAAAATTATAGGTTCAATCCAATGACCAACTGCCATAAAACCAAACAAAGGTAATCCTATTGAAAGAATAACAGAAAAAACAAGTTTACGAAAATTAGGCTGAAGCATTACTCCCTTTTCAGGAATTTGATGAAATAATAACGTCAATATGGAATCTCTTTCGGCTTCACTGCATCCCGGAATTTCTATTATTGATTTCCGTTCTTCCTTTTCACCCCCGGTAGCTTGTTTGATTTGTAGTTCTAAAATTCCCATTTTTTTTTGGAAATAATTTCTGGTAACGGACGTGATCTGAACTTTTTCAGGTTTGATGATAGTGCTTTTCGTATTCAACAAGCCAAAAGACAACAACAAAGATCCTTTTTGTCTCGCTATTCTATAATCATAATATTTAAAAACCGTACGGATCACATTTACAACCAGAACCACAACAAACAACAACAGTATTGATATTAAAATAGTTTGCAACACTACATTTTTATCAATGTATAATCCTACTTTCTCCTTATAAGCATTGCTTTCTTCTCCAAAATTTTGAAAATTCTCATATATAGTACTAAAAAAAATTACCAATAGAGCGATACTTCTGCCATAATTAGATGTAATTCCAACTTTCAGCAAACTCAAAAAACTGATTTTAATAAAAGGATGCGCAGCTTCAAATAGTTTTTGCTCGGTTTCCTCCAATACAGTTTCTTCAGCGCCAATTTCATTCTTTATATCTTCATTTTCTAACAAACGAAATTTCAATTCCAAAGCCAGTTCTTGCGAAATCGCTTGAATAGCACCTTCTTTTTTATTGCTTCCGGCTGTGTCTACATCCAATTCATAAACACCAATTAATTTTTGAATAAAAGACTGATTGATATTTACCTGTTGGATTTTACGCAGCTGAATCGCGGTTTTGGTTTTATTGAAAACGCCGTCGGTAATGATAAATTCCTGATTTTCGGCATCCAAAAAGAAAGTGAAATTCAGGTATTTCAAATAAGAAACAACTCCAACACTCACAAAGAGGGCAAGCATCCCAAAGAAAAAATACAATTTATTAACCTCATCAAACTTGAAAATCCAAATCACAATCATAGGCCACAACGCTCTGGCGTAATACTGAAGCGTGTAAAAAAACATCACTAAAATCCCTATTGAAGATTGCCTCTGTGGCTGACTAAAATCGGCTCCCATTACAATTGCTTTTGTATTTTACCCATCAACAACTGTTTGATATTTTCGGCTTGTTCTTTTTCAATTCCGGGAATTTCAATATCACTGGAATTTCCGCCAGCAGTAAAAATTTCAATTTTGGCCAAACCAAAATAACGTGAAATCAGTCCTTCATGCAATGCCACATGTTGCACTCTGTTATAAGGAATTACAATCGTATTTGTAGCAATTATTCCGTGTCTGAAAAGCACATCGTGTTCCCTGAATGCAAATCCTTTTTTATGGAATCCAATAATAGAAAACACTACCAACAAAGCTGAGAATACGGGAATAACAGCTCCTATAATCAACCAGACTCTTCCTGAAAACAGTTCCGGTTTAAATGTTGAAATTAATATTGGAACAAGAATAAGTATGCCAATAAATAACGCCAAATTAATCAATACTACCCTAATATATTTAGGATGTAAATTCATAAAAGTGACTTTCTCAAATTTTGGAAGTTGGCCCGTATCAATTGTTTCGTTTGTGAAATTTTCCATTTGTAAATTTTAGTTTTTTTGCCACAAAGACCACTAAGGCGCGACGTTTTTATTTGAGTCTTTTGAGTCTGATTACTGAAACTGTTAATGAGATTTCTTCTTCGTCGAAATGACAAATTACGACTGCGTTCTTGATGGCGACCGACTACTGAACACTAATAACTGAATACTCAATTACGGCAACCATTTTTTCTCAAAATTCGGTTTTCTTTTCTCAAGAAAAGCATTCCTGCCTTCTTTAGCTTCTTCGGTCATATAGGCAAGTCTAGTGGCCTCACCGGCAAAAACCTGTTGTCCCACCATTCCATCATCCGTAAGATTCATCGCAAATTTTAGCATTTTAATAGCCATTGGAGATTTTTGCAAGATTTCCTGCGCCCATTCGTAAGCCGTATTTTCTAATTCAGCGTGAGGAATCACAGCGTTCACCATTCCCATATCCATAGCATCCTGAGCAGAATAATTACGTCCCAAAAAGAAAATTTCACGTGCTTTTTTCTGTCCCACCATTTTAGCCAAATAAGCTGAACCATATCCACCATCAAAACTGGTTACATCGGCATCAGTTTGTTTGAAAATAGCGTGTTCTTTACTTGCCAAAGTCAAATCGCAGACCACATGCAAACTATGTCCGCCGCCTACAGCCCATCCAGGAACTACGGCGATAACTACTTTTGGCATGAATCGGATTAAGCGTTGTACTTCTAAGATGTTCAAACGATGCTGTCCGTCATCGCCTACATATCCTTGATGACCACGTGCGTTTTGATCGCCTCCGCTACAAAAAGAATATACGCCATCCTTAGAAGAAGGTCCTTCGGCAGAAAGTAAAACTACTCCAATTGAAGTATCTTCCTGCGCATCATAAAAGGCATTATACAATTCAGCTGTCGTTTTTGGACGAAATGCATTGCGCACATCCGGCCTGTTAAAAGCAATTCTGGCAACGCCATTGCATTTCTTATAAGTGATATCTTCGTATTCTTTAGCAGTAATCCAATCCATTACAATTGATTTTAATTATTATAGTGTAAAAATAAATCATTTTTTACATTTTATCTATTCTATTTAGACAAGCTTATGGTAATATTTCTCTCATTAAAGGCTTTGTAATGTTAAAAAACGACCAAAAAATAGCGTTTTAACAGTTGGGAATCCAAATTATTTCTAACTTTATAATCAGCTAATCAGATAAATACGAATTATTTATCTCATTTAATTATTGATTTTTCACTGATTTATTAACCTAAAAAAAGAATGTATTGAATATCATTAAAAATGTTGTCACTCGTTTTTCTACGGTAATAACTTATAACACTATTTCAAAAGCCCTGATTAACGAGTTTATGAGAAAATCATTTGCTTCAGCAGTAAAAATAAAAGTAACACCCACGGTTAACTAAAGAGCTATTTTTCTTGTTCTTGCATAAGTGAGACATTAATAAACAATTGTTTAGAAAATTATCTTCCAATATATATAAAACCAGTGGCTTTATTGTGAAATTATTTTCAAAAATGCTACGCAACTGACTGGACATTTAAAGACAAACTATTCTTTAAAGTACTTTATGCTTACGTTATTGTTTTAAAAATAGTATCCTGAATACTATAGTGTTAGAGGTGGATAAAGTTACTTTGAACATCCAATTTATTTTAATGTTGTCAGAATTTATTATTCTAAAACAATATTAAAAAGAGAAAGACTAATCATACCGATTAGTCTTTCTTTTTTTAATTTACATTGAACATTGTTCAAACATTTTATATTTTTTCTAAATCATTTAGAAATTAATCTACAGTAAGAATATGCTCCTTGACTAAACTTCCTAAATTTTTTAATGGTTGAAAACGATAAAACATAAAAATAGTGTTGGTATTATTTTACTCCTTAATTAAGTAAATTCCGTCTTCCTTGATTTCGATTAATTTCTCTCGGTATAAAGCACCAATGGCTTTCTTGAAGGTTTTCTTGCTCATTTTTAAAACTGTTTTAATGTCTTCCGGGTGTGAATTGTCCGTCAAACGCAAAAAACCTCTGCTGGCTCTTAACTCATCTAGAATTTTATCTGCATTGGGCTCGATACTTTGGTACCCCTGAACCTGCAATGCCACATCAATTTTATTATCAGGGCGAATCGTCTTAATGTAGCCGCGCATGCGGTCTCCTGTCCGAATTGCATCATCATACACTTCATCTTTGTACAACAAACCTTTATGTTTCTCGTTGATAATTACGTTAATTCCTATTTCAGTAATGTGCGAAACAATCAAATCCACTTCTTCTCCTTTTTCAACCGTTAGCTCCTCATTTTTTAGAAATTGGTTGGTTTTACTGGAAGCCACCAAACGATTAGTTTTTTCGTCCATATAAAGATAAACCAAGTAGCGTTTGCCTTTTTCCATAGGACGCGCCTGCTCTTTGAACGGAACCAAAATATCTTTTTCCATTCCCCAATCCATAAAAGCACCAATCTGATTGGTATAATTCACACGCAAAAGCGCAAATTCATTCAATAATATATACGGTTCTAATGTGGTGGCAACGGGTCTTTCTTCGTGGTCTAAATACACAAAAACAATCAACTCCTCGCCTATTTCAAATTCGTTTGGTACATATTTGTTAGGCAACAGAATGTCGTGAATTCCTTCGGGATCTTTTTCTGGATTACCTAGAAACAAACCCACTTTGGTATCGCGTAATATGGTAAGCGTATTGTATTTTCCTATTTCAATCATTTTCTTTCAATTTCTAAAGTGCAAAGGTACGAAGTTTGAAAATAGTAAATTAAGAAACCGTCCACAAAAAAATAAAGCCCGAATCCGAGGTTTTTTAGTTTTCCAGAAGCATCACTTTCCGTTGTTTCATTATGAGTTGTACTGCCGACTATTTAGTATCTTTTACTCATCAGTTCGATACTGTTCCTACTACTAATCATTTCTCATACCAATTACGCACAAACTACAGTCGATGATCCCGAAATAAAAAAATGGTTGCCGAAGTAAAATCGAAAAATAAAGAGGACGTAAACCAAAAATGAAAGAGCTACTTTAGAATAAAATTAGTTGTTTTTTTTATAAACGAATAAAAATTCCGTAAGATTACACAAATACAAAAAGTCCAATGAAAGTAGATTCATTGGACTTTTTGTAAATAAAAAAATAGCACTAAACCTTTTTAAAAATAATTGGCTATTCATAAAAAATAAAAGGCCGTCTTTTGGGGGAAGACAGCCTTTTAATTATAAAAAAATACTCAACTTAAATTTTTGCGAAGATATTTGTGTAATATTTTTTACCCGTTGCAGGATCCTCTTTTATTGCAATTCCAAAATGGGTAAAATTACCCTCTATATTTTCTTTATGACTAGGACTGGCTAACCAAGCATTTAAAGCCGCTTGTGGTGTATTGTAATTATAAGCAATATTTTCGCTCACGGATGTGGCTCCTAATGTTTTCATTATATTTTCGGAACGAGCCACAAAATCATTATGATTCACTACATTATTTGCAATCATATAATGATCATGTTCTTCTGATTTGTAAGACATGTGATTAATTTTTTCTAAAGGTGTTAAACCCTTGCGAACTCTGTGAGCATTAATCAAATTCATCGTTTCTATTTCGATCGAATTGTATGAATAAACAGTTACTTTCTTTGCTACGGCATCAGCTGTTTGAGTATCAGAAGAGTCTGAAGAACAGGAATTCATAGTGCATATTACAGTCACGAGCAATAACGCACGAAGTAATTTTAGCTTCATAAGAGTAGTAGTTTAAGTGTAAAGTAAATTGTGGGGCAAAAAACTTTAAGAATAATTAATAGATGCTTTTTATTATTAATTAAAATTACATCTTTTATCGTTAAACTACCAAAAATAATCGACTAACTACATTATAAAGATATTTATATATGTATATTTCCTACTTTAAGGAGAGAGCCTGTCCATTTTCCAAGAATAATCGTGTTGACTTGTATAACGAATTCTATCATGTAATCGATTGGGCCTTCCTTGCCAAAACTCTACTTCTAAAGGAGTTACTAAAAATCCGCCCCAGTGTTTGGGTCTCGGAATTACAACACTCTCAAAATCTTTTTCTAACTGCTTCAGGTTTTCCTCTAAATAGCCTCTGGAAGGAATCACTTCACTTTGGTTAGAAACTATTGCGCCTAATTTACTGCCATCAGGTCTGGATTCAAAATAACTATCAGAAGTCATTTCCGATGTTTTTTTTGCAATTCCTTTAATGATTACCTGACGCTCCATAGTATGCCAAAAAAAAGACAGGCACACATTAGGATTTTCAGCAATAGCCTTACCTTTTTCTGAATTGTAATTGGTATAAAAAATAAAACCTTCTTCAGTAAATTTTTTCAATAAAACAACTCTAGACTTGGGAAAACCATCTAAACCTATTGTAGCAACCGTCATAGCATTTACTTCGCTTTCGCCACCATAATCTTCTACTTCATGAAACCAGCGATTAAACAAATTTATTGGGTCTTCCGGAATATTCGATTCTAATAATTCACTCTTTTCGTATGATTTTCTGTAATTACTTAAGTCGTTCATATTTCATTGTTTTAAAAATGTTTGATTGTTGAATGATTTGATAAAAATTATCAAAAAATCCAAATACTATTTTATACTCTAAATTGATTTCTGTATTTAAAACTCAAAGCTTTTTCCATCATCTGCTAAGAGTACTGAGGGGAAAATAGTTTCGGCTTCTTCTTTAAACAATCCGATATTTTCATATCGGGTGGAATAATGTCCTAAAACTAATTGTTTAGCATTTGCTTTCAAAGCTATGGTTGCAGCTTCTTTAGCTGTAGAATGTAATGTTTTTTTTGCCAGATTTTCCTCCGATTGAAGGAAAGTAGATTCATGGTACAACACATCTATATTTTCAATTATAGGAAGTATCTCCTCATTGTAAGCAGTATCTGAGCAAAATGCATAATTCTTTGCCGGAATAGGATCAAATGTCAATTTGTCGTTTGCTATGATTCTTCCGTCTTCCAACGCGATGTCTTTCCCATTTTTTATTTTTTGGTAATAGCAGCTCTCTATTTCATAATTTTGAACGGCATCCAAATTCAGTTTTCGGTCTCCTAATTTTTCTTGGAACAAAAAACCATTTGTATACACGCGGTGTTTTAATGGAATGGTTTTTACCAAAACCTTGTCGTCTTCAAAAATAATTTCGCTTTCCAGCGATTCCAATTCATGAAAGAACAAACCGTAATTGGTCCAAGAATTAGACAATCGCAATTGCAACTTGATAATTTCTTTGATGCCCTTTGGACCATAAATATGCAAATCCGTAGTTCTGTTGAGCAAAGTAAATGTGGATACTAAACCCACTAATCCAAAGAAGTGGTCTCCGTGCAAATGGGAAATAAAAACATGGTTTATTTTAGAAAATCGTATTTTATTCTTCCGCAATTGCACTTGGGTTCCTTCTCCGCAATCAATCAAAAAAAGTCTGTTTTTTATGTCTAAAATCTGGGAAGTAGGATTTGTAAAGGTTCGTGGAGTGGCTGCATAGCAACCGAGGATTGTTAGTTTCAAGTTTAATTTATTCGGTTATTTGGTTAACTGTTTAATCGTTATTTCATATTTGTTTAAATAAATTTGGCGGTTAAAAAGTAACCGAGTGTTCTAACTTAAAAACCTAAATCTCTTTCAATCTCCTCCATTTCAATAATATCATGGGACTCTAATAGTGAGGGCACCACTGTTAATTTCTCAGGAATGGCATTGTAATCAAAATCAGAAGTGACAATTACAAAAGATTTTTTAGCTTTTTTATGTTGTTTTGACAATGGCATAAATAATTTAACATCATTTGTTGACAAATCGTTATGCAACAAAAGATCAATTATTATGTTGTATTTTTCGAATGTTTTATATTGGTGGGTAACCTTCATCAAAAAAGAAGTAAAATCACCCTGAGTATCCCTAATCGTTATCGTATGTCCTTTTTGATCTACTTTCATTGTATTAAATTTCAGAGACTGCATCTTTAATAGCAGTATGGTTTATAAGTAGCTAATTTACAAAGTTTTAAATTAGTTTATTGAATTTTTGAAGCCAAAAGATAAATAACCGCCATTCTAATTGCTACACCATTTTCTACTTGGTTCAAAATCACGGATTGATGGGAATCAGCCACTTCACTTGTAATCTCTACACCGCGATTAATAGGTCCGGGATGCATAATTATAATTTCTTTATTAAGAGAATCCAAAAGTGGTTTATCAACTCCATATAGTTGTGCATATTCCCTTGTGGATGGGAAATAATTGACATCCATACGTTCATTTTGTACACGTAACATATTGGCAACATCACACCATTCTAATGCTTTTCTTAAATTAGGTTCCACAGTAACGCCAAGCGATTCAATATGTCTTGGAATAAGTGTTTTAGGCCCGCAAACTTTGACCTCAGCGCCTTGCATTTGCAACGCATAGATGTTGGACAAAGCGACTCTGGAATGCAAAACATCACCTACAATGACCACTTTCTTTCCGGCTACTTCACCTAGTTTTTCTCGAATGGAATAGCTGTCTAACAACGCTTGTGTAGGATGTTCGTGTGCACCATCTCCTGCGTTGACGATGCTGGCTTTTACGTTTTTGGACAAGAAATAAGCAGCGCCTGGATTCGCGTGCCGCATCACCACCATATCTACTTTCATCGAAAGGATATTGTTTACGGTATCTATTAATGTTTCTCCCTTTTTGACAGAAGATTGTGCTGCCGAAAAGCTAATAACATCTGCAGACAACCGTTTTTGTGCTAATTCAAAAGAAAGTTTTGTTCTGGTACTGTTTTCGAAGAAAATATTGGCAATGGTAATATCTCGTAACGAAGGCACTTTCTTAATTGGTCGATTAATGACTTCTTTAAAATGATCGGCAGTTTCAAAAATCAGGTCAATATCATTCTTGTTGATGTATTTTATCCCTAATAAATGATTTACGCTTAATTCTTTCATTTTTATTTACGATTATAGTTTTTAATAGGTGGCTTTTGTTTTAAATCTAACTTGTAATTAAATACACACCATCTTCTCCGTCATTTTCTTTCCAGCTCACTTTTACTTTTTCATCATTTATTGCGTCTACCTGTCTGCCTCTATAATCCGGTTGAATGGGTAAATTGCGACTGAAACGTCTGTCTATCAAAACCAGCAGTTCAATTTCCGAAGGTCGCCCAAAAGATTGTATAGCAGTCAAAGCTGAGCGTATGCTTCGTCCGGTGAACAGGACATCATCTATGAAAATGACTTTTTTATTTTCAACAATAAAATTAATCTTGGTTTTATTGGCTTCTAATGGCTTATCTGTTCTTCTAAAATCATCTCTGAAAAAGGTAATGTCCAGATAACCTAATTGAATTTCAGGAGTTTGATATTCTTTTTCCAGAATTTGTTTCAATCGCTCCGCCAAAAAAACACCTCTTGGTTGGATTCCAACTAATATTGTATCTGAAAAATCTAAATGTTTTTCTATTAATTGACAAGCCAAACGATGTAATATGATAGTAACTTCTTTTGCAGTAAGTAATACTTTTTGACTCATAGTAATTGTGTAGTTTGGTTTGGCAAATATACAAATTCCAATTTATGATATTATAATTAAAAAGGGAGAAAATAGCAGCATTTAGGATTTGCCCCATGAAATCCATGTGGCTTTATGCCAAATCATTTCTAAAAGTCCTTGCTTGTGGGTTTCAAGCCACCATTTACAAAAATATAATTGGATAAAAAACAATGCAAATCCTATCAATAAGCAAAAGATAGCGCCAGTATATTTAAAAAGTCCCAACCCATATCGGTAATAAATAAATACGCCAATTGCTGACTGAAATATATAATTTGTAAGGCTCATTTTTCCAAACGGAATAAACTTAGAAAATACGTTATTAACAGCATTCTTTATGATAAAAAAAATACTCAATTAATAAAAAATTAAGTGTTTAACGTAACAAATTTATTTATACTTTTTAAAATGCAGTTGTTCCTATATCAGTTGTATTACCAATGGTCACTACGATAGTACTTTTTGTTACAGGCAATAAAGGTAAAACAGGAGTCATAGTTACGTTGTAAGTCCCTGAAGGAAGACCCATAACTAAAAATTCACCGCTTGCATTTGCGTTTGTTGAATAAGATAAACTCGTAAGAACATCAACAGCAGTGACTACAGCTAAACTGCCTACCGGAGTAATTTTACCTTTAATGTTACCACTTATAGCCGCTTCAATTGTTCTAACAACAGGTTTCAATTTATAAGCACCATTTCCTGTATTCACAATTGATTTATTCGCATCAAAATCAAGTAAAACACTATACAAAATTCCTTGTTCAAGTGTTTGGTGTACTTGTAATTTCAGTCCTGATTGTTCAGCACTTGGAGTATTCAAAGGATAGGTTACATTATCAACAACTACCGTATTGTTTGTTCCAAGTATAAGTCTAATTTGAGCAACTTTAGAAATTTGTAAGGTGTCAGTAGCAATAAGAGTACTTTCGCCGTTAGAAAAATCAAGTAGGTTATAAATTCCTTTCTTAACATTCAACGTTACCGTTTCTCCAGCATCGCCAGTTACTTCTACACCTAGTAAATCAATATTTACTTTTTGATATGGCCCCGGAGCGTCAGTCATTTTTACTTGATAAGGATAACTTGAAGCTATTTCTTCGTTGTTATTACATGAAGTCATAATAATTCCTAATACGAAGAAAGATAGAATAATTTTCATTTTTTTCATTTTCAATTGTTTTTTATAGTTATAAAATACTTTAAAATATTTAGTAAATTTAAAAGCAACGTGAAAAAAATTTGTTACATAACTTTAGTATTAAGTTATAGGATTCACACATTAAAACAGCAGTACTATAAGACTTTATTATGCATCAAATTTTTTCCTTTACAATGCGGTCTTTTTTGACATGTAAAACTGTTAATTGCTTTTCTATTGCTTCCATCATAGGCGGAGGTCTACAGAGGTAAAATAATTCATCAGTTACTTTTTGGTTGATTTTAATCAAATTTTCAAAGATTTGACCATATTCATCTACAACACGTTTTTCTTTTGATAGAATATTAATGAAATTATGACCTAATAATTCTTTAAATTCATCTTCTAATATAATATCATCTTTGGTTTTATTATATTACTTTTATGTTTAATTATGGTAGTTAACCACTATTTTTTGATTTTATCCTCTAAATTTTACAATAAACTTAAATAATTATGTAACAACGCTATACTTGAAACCTGTAATTTTATATTTCAAATTAAAGATAGAAATCATGCTAAAAAAATTAACCAGACTATTAATGCTTTCATTGGTACTAATTTCATTTTCAAGTTGTTCAATAATAGGAGGAATATTCAAAGCTGGAGTAGGTGTTGGTATATTTATAGTTGTTGCCGTTATCGTTATTATCATTTTTATCATTAATAAGATTTTCGGTAAGAAATAATGATCGTTTAATTAAGATTGACAATTAAAAACTTCTTTTAATAAAAATATCCCGCAATTGCGGGATATTTTTAATCTTAAATATAAATTACTTTTTATACAATATACATTTTAGCTCTCAATTCCTGAACTTTTTCATCATCTAGGTAATCATCAAAAGTCATGTAACGGTCAATCGCTCCATTAGGCGTTAATTCAATTACTCTATTAGCAACCGTTTGCGAGAATTCATGATCATGAGTGGTGAAAATCACAGAACCTTTGTAGTTTTTTAATGAATTATTAAAAGCTGTAATGGACTCTAAATCCAAGTGATTGGTAGGTTCATCCAGCATTAAAACATTCGCTCGTTCCATCATCATTCGAGACAACATGCAACGCACTTTTTCTCCTCCGGATAATACTCTGCAGGTTTTTAAGGCTTCTTCTCCTGAAAAAATCATTTTTCCAAGAAAACTACGAATATTTACTTCATCACGCTCCTCTTCAGTTTTTACCCATTGACGCAACCAATCTACAAGAGAATAATCGTTTTCGAAAAACGAATGATTATCTCCTGGTAAATACGCTTGGTTTGTTGTAACTCCCCAATCATAAGTTCCGGAATCCGCTTTTTGATTTCCATTTAGAATTTCGTAGAAAGCGGTAGTGGCACGTGAATCTTTGGAGAAAAGAACGATTTTATCGCCTTTGGCCATATTCAAATCTACGCCTTTAAATAAAATATCTCCATCAACAGAAGCGCTTAAATTTTGCACATTCAAAATTTGATCTCCTGCCTCACGCTCTTGGTCAAAAATAATTGCCGGATAACGACGACTTGATGGTTTTATTTCGGAAATATTCAGCTTGCTAATCATTTTTTTACGAGAAGTAGCTTGTTTTGATTTGGCTACATTCGCACTAAAACGACGAATAAATTCTTCTAATTCCTGTTTCTTTTCTTCTGCTTTTTTGTTTTGTTGCGCGCGTTGTTTTGCTGCTAATTGACTTGATTCATACCAGAATGTATAGTTTCCGGAATAATGATTTATTTTACTGAAATCTATATCCGAAATATGTGTACAAACGGAATCCAAAAAGTGTCTGTCGTGAGAAACTACAATTACGGTATTTTCATAATTGGCCAAGAAATTCTCTAACCAGGCAATGGTTTCAAAATCCAGATCATTGGTAGGCTCATCCATAATAAGTAAATCCGGATTTCCAAAAAGCGCTTGTGCCAAAAGGACACGAACTTTAATTTTTCCCTCAAGATCTCCCATTAAAGTATAATGATGTTCCTCTGTAATGCCTAGATTTGATAACATCGATGCCGCGTCGGAATCAGCATTCCAACCGTTCATCTCTTCAAATTGCACTTGTAACTCGCCTATCCTGTCCGCATTTGAATCATTGTAATCTAAATATAAAGCATCCATTTCTTTTTTGATCGCATACAAGGTTTTATTCCCCATCATAACGGTCTCCAATACGGTGCTTTCGTCAAACATATTGTGGTTTTGGTTTAAAACCGACATACGTTTTCCTGGTTCCAAATGAATATGTCCCGAAGTTGGGTCCATTTCCCCGGCGATTATTTTAAGAAAAGTAGATTTTCCAGCGCCATTGGCTCCGATAACTCCGTAGATATTACCGTGAGTGAAGATAGTATTTACTTCGTCAAACAAAATTCGTTTGCCAAACTGAACTGATAAATTATTTACTGTTAACATGAATATTTATTTTATAAAATTTTTGCAAAAATACGAAAAAAATAACGATTTACTGAATTCCAAAAAAATCCATTTTTAACGGTTTTAATTTACGGATTAGAACAACAATTAACAGAAAAAAATCCTGACACAAATTATCAGGATTTCAAAATTCTTACTTCATAAAGCCAATGTTACTTTTCTTGTTTACAACAATTTTTTTAAACTGCCGTAAACTGCTAATTCTACATCGGCGGGACTTCTGGTATTGCATTTCTCTAATAAATCTTCCAATACAGTTTGACTTACTTTTTGTTTTTTATCTATTAAAAGCAATAGCTGCTGGGATACATCACTCAAACTTTTAGACAAGGGCAAAAGAGGTTGCACCAGCGGCGCATTGGCACTTAAAGCAATTAAATCGGAATTTAGGACGATCCACTTCTTAAAAAAGTCAGTCACTATCCCTTTATTCTCCTTGCTTTTATTTGCTAAATATGTATTGACTGCAACATTAAAATCTAGTGCTTCCGAAGCATCCGCATTACAAGCATCCGCAAATAAGGTCAACGGAGAATGCATGCGGTATTTCTTTCCGCCACCATTACGTTTGTAATTTTTCAGTGGTTCACAAAGGTTTGAAAAATCATTCAATGCACGCGTATCTTGATTGTTGCTGATGTTTCTTAAAATCACTTCTTTGTTTCTAATGTGAGTAATTCCGAGTTCTTCTAATCGAAAAGAAATTGTTTTCAACCTTTTGCGTAAGCTGTTCATATCGGTAACAGATTCATCAGACCATAATCGCTCGGCTATCGCAGCGGTTCGTGGCCAAATTCTGGAATCTATATTTAATGGCGTTAAGAGTTCACTCCACATCGCTGCTTCTCCTCCTAAAACCCTTGCTTTTTCCTCTGGACTAAGAATTATCTTTTTGGGTATGGGATCATTCAAATAATGACTTTCAATACCAAGCATCAAATCAATATAATATCCATTTGACAACACTGTATTGTAACCGCTTTTTGCAGCTTTGATCAATGCTCCACCGGCTTCTTGCCCTTCGTTAGTTCCTCGCCAAGCATGAATTATGGCGTCTTTAGACATGTTTTCAGTCATTATTTCTTCCCAACCCATTAATTTTTTGTTGTATTTTTTCAAGATTGGAATCAACTTCATATTAAAATAAGTTTGCAAATCATGATTACTGGCCAGATTATTATCCTTTTTAAATTGCTGAATAGCAGGATTTGCATTCCACTCCTTCCCATTGTTTTCGTCACCTCCAATATGAAAATAACTACTTGGAAATAACGGGCACACTTCATCAAAAATCGAACTTAAAACTTCGTAGGTTTTTGGATTTATAGGGTCTAAAGTCGCATTGAAAATCCCTGAATTTCTTTGTACTTCATACGTGATTTCCCCCTCACCTACTTTACTTCCTATTTCAGGATAGGCAGTCAGCAATGCCGATGCATGTCCAGGAACATCTATTTCAGGAATAACCAGAATCCCTCTTTCATCAGCATATTTTACAATATTTTTAATTTCTTCCTGAGTATAAAAATTTCCATCTGAGGCTAATTCTGTCAATTTTGGATGATTTTTTAATTCAATTCTCCAACCTTGATCATCGGCTAAATGCCAATGGAAAACATTCATTTTCATCGAAGCCATAGCGTCCAGATTTCTTTTGATAACATCTACCGGTTGGAAGTGTCGGGCCGCATCAATCATCAAGCCTCTCCAGGTAAAACGTGGCGAATCCGAGATTTCAACAACCGGAAAGTAATATGACGTACTATTATTCTGAAGCAATTGTAATAACGTCTCCAAACCATGCAAAGCCCCTAAATCACTTGTGGCATTAATGGTTATTTGATTAGAAGCAATTTCCAATTCGTAACTTTCGTCCTCATTAATTTCTATTTTTCCGTTGCGAACACAATTTATCTGCAATTCTGCTTCCGGACTTTCGTTGACTTCTGTCAAAAAACTTTGTTCGAGAAACAATCCCGTTCTGCCATCTAATCGTCGCAGGAAATTGGTTGCGCCTATAAAAATTCTAGGATTAGGATTCCCGGTAATATTCACTTTAAAATTTTTGCTTAAAGCAAAAGTGCCAGCGGTCAACTTTATATTTTGTGGCCAAGGCATTAGGTTTAATTGCTCGGTGGTAATTTGTGCATTCGAAACAAAACTTACTAATAATAGGATCAAAAAGTATTTCATAGTTTATAGGTATTCAATATGTTTTTAATAGTCAAAACGTTTAAAAGCTTCGATGGCTTCATATTCTGCCAGTCCTAAATCATCATATAATTTTGCTGTATGTTTATTGCGGTCTTCGGCACGCACCCAAAATTCTCTGGAATCATTACCTTGAAACATCACGCGGTCTTTTTGCGATTGATGGTATAAAATTGCGTGTCTTTTTAGCATTACTTCTTCTGGACTTAATGGTACTGCCATGTCTATTTCATGAATTTCCCATTCATGCCAAGCACCACGATATAACCACAGCCAGCAATCATTCATAAACGATTGTGGTTTCAACGCTGCCATAGCAGTAAAAATAGCATTAAGACAAACTTCATGCGTTCCGTGCGGATCCGCAAGATCACCAGCGGCAAAAACCTGATGCGGTTTTATTTTTTCGATAATCGCTTTTACAATAGCAATGTCATCCGCGTGGATTGGGTTTTTCTTTATTAGTCCCGTCTCATAAAAAGGCATATCCAGAAAATGGATATTCGATTCATTTAACCCAATGTACCGAACGGCTGCATACGATTCTCTGCGTCTGATAAGTGCTTTAAGTTTCCGAACTTCAAGAGAATCTATTTGATTTTCTGACTTGTTCCTCAGGAAATCAATAACGGATTGAAAATCAATTTTAGTTTTAGCATCTCCAATGAAATCAGTACAAACCTCAGCAAATTTTAAGGCTTCGTCATCTGTAACAGCGATGTTTCCTGAAGTTTGATACACTACATGAACATCATGTCCTTGTTTTATTAATTTAGAAAAAGTTCCTCCCATGGAAATCACGTCATCATCTGGATGCGGACTAAAAAGAATCACTCTTTTCTTATCAGGATTAGCCCTTTCCGGTCTATGGGAATCATCAGTATTAGGTTTACCTCCTGGCCATCCGGTTATGGTGTGCTGCAACACATTGAACATGTTTATATTCAAGTCGTAAGCTGAACCTTCTAATGCTAAAAGATCAGACATTCCATTATTATTGTAATCTCTGTCGGTCAATTTCAAAATAGATTGATTGGTACTTTGACACAGCCAAACAATTGCTTTGCTTTTTAACTCTTGAGTCCAAATACATTCGCCCACTAACCACGGTGTTTTGAAACGGGTTAATTCTGAAGCTGCCAATTGATCTAAAACGAACGTAGCATTAGCATGATTTTGCAAAAATGTCGCAGGAACTTCAGAGCTAATATCGCCTTGAATTGTTCTTTTTATTATATCTGCTTTGTTTTGGCCCCAGGCCATTAATACAATTCTTTTAGATCTGAGAATCGTAGAAACTCCCATGGTAATTGCTCTTTTAGGAACATTGTCAATCCCATTAAAATCAGATGAGGCATCGACTCTTGTAATGTGATCCAAAGTAATTATGCGAGTGCCCGAGTTGATATGGGATCCTGGTTCATTGAACCCAACGTGACCCGTACGACCAATTCCTAATAATTGAAAATCAAGTCCGCCAGCATTTTTAATATTCATTTCATAATCAATACAGTATTGATTCAGTTCTTCAATAGCTATCGTTCCATCTGGGATATGTATGTTTTCAGGCTTAATATCAATATGATTAAAAAGATGCTGATGCATAAAATAATGATAGCTCTGATTGTTCTCTTTAGTCATCGGATAATATTCATCCAGATTAAAAGTGACTACATTGCTAAAACTAAGTCCTTCTTCTCTATACATTCTAACTAGTTCTTCATACACTTTAATAGGTGAAGAGCCAGTAGCCAAACCAAGAACACAAGATTTATTTTGCTTTTCTTTTGATTTAATCAATTCAGCAATTTCCTGCGCTACAATTACAGAGGCTTCTGTTGAGTTTTTGAAAATTTCATTATGAATTTTTTCAAATCTAGTTTCTTCGAATTTACCGGCACTTTTATAACTGATATCTTTTTTTCTTCTTAAATCACTTTTCATATCGTGTTTTTCATACTGAATTATAAAGATAGTTTTTTTAAAAGAGTAAGGAAAATAAAAAATACCATAAATCAGATTGCTTCGAGTATCCAAAAAAATGGAGATTATGAAAATCTTAAACTATTTCTATAGATAAAGTACATTTAATCCCAATTTCAAAGTTACCGTCGTTTTAGAATTAGCAAAAAGGTTAAAAAAAAAGCATCATTTTTTAATAAAACGTGGTGATTCAATAATTATAACAATATTTAGTCTAAATTATTTTTTTTTAATTTACTTAACAAATATATTTACGGTCTTACAGCTATAAAAGTATTTAGTTTTAATCATTAACCAATGTATACTTATGAATTCAGAACAAACAAAGTCTAACAATTCCGCGCTTTACACACTCATAACCGTATTTTTCTTTTGGGGTTTTATTGGAGCATCAAACGGAATTTTTATTCCATTTTGCAAAGCTAAATTTGGCTTAGACCAATTTCAAAGTCAACTTATCGATTTTGCTTTTTATGGGGCTTATTATATCGGAGCTTTATTGCTTTTTATTTTTAGCAGTATCGCCAAAAAAGATATTTTAAACGGTTGGGGATTCAAAAAAGGAATTATTTACGGATTATTGATAAGTACGTTTGGTGCTCTGCTTATGATTTTAGCGGTAACACAAGGAAGTTATTTGTTTATTCTTGGTGCATTATTCATTGTAGCTCTTGGTTTCTCACTGCAACAAACATCGGCACAGCCGTTTGCTGCTTCACTGGGCGAACCACATTCAGCATCAAGCAGACTAAATCTTGCTGGTGGAATCAACTCATTGGGCACCACAATAGGACCGATAGTGGTTTCTATCGCCTTGTTTGGTGTTATTGCAGGAGTTAATATCGAAGAATTTGCTCAAAAACCAGATTCATTAGATTCTATGAGAATCCTTTATGTATTTGTTGGTGCACTCTTTTTATTGGCAGCAGCCTTATTCCATTTTTCTAAAAAGTTACCGGCCGGAAAAAGTGATTCTACTTTTGAAACGGCGAATAAAGCAATGAAAACGCTAATTGCGATCACTGTAATTTTGGTTGCTATTTTTGCCTATATCTTTTCTCGTTATGAAGATGCTGAATTTATTACTCGTTTTATCGAGAACAAAGAAAAAGATTACTTAGGATTAGCCTTAACGGTTTCTACACTTTTGGTAGTTGTTATTGGATTATTTTTCGCCAATACAACGGCTCAAAAAAATCCTGAAGGATGGGGAGCCATGAAATACCCACAATTAGTTTTGGGAATGTTAGCCCTTTTCGCTTACGTAGGTGTCGAAGTAACTATAGGAAGTAACCTTGGTGAATTATTGGTGACTGCTGATTTTGGTTCAATAGCTGGACCTGCTTTAGCGCCCTATATGTCTATGTATTGGGGAAGCTTAATGATTGGGCGTTGGGCAGGAGCCATTACAGTTTTCAACCCGTCATCTCAACTAAAGAAAATTTTACTTATCGTAGTTCCTTACATAGCTTTTGGAGTCGTATTAGCCGCTAACGCTATTTCCGGACAAGATGTAACACCTTTATATGCTTATGCATTTGTAATTTTGTTCCAAATCGCTGGTTTCTTTTTAGGAAAAGATCAACCGTCTAGAACCTTAATGATTTTTGGTTTAATGGGAATGACAGCCATGCTTATTGGTTTATTCACTACGGGTACAATCGCTATTTTTGCTTTCATGAGCGGTGGATTATTCTTAAGTATCATGTGGCCTTCTATTTTCTCATTAGCAATTGCAGGTTTAGGAAAATATACCTCCCAAGGTTCAGCCTTCTTGGTGATGATGATTTTGGGTGGTGGTATTATCCCGCCATTACAAGGAAAACTAGCAGATATTATAGGAATTCATGCTTCTTACTTCATTCCTGTTTTATGTTTCGCATTCATCGCATTCTACGGATGGAAAGTAATTGGAATTTTGGAAAAACAAGGAATCGGAAAAGAAGTAGAAGTTGGTGGCGGACACTAATCAAAAATATAATACCAAACCATATTGAAACCAAACCAATAAAAAAAATCCCATTTCAAATTTGAAATGGGATTTTTTTATTCAATTCGCTGAGACTCAAAATGGCTCACCGAGCATTTTTTATTTATTTCCTTTCTCAAAATCAGCCACAAATTGCGCCAATCCGATATCAGTCAATGGGTGTTTTAATAAGCCGTAAATGGCAGAAAGTGGTCCGGTGATCACATCAGCACCAATTTTCGCACAGTTTACAATGTGCATCGTGTGACGCACTGAAGCAGCCAGAATTTGAGTTTCGTAACCGTAGTTATCATAAATTAATCTTATTTCTTCGATCAAAGCCAAACCGTCTGTAGAAATATCATCTAAACGACCAATAAACGGAGAAACATAAGTAGCTCCCGCTTTAGCAGCCAATAAAGCCTGACCAGCCGAGAATACTAAAGTTACATTTGTTTTTATACCTTTATCCGAAAAGTATTTAGCAGCCATAACCCCTTCTTTAGTCATAGGAACTTTCACCACGATTTGCTCGTGTAAATCCGCCAACTCTTCACCTTCTTTTACCATTCCGTCGTAATCCAAAGCATTTACTTCGGCACTAACATCACCATCAACAAGATTACAAATGTCAACATAATGTTTCAAAATGTTGTTTTTTCCTGTGATTCCTTCTTTTGCCATTAATGTTGGATTAGTTGTAACACCATCCAAAACGCCCAACGCCTGTGCTTCCTCAATCTGAGCTAAATTAGCCGTGTCAATAAAAAATTTCATATTATCTAATTTAATTGTGTGTTTCTAATTCTTTGGGCGTGACCCAAGGGTCGGGCTTTCCGCTTCAATCTTTTATTTTTAAAGAAAAAATAAAAGATTGAAGCGGAAAGCCCTCACGCTAATAAATTCGGTGCAAAATTACAACTTATAATGGCTCATCAGCATTTTTTCATATACTTTATCTGGTAAAATTCTTTTCAAAACAATTGAAATTTTTTGCATAAAAACGCCCACTTTATAATGAATTTTAGGTTCTGGAGTTTGGATAATCTGATAGACCGCTTCGGCCATTTCATTTGGATTACTGCCGCTGTCTACATGTTCATCCATCGTTTTCAAGGTGTTTCCGTACGGAGTTTCGTAAGCGGAACCCTTTAGCACCGGAGCATGAAAACGTCCCGAAGCAATATTTGTCGCAAAATCTCCCGGTGCCACATTCGTAATATGAATACCAAAGGATTTCACTTCCATTCGCAACGCTTCAGTAATGAGTTCAAGGGCACCCTTTGAAGCAGAATAAACACTTCGATACGGCAAACCCATATATCCCGCAATAGAAGTCACGTTGATGATTAATCCTGATTGTTGTGTACGCATTTGTGGTAACACTGCTTTCATTACTTCAATTGGGCCAAAAAGATTAGTCTCAAAATTATTCTTAATTTCATGCATCGGAATTTCTTCCAATGGTCCCGTAATCCCAACACCAGCGTTGTTAATGACAACATCAAGCCTTCCGGAGGTCGCAATCACTTTGGCTACAGCTGCATGAATCGAATCCGAATCCCGAACATCTAAAGCAATTAGAGGAAAAACCGAATTTAAAATTCGTTCCGGATTTCTGCTAGTTCCGTACACAACAAAACCTTTATGGTGTAAAAATTCGCCAATAGATTTCCCTATTCCTGAAGAACCGCCTGTTATTAAAACTACTTTATTCATGATTATTGATGTTTATTGTACGAAAGGTCCAAAAATAAAAAAATCCTCCCGAAGGAAGACTACTTATTTGTGTGAATTTAGAAAAGAATCTGAAATAAATTCAGATTAAAAAAATGGCAAGCGACCTACATCGCACCGCTCAACCACGTACCCTTGCTATGTTCCCATCCTGGGGGAGTCTGCAGGAGCTGGTCGTGTAGGACTTGCCGGTGCAAAGATACAATCTTTTTATATTTTTACAAGAGCTTTAATCATTAAAAAATAACGTTATATTGGGGTATCAAAAATTCAAACAATGAAAAATTATAACTTCCTATCTATCATTTTATTAGCAATCACTTTAGCAAGTTGCAACGAGGAAAAAAAAGGCGAAAACACTTTATTTACCTTTGATAATTCTAAATTTTCAGCATTATATACCCCACAAGAAGTCCTTTCTTTAGCGGTTTTGAATCCCAATTCAAAAAAAGTAGATAGCATTATTTACTACGTCAATGATAAAAAAATTGCTTCTAAGAAAGGTCTTGATAAACTATCATTGGAATTAAAAGATCAAAAATTAGGAAACCAAGACCTGAAAGCCCTTGTTTATTATGAAGGACAAACCGCTGAGGCTACTGGAAGAGTAGAATTAGTTTCCGGCATTCAACCAAAACTATTAAAATATACCATTGTAAATACCTATCCGCACGACATTCAAGCCTACACGCAAGGATTAGAGTTTTACCGTGACACGCTGTATGAAGGAACTGGAAACGGTTCTGGAAACAGTTCTGGAATAAAAGGGATTTCGAGTTTAAGAAAAACAAACTATAAAACTGGAGAAGTATATAAAAAAGTAGAACTGGCTGACAATTATTTTGGGGAAGGAATTACGATTCTCAACAACAAAGTATACCAACTGACTTGGCAAAACAATGAAGGATATGTGTATAATGCTGATACTTTCAAAAAAGAAAAAACGTTCCCCTATTTCAAATCAATTGAAGGTTGGGGATTGACAAATGACGGAACTTATTTATACCAATCAGACGGAACCGAAAAAATTTGGATCATTGATCCAATCACATTCAAAGAAGTAGATTACTTGAACGTATATTCCTTTGAAACAAAAATAAAAGCAATCAATGAACTCGAATGGATTGATGGTAAAATTTATGGAAATGTGTACCAGAAAGATGCCATTGCAGTCATCAATCCTAAAAATGGAGCCGTTGAAGCAATTATCAATCTTGCTGATTTGAAGAAAAAAATTACCCAATTACCTGATACAGATGTCCTAAACGGAATTGCCTACAACCCAAAAACCAAAACCATTTTTGTGACCGGAAAAAACTGGGATAAAATGTTTGAAATCAAAGTTTCTGAATAATTTTATATAAAATGACAACGCTACTTATCAATATCAAAGAATTACTCCAGATTAGGGAAACTGCTATTGCTAAAGTTTCCGGTGCTGAAATGGCAATTCTTCCCACCATCAAAAATGCCTTTTTGGTCATTAGTGACAACCTGATTGCTGATTTTGGATCAATGGATAATTTGCCGGAATTACATGCTGACAAAATAATTGATGCCACTGGCAAAATAGTTTTACCTTCATGGTGTGACAGTCACACGCACATTGTGTATGCGGGAAATAGAGAACAGGAATTTGTAGATCGGATTAATGGCTTGACGTATGAAGAAATCGCCAATTGTGGTGGTGGAATTTTAAATTCAGCTACAAAACTCAACGAAACTCCCGAAGATGAAATTTATAACCAATCCAAGGTGCGTCTGGAGGAAGTCATGCAACTGGGAACCGGAGCTGTAGAAATCAAATCAGGATATGGCTTGACGCTGGATGGAGAATTGAAAATGCTTCGAGTGGTTCAGCGGCTATCAAAAAATTATCCCATTACTATAAAAGCAACTTTTCTGGGTGCTCACGCTTTTCCATTAAAATATGCAACAAACCATCAAGGTTATATCGATTTAATTATCAACGATATGCTTCCTGAAATTGCCAAAAACAAACTGGCAGATTTCATCGATGTGTTTTGTGAAGCGGGTTATTTTACTGTTGAAGAAACCCGAAAAATTATGGAAGCCGGAATTAAATTTGGCTTAAAGCCAAAAATTCACGTCAATCAGTTCAACTCAATTGGCGGAATTCAAGCAGGAATTGAATACAACGCGTTATCAGTAGATCATTTAGAGGTTATGAAACCGGAAGATATCAAAGCGTTGAAAAATACCGACACAATGCCTGTTGCATTGCCTTCTTGCTCATATTTTTTAAGCATTCCCTACACTCCCGCACGAGCAATGATAGCGGCAGGACTTCCTATTGCCCTTGCAACGGATTACAATCCGGGCTCTACTCCTTCAGGAAATATGAATTTTGTTGTAGCAACGGCATGCATCAAAATGAAAATGACTCCCGAAGAAGCCATCAATGCTGCCACAATAAATGGAGCTTACGCCATGGGAATTTCTGAAACTCATGGAAGCATTACTATTGGCAAAAAAGCAAATCTAATTATTACAAAACCCATTACATCCTATTACCAGCTTCCATACGCTTTTGGCAGTACTCTAATTGAAACGGTACTGATTGAAGGTGAAATTATTTCATAAAAAAAGAGGAACAGCACGTTCCTCTTTCCTAATTATTTCAATTTTTGATTATCTCAACACAAAACTTGTTTTTGAAACTAAAACATCTTTATTAAAAATATTGATAAAATACGTTCCTTTAGCAAAATCTTTCCCTTTTAAATCCTCAGAAACTAGAATTGTTTTGTTTTCATATTTCACATTAGTTGCAAAACTGTATGTTAACGTATTCTCACCAAAATTTTCCGTTTTCTTGTCTCCTAAAACATTGTTTTTGCTGTCAATTACTTGTACGTAATACATTTTGTCACCGGACATAGCAATTTGATTTTCAGCAATCGTAAAATTAACTCTTAAAACATCGGCTCTACTTGCTTTGTCTGTTTCAATTTGTTTTCCAGAACTTCTTAATTTAAAAGCTGTTCCTCTAGTATTTAAAACCGTTAATTTAGATCCTTTTTCAACCGCTTTAGATAATTCTTCGTTTTGTCCAACTAATACTTCGTTGTATTTTTTAGATTCTCCCAAGACCACTACAGTACTGTCTCGTTGTGTAGTTAAGGTTGTGTTTTCTTTTTTCAACCCTTCATTTTCAGCCATTAAAACTTTCATATTTCCCTGCAAGGCATTGAATTGAGTTCTGTATTTAGATAATGAAGCTACATCCCCTTTGGACTTACTCAAATCATTCATCAAGTTTACTACTTTATCTCTTTCTTGAATTAACTCATCAGACATGGATGTGTTTTCAGCAATTGCGGCATCATACGTTGATTTTAATTCCTGCAAATCTTTCATAACCGATTCTTTTTCGGTCAATGTAGTTTTCAATTCTGTTTTAACGGTATCTGCGTCGGAAGTCATTTTAAAAATGTAAACCAAACTCCCCACTAATAAAATAGCCAACACTGCTATAACCGCCTTAAGACTTGAACTGCTTTTTTGATTTTCCATCTTTTAATT
Organism: Flavobacterium sp. LS1P28; assembly: GCF_003970335.1. Lineage (NCBI taxonomy): Bacteria > Pseudomonadati > Bacteroidota > Flavobacteriia > Flavobacteriales > Flavobacteriaceae > Flavobacterium > Flavobacterium sp. LS1P28. Next base: position 62,988 of record NZ_RYDI01000015.1, on the reverse strand, counting down.
AATTTAATTTCTACAAATTTAACAATATATAACTAATGAATAACGCAAGTTGATACATTTATATTATTTTTGGGAAAAAATATTTTTTTTAATGGAAAAAATTATACGCTTTACAATTCATGATCTTGCAAAAATTACGAACCACAGAAGTGGCGAGATAAAGTTTGGAGAAAAAATGATAACCATCCCAAAAGATGTTGATTCAATTGATTTTCTAACAACCTGTGAGGCTAAATATGTATTATTTGGTATTCCCGAAGACATTGGAATAAGAGCTAATTTTGGCCGACCCGGGGCGGCTTCAGCTTGGGACAGTGCCATAAAAAGTATCGCTAATATTCAGCACAATCGTTTTTGTAAAGGAAGTCAGTTAATTGTTTTAGGGCAATTAGACGTAAGTGAGAAAATGCAGGAAGTAGAACACCTTGATTTTAATGATATTGATGATCGTTTTAAGTTAAGCCAATTAGTTGAAAAAATAGACAAAGATGTCTCTCATATCATTTTTAACATTATAAAATCAGGTAAAACTCCAATAATCATTGGTGGCGGACACAATAATTCATACGGAAATATAAAAGGAACTGCACTCGCCAAAGGCAAACCTATTAATGCAATCAATTTTGATGCGCATTCTGATTTTAGGATTATAGAAGGACGTCACAGTGGCAATGGTTTTTCGTATGCTTATGAAGAAGGTTTTTTGAAAAAATATTTTATTTTTGGACTACATGAAAACTACACTTCAAAAAGTGTGTTGGATATCATTAAGAAAATAGAGGATCGAGTTCGTTTTAACACCTATGATAGTGTAAGTATTAGAAGAGAAAAAAACTTTGATCAGGAAATGGCGATCGCTTCGGAATTTATAAATGATGATTTTTTTGGAATAGAGATCGACTTGGATGCTATTCCTAATATTGCCTGCAGTGCCATGACTATGAGTGGATACTCTGTGGAGCAACTTAGGCAATTTATATACTATTTTGCCAAAAATAAAAATGCTGCCTATTTACACATTTGTGAAGGCGCACCGGATTTAGGCGAAGAAAAAAACAATCATTTAATAGGTAAACTGATAGGCTATCTGGTGACTGATTTTATTAAATCGAACCAGCAGATTGTCTAACTGGTTAAATGATAAATTGCTTAAACAAATACCTATTAACCTAATCGATAAATAACACTACCTTTGCAGCACTATCTATGTACTTAATACATGATATTTAATATTTAAAATATGTTATTCGAAGATTTATCACTTTCAAAAAGTATACAAAAAGCCGTATTTGAACAAGGCTATTTAGAAGCAACTCCAATACAAGAACAAGCCATTCCAATCGTATTATCAGGTAGAGATATGATTGGTTGTGCCCAAACCGGTACCGGAAAAACGGCCGCATTTGCCATTCCTATTATTCATCAATTGCATAGAATAGTAGGGTCCTCTAAAAAAGCAAGTCCAATCCGTGCTTTAGTCATCACCCCAACCCGAGAATTGGCCGTTCAAATTGGACAAAATTTTGACCAATATGGAAAATATACAAACTTAGTGCAACTTACTATTTTTGGTGGCGTTTCTCAAGTGCCACAGGTAGAAATGCTGAAAAAAGGAATTGATATCCTGATTGCTACTCCAGGACGTTTGCTAGACTTAGTCAAACAAGGTTTCATCGATTTAGACCATTTGCATACTTTAGTCCTTGACGAAGCGGACCAGATGCTGGATATGGGATTTGTAAATGATGTCAAAAAAATTGTAAAACTGACCCCTAATAACAGACAAACCTTATTTTTCTCGGCTACAATGCCAATGGCCATAAGAGAATTAGCCGAAATGTTTCTGAAAGATCCTGCAACAGTTACCGTATCTCCTGTTTCTTCTACAGCTGAAAACGTAGAACAACGCGTATATTTTGTTGAAAAAGCAGAAAAAAGAAATTTGCTGTATCATTTAATTAAAAACGAAAAACTGTCTAATGTTTTGGTTTTTTCAAGAACAAAACACGGAGCTGACAACGTTGTAAAAGCATTGCGCAAACACGATATTGCTGCCGAAGCGATTCATGGTGACAAGTCTCAAAATGCCAGACAACGCGTTTTAGAAGGATTCAAGAATAAAGAAGTGAATGTTTTAGTGGCTACTGATATTGCAGCCAGAGGAATTGATATTGATCAATTACCATTTGTCATTAATTTTGATTTACCCAATATTCCCGAAACGTATGTACACCGAATTGGCAGAACCGGTCGTGCCGGAAATGAAGGTGTTGCAATTTCTTTTTGTAGCAAAGATGAGCACCAATATTGGAAAGACATTCAGAAATTAATAAAAGTAGATGTAAAAACCGTAAGTGATCACCCATACGGTTGGCATTCAGGAAGTCCTGAAACCGCTCCCGCGGGAACTCAAAAGAACTCAAACCGCAGTGGTGGAGCTCATAAATCAAGAAAATCAGAGGTTTCCAAACAAAATAAAAAACGCTGGTATTAAATTCGTTATACTGACTAACATCTGTAATAAATCACTTTTTAACTGTCGTTAAAAAGTGATTTATCGTTAACGTGTTATTTTTAAGCGTTTTAATGAAAATATTATTTGAATTAAATGACCTTAATCTTCTTGAATTTCAATACTATCTATTTTTGTCATGTACTAAAGAAATTACTATAGAAAATTTATCCTTTTGAGTAATGGCTTTGTACAAGGCAATTTTCGAAATTTTAAAGGATTTTTTGAAATCAGCATTCTTCAGGTATTGTGACGCATGATCCGTTAATTTTACGATCTCATTGTTTGATGCCGTTTACGTTTGTGCAAGTACGTCATCACTGAAAAAGTTAAATATAAATACTATTAATAACACAATATACACCTGATTCATAAGTGATTAAATTTAATCAAATATAAATTTATGCGCCAATAAATAATAATTTATTTTAATCAATTAAGTGTCAAAAGTGAACTATTTTGAAGTCTCATGAATTTCAAATATATTAAATCCACTTCATGGTGTACAAAGAACTATTAGTTAAAAATTAATTTCTTTTGGTTTATTTAATTTCCCTACAGATTTGGCGACAATAGTTGCAATAGTTGCATCACTTGTTACATTGACTACCGTTCTGCACATATCCAAAGGTCTGTCAATAGCAAAAATAAGTGCAAGCCCAGCTTCTGGAATCCCAGCTTGACCAAGAACAATAACAAGCATCACCATTCCGGCACTAGGAACCGCTGCTGATCCTATAGAAGCTAGTGTTGCTGTCACAACTATCATCAATTGTGTACTGAGGTCTAAAGCTTCCGGAAGCATTGCTTGAGCTATAAATATCGCAGCTACTGCTTGATACAAGCTAGTTCCATCCATGTTTACTGTTGCTCCCAGAGGCAAAACAAAACTGGAAACCTCTTCATCAACTCCTAAACGCTCGGTAACACATTCCATGGTAACGGGCAGTGCAGCTGCACTTGAACTTGTTGAAAAAGCCAATAATTGGGCAGGCGCAATGGCGTTAAAAAACTGTATTGGATTTACTTTTGCAAAAATCATTAATAAGCTTGGATAAAATACAAACATCATCAAGAACAAGCCAAGCAAAACCGTTAATCCATAGATTCCCAGCGCTCCTAATGTTGAAAAATCTGGAATTTCGACCATCAGTGCGGCCATCAGTGCGAAAACACCAACTGGTGAAAAAAGCATGATAATGTCAATAATTTTCAGAATTACATCATTCAATCCCTTAAAGAAATCAACGACAGGTTTTGATTTTTTTTCTTCAATTAAAATGAGACCGATCCCAATTAAAATAACAAAAAAAATGACTTGCAACATACTTCCATTATCACTTAAAGCTTTAAAAAAATTATCTGGTACAATATCTATCAAAGGTTGCAGTGGCCCACTATTTTTAGCTTTTACCGCCAATTCAATTTTTTGAGAAGCATCAACCGAAAAATTTTCAAGTAAGCTTATTCTGGATTCTTCGTTAATGTAAGTTCCGGGCTTAATTAAATTGGCTAACAACAAACCAATAATGACTGCTATTACTGTGGAACATAAGTAAAAAAAGACTGTCCTTCCCCCTAATTTAGAAAGTTTAGAAATATCTTTTAAATCTGCTAATCCAACAATCAATGAAACCACAATTAAGGGAACAGCAATCATTTTGAGTAAGTTTATAAAAATAGTTCCAAAAGGTTTTATCCAGTCAATTACGATTCCTTTTTGTTCTAAGTTTTTCATTACTAATCCAAAAAGGAGTCCTAGAATCATTCCTAAAAGAATTTTCCAATGTAAAGCAAGTTTTTTCATAATTTTAAATTCATTTGAATCAGACAAACTGATATTTTACAAAAAAAAACTCCTCATTATTTGAGGAGTTTTTTATTATTTAGTCTAATGAAACCGGTTCGGAATCCTCGTCTTTTTCCCAGCTTCCAACTACCGATGTTGCTAAAGCATTTCCTAACACATTGGTTGCGCTACGAAACATATCACAAAAATGGTCAATAGGTAAAATTAAAGCAATTCCTTCGATTGGAATGTCAAACATACCACAAGTTGCAGCAACAACCACTAAACTCGCTCTTGGTACTCCTGCAATTCCTTTACTGGTAAGCATCAAAACTAAAAGCATGGTCATTTGCGTACCCAAATCCAAATCAATTCCGTAGGCTTGCGCAATAAAAATACTGGCAAAAGTCATGTACATCATACTTCCATCCAAGTTAAAAGAATACCCGAGCGGCAACATGAAAGAAACAATTCTGTCCTTGACTCCAAAACGTTCTAATTCTTCGGTCAATTTTGGAAAAACAGCTTCACTGCTGGTTGTTCCAAAAGCAATAATCAATGGACTTACAATTCTTTTTAGCAAAACGGTCATTCTGCTTTTTAGAAATACATACCCCACAACAATCAACACGACCCAAAGTGAGGAAATTCCAATTAAGAAAGAACCAAAGAACTTGAAATAGGTAATTGCCAATTCCTGAAAATCTCTAACCGCAAATACTCCTGCTATAGCACCAAATACTCCTATTGGGGCAAACTTCATAACGTAGTTTACCATTTTCAGAACAATATGAGATATTTTATCCAAAGCATTTGTCACTGGCTTCACATAATCACCTAATGCAGCCGCTGCCAGACCAAAGAAAATCGAAAATATTACAATTTGTAAAATTTCATTAGTAGCCATTGCTTCAAAAATACTTTTAGGTACTATATGCTCAATAAAGTTTTCAAAAGATATGTTTTGTGTTTTCGCTGTGACTTCTGAAACTGATCCCATATCAACATTTGATAAATTAAGGCCAACTCCCGGTTCTAGTATGTTTACAAAAAACATCCCCAATAACAAAGAGATAAATGAAGCTGTAAAAAACCATCCCATCGCTTTTCCTCCAATTCTCCCCACCGCTTTGATATCCCCAAGTTTCGCAATTCCTACCACCAACGTCGTAAATACCAATGGCGAAATAATCATTTGAACCAGTCGAATAAAAATAGTAGCCAGAATTTTGATTTTGTTACTAAAATTTTGAGCTGCTTCCGGTGAAATAGAATTATGAATGATAATGCCTAAAATAGCACCCAAAACCATAGCTATTAATATTTGCCCTGTTAATCCTGAAAAAAAGGACGGCTTTTTAGTTGTATTCATATTCATTAAATTGGTTATAAGATTGTAGGATCAACCTTGATTATAAAAAAAATTTTACTCGCAGTCAGGTAAAAAATGGTATTGTAAAAAACATAAAAAGTATCAACAATTACTACTGATATGTTTTATTTATCAAATAAAAATCAGCTAATACAATGGCTGCCATTGCCTCAACAATAGGCACAGCACGCGGTACTACACAAGGATCATGACGCCCTTTTCCAGTCATTTCTGTAATATTGCCTTTATTGTCCAGTGATTCTTGTTTTTGCATAATGGTGGCCACAGGTTTGAAAGCCACGCGAAAATAAATATCCATTCCGTTACTGATTCCTCCTTGAATTCCACCTGAAAGATTGGTTTTTGTCGTTCCGTCAGCATTGTATAAATCATTATGCGCACTTCCTTTCATCTTAGCGCCTTCAAAACCACTTCCAAATTCAAATCCTTTTACGGCATTAATAGAAAGCATTGCTTTGCCAAGTTCTGCGTGAAGCTTATCAAAAACGGGCTCTCCTAAACCAATAGGTACATTTTGAATCACACAGGTTACGGTTCCGCCCACAGTATCCCCTTGTTTTCGGATATCACGAATATATTCTTCCATGATTACCGCTGCCTGTTCATCTGGGCAACGAACCGGATTATTTTCGGTTTTCGAAAAATCTAAATCTTGGTAGGGTTTGTCTAAAAAAATAGGTCCTACAGAAGAAACGTATGCATTAATTTTTATGTCTGGCAACATTTGTTTTGCTACAGCTCCCGCCACAACTCTACTGGCAGTTTCCCGCGCAGAACTGCGTCCACCGCCACGATAATCCCTAACCCCATATTTTTTTTCATACACATAATCCGCATGACTGGGTCTGTAATTGTCTTTTATATGAGAATAATCATCTGATTTTTGATTGGTATTAGGAATAATAAAACCTATGGGTGTACCGGTGGTTTTACCTTCAAAGATTCCGGAAAGAAATTGAACGTCATCCGGTTCTTTGCGTTGAGTAACTATTGCTGATTGGCCTGGCTTTCTGCGGGACATTTCAAATTGAATTGCTTCTAAATCTATTGTTATTCCGGGAGGACAACCGTCTATTATCCCTCCTAAAGCGTCACCGTGAGATTCTCCAAAAGTTGTTATTCTAAATAGTGTTCCGTAGCTATTTCCTGCCATACTGATTAGTTTTGAACAAAAGTAGTATTTTAGTTTAAAGTTCAAAATTTTAACCACTAAACTTTTGAATAGCAATATCTATTTATTGACTTTAAATTAATATTGAAAACTATTTATTAACCTTTAATCGCATTTCAATTCAGTAGAATTCCATTAATTTGATAAAATTCAAATTCAAACACCTTGAAAAAAAGAAAAGTCGAGTTAGTGGTGATTTCTGATGTACATCTGGGGACTTATGGAAGTCATGCTAAAGAACTTTATAATTATTTATCTGCAATTAAACCTAAAATTTTAGTCTTAAATGGAGATATTATTGATGTATGGCAATTTAGAAAATCCTATTTTCCCAAAGCGCATTTAAAGGTTATCCAAAAAATCATCAGTTTTGCTTCAAAGGGAACAAAAGTCTATTATATTACTGGAAATCATGATGAAATGCTCCGAAAGTTTAGCGATATGAGTATGGGTAATTTTGCATTGGTGGACAAGTTAGTCTTGGATCTTGATGACAAAAAAGCCTGGATATTTCACGGTGATGTCTTTGATGCTTCCGTACAACACTCAAAATGGATTGCAAAATTAGGCGGTTTAGGATATGATTATCTGATACTTTTGAATCGATTTGTAAATTGGTGCTTATCAAAAATAGGGAAAGAGCCCTACTCTTTTTCTAAACAAATAAAGGCTGGTGTAAAAAAGGCAGTAAAGCACATTTCGGATTTTGAAAAAACAGCCACGGAACTCGCCATCGAAAACAACTACGATTATGTAATTTGCGGTCATATTCACGAGCCAAAAATAATCAAAAAAGAGAATAAAAACGGGGCTACTTTGTATTTGAATTCCGGGGATTGGGTGGAGAATTTAACCGCATTGGAATACAATAAAAAACGTTGGAAATTATTTCACTACTCAGAAACTAATTATGCTGAAGATGAAAATCTTTTTGAGATGGAGGATTTTATCAGTACTCAGTATGTTACACCTGCTATTTTCTTTAAAAAAACTATTTTAGATTAATGGTGGTTTTATATCAAAAGTGTGAATTATGAAACATTTACAATTAATTTTGTAAATTTAATCTCAAAGTTAGTAATATCTTTGTATTTATAAAAATTTACTTATGAAAAAAATTATTTTATCGGTTATAATGCTAATTGGATTAGCATTCACCTCACAAGCACAAGAGATTTCAAAAAATGCACTAGGCCTTCGTTTTGGTAACAGTAGTGGTTTTGGTACTGAGATCACCTATCAAAGAGGTTTAGGCGATAACAATCGTTTAGAATTAGACTTAGGTTTCAGAAACAGAAATGACTACAAAGGCTATAATGATGATTCAGTCAAATTAACAGGTTTGTACCAATGGGTATGGAACATTGAAGGTGGATTCAACTGGTATGCAGGTATTGGTGGTGGATTGGGAACCTACGATAGAAAATACGTAGACAACAGAAGTTATGATGACGATGGTATTTTTGCTTTTGCAGCAGGAAATATTGGTTTAGAATATAATTTTGATATTCCATTGTTGATTTCTATTGATTTTAGACCTGAGTTTGGTGGAAATGGATATTATAATGATAATTACGGTTCTGATGTAGCTTTAGCTCTTAAATACCAATTCTAATATTTCAAAAAGAATAAAAAAAATGCCACTAGAAATAGTGGCATTTTTTATTTTATAAGAATCTCTTTCTTGGAATTTATTTTCACAACACAAAAAGGAGTCGTAAAAGCTTGTGTCACCATACTACCCGGCTCAGGATTTGTTTCTTGAACTGTTATAATTATATTTTTATCCGTTTCAATTACCTTATCAATTCCTATGGCATATCCGCCAGTGGTTTTCTCTCCCATATTCAAAACAACAAAATTAGCATTCAGAATATCATTAGCATTAATCTTATTTTTTAAGTTTTCATCATTCTGCAGCATTTTAATTTCGCTTGGTTCAGAAAGAATCTCAAAAAAACGGATACTAGCTCCACCATTAGTTTGCTGAGTCAAAACTTCATATAGCGCTGTAGTGGCATCTGTACTTTTTAAAGAAACGCTACCGCAGGAAACGACAGTTATAGCAAGGAACGACAGCATTACTTTTTTCATTTTTATGTTTTTACATTTAATAATTTCAAAAATAATTCCTGTGTGTCTATAAGTATTTATTAATGGCTTTTTGATATAACTCTTCGTAAAGGGGCAAAATATTTTTTATGTCAAATTGTTTGGCAACAGCTAATGCGTTTTCTTTAAATTTAGCAAGCGTCAAATCATCTTTTAGAATTTTCAATGCGTTTTGAGCCATTTCCTCTGTATTTCCTACATCACTTAAATAGCCGGAAATGCCTTCAAAATTAACTTCGGGTAAACCGCCTGAATTACTAGAGATAACAGGAACTTTACACGCCATAGCTTCAAGGGCTGCCAAACCAAAACTTTCTGTTTCAGATGGGAGTAAAAACAAGTCAGTTAAGCACAAAATCTTATCAATTTCGTTGCTGTTACCAAAAAAGATTACCTTGTCTAGTATACCCAATTCCTGACATAAATATTCTGCTTTTTCTTTTTCAGGGCCATCACCAACCATCATCAATTTAGCCGGAATCTCTTTTTGAATATTATAGAAAATTTTAATGACATCCGGAATTCGTTTTACTTTTCTAAAATTACTGATGTGCGTTATAATTCGTTCATTTTCCTTGGCCATGACTGAACGTTGACAAGGAATGTTCAGGTTATTTGTGTTTTTATTCAATTCAATAAAATTAGGAATAACCTCAATTTCATTTTTTATATTGAATAATTTAAGCGTATCGTCTTTTAAACTTTGGGATACTGAGGTAACAAAATCTGATTTATTGATACTAAAAGTGACTGCTGGCTTATAAAACGGGTGATTCCCTACCAAGGTGATGTCTGTTCCGTGTAATGTTGTCACCATTGGAATATCAATGCCTTCGTCTTTCAGCATTTGTTTTGCCATATAGCCCGCATAGGCATGAGGAATAGCATAATGTACATGAAGCAATTCTATTTTATATAATTTTACCATATCGACTAATTTGCTCGATAAGGCCAATTCATACGGTTGGTAATGAAACAATGGATATTCAGGCACATTTACTTCGTGGTAATGCACATTTGGACTTAAAAGTGCCAAACGTACGGGCTGACTGTAAGTTATGAAATGTATTTCATGCCCACGACGAGCCAATTCCAGTCCTAATTCTGTAGCGACAACACCACTACCTCCAAAGGTAGGATAACAAACTATTGCAATTTTCATGTATTTAATTTAATGAAACGAAATTAAGAAAAATAGGAATGTGTTTTATGGAATTTTAAGTTAAATGCAATACAAATTTAAAATTTCATTCGCTGAATTCGAACGGCATTTAAAATCGCCAATAAGGCCACCCCCACATCTGCAAAAACCGCCTCCCACATAGAGGCAAGTCCAGCAGCTCCCAGAATGAGAACTATTAGTTTTACGAAAAAAGCCAATCCAATATTTTGCCAAACGATTTGTTTTGTTTTTTTTCCAATGGTGATAGCGGTAAAAATCTTAGTGGGCTGGTCATTTTGAATGACAATATCAGCCGTTTCAATAGTAGCATCGCTTCCTAAACCACCCATAGCAATTCCCGCATCTGCCAGAGCAATGACTGGAGCATCATTTACTCCGTCTCCAACAAATGCAACTTTTAATTTTTGGTTTAAAAGTGCGGTTACTTTATTGACTTTATCTTCTGGCAACAAATTTCCGTAAGCTTCATCAATATTTAATTCTTTGGCTACAGCCAAAACTACCGCTTGATTGTCCCCAGAAAGTAATATTGTTTTGATATTTATTTTATGTAAACTTTCAATAGCCACTTTTGCATCTTCTTTTATTTCATCGGCAACAAGAAAATAACCTGTATATTTTTGATTGATGGCAACTACAACAATAGTGTACGGAATAGCATCAAGATCCGTGTCATAATCAATATGGAATTTTTTCATCAGTTTAGGACTTCCCACCAAGATTTCATTTCCATCTACAACACCTTGCAAGCCAAGGCCTGGAATCTCAGTGAAATTAGAAACAACAATTTCATTTTTAGGATTTTTGGCAAATTCTACTATTGCGGAACCAACCGGATGCGTCGATTTAGCTTCAATTACTGCAGTATAGTTAACTAAATCAGACTCCAGAATTCCTATCGACACTACTTTCTGAACTTTAAAAACGCCTTTGGTTAAAGTCCCTGTTTTATCCATCACCACTACCTGAATAGCTGCCATAGTATCCAGAAATGTAGATCCTTTAAACAATATTCCGTTTTTACTTGCGGCGCCAATTCCGCCAAAATACCCTAACGGAATGGAAATCACCAAGGCACACGGACAGGAAACCACCAAGAACAGTAAGGCTCTGTACAGCCATTCCTTAAATATATACGTTTCTGCAAATAAGATTGGCACTACACATATAGCAATAGCGAGATACACTATTATTGGCGTGTATATTTTAGCAAACTTCCTAATAAATAATTCTGTTGGTGCTTTTTTAGCAGTGGCATCCTGCACCATCTGGAGGATTTTAGATAATTTGCTGTCTGTAAATGCAGTAGTCACTTCTACTTGAGCAATAGAAGTGCCATTGATCATTCCGGCAAGAATTGTATCTCCTTTTGACTTAGAATCCGGTTTGCTTTCGCCTGTTAATGCAGCAGTATTGAAAGTGGCATAATCCGAAAGCAACATTCCATCTAATGCTAATTTTTCTCCGGGTTTTAATTCTATGACAGCTCCAATAGCCACTTCCGAAGCTTTAATTGCAATCACATTTTGTCCCATTACAACGTTTGCAACATCAGGTCTTTGATCCAGTAATAATTTTATATTTAATTTTGCTCTTTTAACGGCGAGCATTTGGAATAATTCACCAATGGAGTAAAATAACATGACAGCCACTCCTTCGGCATATTGACCAATTCCAAACGCACCTAATGTAGCTATTCCCATTAGAAAAAATTCAGAAAAAATAGCTCCTTTACCAATGCTATCGTAAGCTTCTTTCAAAACTGGAAGCCCTACCGGAATGTAAGCTGCAACATACCAAACGATTCGAAACCAACCATTAAACCAAGATTGAGGAAAGTAATTATCAAACAATAAAGCAATCAGCAATCCTATAAAACTAATTATAGATGGTAAAAACATTCTGAGGGTGCTTTCATTTCCGTTAGAATGATCGTGATCTTCCTCATCGTGATTTTCTGACTCACTGTGAGAGGAACAACATCCTGCATCTTGCTCTGCTTTATTTACTTTTTTTTCTTCTACTGCGCAACATTTGTTGTCAGGTAAAGTTTTATGTTGGGATGCCATTTTAAATTGTTTTATATTTAATGAAAAACGAAAAATAAATAATAATAAGTAATGTGGTTATCCCAGTAATAAAAAATGTAGTATTCGCACCAAATTGATACCAAAGGACCCCGGCAAAAGAACTGGCCAATAAGGCGCAAATACTTTGAAATCCAGAATAAGTTCCAATAGCAGTCGCAGTATCTTTTTTATCAGAAATATTACTGATCCATGCTTTCGAAATCCCTTCGGTTGCAGCAGCATACACACCGTAAATTAAAAATAATCCACCAATAATATAACTGTTTTTAGTAAATGCCATTCCAAAATAGACAATTGCAAATAGAAAAAGTCCAAAAGTAAACATTTTCTTCAATCCAATTTTATCAGCAAAAATTCCTAATGGAAATGCACAAAGAGCATAAACCAAATTGTAAAAAATATAAATCTCTATTACCACAGTATCATTTAAACCTGCTTGCTTCGCTTTTAAAAGTAAAAAAACATCGGAACTATTGAATAAGGCAAAAGCTAATAGTCCTGTTACTACTCTTCGATATTGTGCAGGACTTGTTTTCCAATAGCTAAGAAACGAGAAAAACGAAATCTGTTTTACCTCCTTTGCCTGTACCTTAAGTTTATCGTTAAGCAAAAAAGAAGCAAGTACCGCTAGTAAACCTGGAATAAAAGCAACATAAAAAAGCATTTTATACTGTTGTGGATAAAAATGCAGATAAATCAAAGCCATAACAGGTCCTAGAACGGCACCAAACGTATCCATTGATCTATGAAATCCAAATATCTTTCCTTTCGTTTCAGCAGTTGCTTCATCAGATAAAATCGCATCTCTTGCACCAGTACGAATTCCTTTTCCGAAACGATCAATTGCTCTGGCAAAAAATATCCAAAGAGGGAAGACGAATACCGCCATCATGGGTTTTGAAATAGCACTTAAACCGTAGCCCAGACGCACAAATGGAACACGTTTACCTGAACTATCAGATAACTTACCAAAATATCCTTTACTTAATCCAGCTAAAGCCTCGGCAAAGCCTTCTAAAACACCAATTAATACAATCGAGAACCCAATCGATTTAAGGTATATAGGCATTATTGGGTAAAGCATTTCGCTCGCTGTATCCGTAAATAGACTAACCAGTGATACTATCCAGACTGTTTTTGAAATATAATTTAATCTTTTCATTTTGAATTATTTTACGTTTTCATAGAACAGTAAACAGTATAAACCGTTATTTTTCCATTCTTGATCTTTTCTTGTTAAGCCATTTATTAGCCTTATAGGTTAGGTAGGCCGACCCACTTCCTAAAACGGCTCCTGCCACTACATCGCTTGGATAATGAACGCCTAAGTGCATTCGAGAATATCCCACGGCACTTGCCCATACAAAAGACGGTGCAATAACATACCATTTATGATACGCTAAACTAAGTGACGTTGCCGTTGCGAAAGCTGACGAAGTATGTCCCGAAGGAAATGAATAACCCACGGTCGACGCTGCTTGATCAATATCAGGATAGGTTTTAAATGGTCGCTGTCTTTTTATAGTATGTTTCAAAGCGGTAGTAATAAATGCATTTACTAAGAATGCTTCTCCAACAAAAATTGCCTGTTTCTTGGCGGCATTATCTTTCTTTAATAAACCAACCGAATATATAATAATAGGAGTAACAAGACCGATGGGAACCGCACTATTCGTTATTAATTTAAAAGTAGGATCTAAATTCTTATTTCGATCAACATTGATATCTCGTAGAATATTTATATCATTATTTTGAGCATTTACAAAAGTCATGCAAAAAAGCCATACAATTAAATTGATTTTTGCAATTACAGTATTCTTATTTTTCATCCTATTGTTTTTATCTCAAATATACTATAATACAGGTGAACTTTGTAACGAAACACTTCTAACAAAATCATTTTAAAAAAAATAGTTCAAATGAAATTGACTATAATTTCATTTGAACTATTTTATTATTACGTTAACGTTTGCTTAGTTTATAATCGCTTCATAAATTACCCTTTGGATATCTTCCCGAATATTTTCTTTCGATAATCTATTTTCACTTGCAATTGGGAAAGTTCTATTAGATAAAAACACATAAACAATTTGCGTTTCAGGATCAGCCCAAGCCATTGTACCTGTATAACCAGTGTGACCAAAACTCGTCATTGAAGCACAACCGCACGTAGGTCCTACAGCACCTAATTGTGGTTTATCAAAGCCCACTCCTCTCCTATTTCCGGCGGCACAAAAATAGCACGTATTGAAATCATCAAATGTTTTTTCAGAAAAATATTGCCGGTTTCCATAATTTCCTTTTTGTAAATAAAGTTCCATTATTTTTGCCACATCCATAGCATTCGAAAAAACACCTGCGTGACCTGAAACCCCACCTTCTAAAGCAGCGGACAAATCATTGACATATCCTTGTAAAAGTTGACGACGGAAATAGGTATCTGTTTCCGTTGGCGGAATTCTGTTTTTATCAAATTTAGTCAATGGATTGAAACTTGAATTGTTCATCCCGAGTGAACGATAGAAATTTTCTTGAATTAAAACATCTAATGGTTTACCCGTTGTCTTTTCTAAATAATCCTTCAGAATCATAAAAGTAAGATCACTGTATTTGTATTCTTTTTTTAATGACAGTTTACTCTCAACAATCATTTTCATAATTGTGTCACTAAAATCATTTCGTATAAAAAGACTGTCTCCTAGTTTTTTCGAAAACTGCTCTTCAGCAATTTTTCTAAAATAAACATCAGAAGGAGATTGCGATTTATTCATTGTAGCCTTGTAAAATGGTATTCCTGCTGCTAAACCTGCATAATGCGACAATAAATCCTTGAAATTAATATTTGCCTTATTGGAATCTTTAAAAATAGGAGACATTGATCCTAATGTTGTTTCCAAATTTATTTTTTGCTGATCGTATTGCTGCATCACATTAGGCAATGTAGCTATAATTTTCGTTAATGAGGCAACATCATAAATATCGGAGTCTTGCACTTTAATCGTTCTATCATACGTATGATGACCGAATGATTTTTGATAAATAACTTTTCCTTTTCTGGCTACCAATACCTGAATTCCAGGAGTCATTTTAGCGTCAATTGCTTTAGTAGCAATACTGTCAATTTTTGATAAAATCGTTGAATTCATCCCAACATTTTCTGGAGTTGTGAATCCCAGCCGATTCAATTTTTCTGTTGGCAAACCATCATTTACATTAAAACTAGTATTAATAGAAACCGGTAGTTTCCCTTTGGCTTCAATAGCCCCAAAAATTAGTTCTGCCGAAACGACCTGTGCAACTGCACTATTTTGATAAGAAACAACTAAACCTTCAATATCTTCAAAATTTATAATTGGTAATAAAGCGTATGGTTTTGCAAAAACATCCAGAATTACAGTATTATTTTGGGCTAGAAATTTAATTTTTGCCAACTCATCCAATCTTAGATCATGATTACTAAAAGCAACATCTGATTTGTGATAACCAATGATTACGGTTGTAAAAGGGTGTAATTTCACTTGAAGACTATCCAAATTCACATCTGAAATCACAGTTACTTCAGTGTATTTTTTTAAAGTTGAAACAAAAACATCATTGTTGTCATCTCCCATTTTTACATAAGCGATTTTTTGTTTGTCCAAATTTTTAATCGGCAAAACAGCAGCCGTGTTTTTTAGAACGGTAATTGCATTTTCATACAACTCATAGTGTAAAGCTTCATTTTCAACTGAATTCAAATCGGTGTATAAATTTTCAGTGGCAATTGGTTTAAAATTATTCAAATTCGCTTTGTACTTGAATTTCAGAATTTTTTTTACGGAAAAAGCCAATCGTTCCTCCGTAAATAAATTTATAGAATACGCAAATTTAAATTTCTCAATAGCAGCAGGAACATTTTCAGGAAACAGCAGCACGTCATTACCGGCTATAAAAGCTTCAAAATTGATTTCACTGGGTAATTTAAATTCGCTTACACTTTTCATATTCAAAGCATCTGTAAAAATAAGTCCTTTGAAACCCAATTCTTTCTGAAGAATATCAGTAACCACATTATAGGAAATTGAGGAAGGAAAATTAGGTCTTGGTTCTATGCTGGGAACGTTTAAATGGGCTACCATAACGGACGAAAGTCCTTCATGAAACATTTTTTTGTAAGGATAAAACGCTAGGTTTTGTAATTGTTCTTTTGAGGAATTTATGGTCGGTAATTTTTTATGAGAATCCGTATCCGTATCGCCATGTCCCGGAAAATGCTTTCCTGTTGAAAATATGCCTTGACTTTGCACCCCTTTCATCAAAGCAATAGCATGTGCTGTAACCTTGAATTTATCTTCACCAAAAGAACGAAAACCTATGATAGGATTTTTAGGATTGGAGTTGATGTCAAGAATTGGAGCAAAGTTAAATTGCAATCCCAATCGCTTGCTTTGTTGTCCTATTTGAACACCTACTTTCTCCAATAATTTCATGTCTTGGATGGCTCCAAGAGTCATATTCCAGGGATAACTGTAGGTAGAGTCCAATCGCATGCCCAAACCCCATTCCGCATCACTACCAATAAACAATGGAGTTTTTGACTTGGATTGAAAACGGTTGGTTAATTTTGCCTGACGAACAGGTCCACCTTGAAAGAAAATTAATCCTCCAATTTTATGATCTGTTATGAGTGTATCAATAGCTTTAATATGCGTCGAATCTTTATTGGAATAAGCGGCAACCATAAACAATTGTCCAAATTTTTCCTCTAAAGTCATTGCACTGTAAACACTATCAACCCATTTGTTGCCTTGAGGAGACAACTCAAAAAGTGTGGGCATATTACTTAAAGCAATACTGTCTAAATTTTCAATTTTGGACGGAATGTTGGTTACAATTACTTTATTCTTATTTGTTTTTGTACCAACACAACCAACAGCAATAAAAAGAAATAAGACATAAAAAAAACTATTTCTGATGCTTATCTTTTTCATCTGACTATTTTGTTTAAAAAAAACGACTGTGCCAGCTATCAATGGCAGGAACTTCCCAGGATTCATTGTATTCTTCTATATTATTAACTAAATTATTGAAAACGATGGTATTTTCAGTAACCGCTTTATCTTTTACCATTTTCTTGAAATCAATCAACGGCTTGTGTGCTATATGTTCTCCAAGTTTGAAGGTAACGTTCATTTTATCCAATAAATCTACGGTATATTTTTGTTCTAAATTTTGAATAAATTCTACAGAGGAATCTATAGAGCATCCTGTTGCAGCTTGTACATCCTGATTTACGGCAATAATGATAAACCGGTTGTATTTTAATTGGTACGAGGATTCTAGACTAGTACCATGCGCAGCCCAACCTTCCAGAAAAGATTGCAAGGCGCTTTCTATTTCAGAAAATTCGGCATCCGAAAATTTTCTGTTTGATTGATAAATCCAGATTTTAGATTCTTCGGGTAAATTTTCAAATGGAACGTACATACGATTTTAGATTTGTGATTTTAGATTGTAGATTTATGAAGTTAGGTGTAATAAATTATAGAGCATTGCTGATTACTTAGACACTGTACACTAAAGATCCTGCGCATTAGCAATTAGTTCCGCAATATCCATCACTTTTACTTCGCCTTCTTTTTCTTTATTTTTAATACCGTCCGTCATCATGGTATTACAAAAAGGACAGCCTGCGGCAATAATTTCTGGTTTTGTTTCTAATGCCTCCTCGGTTCTTTCTATATTGACTTCCTTCTTTCCAGGTTCAGCATCTTTAAACATTTGGGCTCCACCTGCACCGCAACATAAACCGTTAGCTTTAGAACGCTTCATTTCAACTAATTCAGCATCCAATTTAAGAATCAATTCTCTTGGTGCTTCATACACATTATTAGCTCTTCCTAAATAACAAGGATCGTGAAAAGTAATTCGTTTACCCTTGAATTGTCCACCTTCAATGGTCAGCCTTCCGTCATCTAACAAGGATTTCAAAAACTCCGTGTGGTGAACCACTTCATATTTTCCGCCTAATTCCGGATATTCATTTTTTAGTGTATTGAAACAATGTGGACAAGCGGTAACAATTTTTTTTGCTTCGTATGCATTCAAAACCTCAATATTCATCATGGCCTGCATTTGAAACAAAAACTCATTACCAGCTCTTTTGGCAGGGTCACCTGTACAGCTTTCTTCAGTACCTAAAACGGCAAAAGGAACATTAGCCCGATTTAAAATCCGAACAAAAGCCTTCGTTATTTTCTTCGCTCTATCGTCAAAACTTCCTGCACAACCCACCCAAAATAAAACTTCTGGTTGTTTCCCTTGAGCTAACATTTCGGCCATGGTAGGCACTATTAAATTCTCTGACATACTATCTTGTTGATTCGGTTATTTGCTTATTTGGTTAATGACAAAATCTTCATTTGTAAATCGGTTATTCGTAATACAAATAGCCTATTAAACAGTGACGCGATTTAACGCCTATTCGTTTTTCCAATTCAATCGGTCTTGCTGATTGTATTGCCATGGCGCACCGTTATTCTCTATATTAGTCATCATGGCGTTTATTGGCAGTGGGGCCGCACTTTGTTCCATTACTAAATAGCGACGCATATCCATAATAATTGAAAGCGGGCTAATGTTTACAGGACATTCTTCCACGCACGCATTACAAGAAGTGCATGCCCAAAGCTCTTCTGGTGTGATGTAATCGTTTAATAATGTTTTGTTGTCCGGAATAAAAACACCTTTATTGGCATCAATATTTCTTCCTACTTCTTCCATTCGATCTCTGGTATCCATCATAATTTTACGTGGAGACAATTTTTTTCCTGTAATATTGGCTGGACAAGCTGACGTACAACGACCACATTCTGTACAGGTATACGCATTCAATAATTGAACCCAGTTTAAGTCCTGAATATCACTGGCACCAAATTTACTTGGAACCGCATTCTCATCCACTGGTGCTGCCGCAAAAGGATCAGCATTAGGATCCATCATTAACTTCACTTCTTTAGTAACGGATTCTAAATTATCAAATTGTCCTTGCGGATTTAGATTTGCAAAATACGTATTTGGGAATGCTAACAGAATATGTAAATGTTTTGAAAAATACAAGTAATTCATAAAAATTAAAATACCCACAATATGCAACCACCAGAATATCTCTGAAAGCAACATTACCAATTCATTTGACATTCCGTTAAAGATAGGTTCAATAAATTGACTGATCGGAAACCAACCGGCTTTTATAAAATGAGAAAAACCTCCGGGGACATTTTGTAAATGCAAATCAGAAGCGTTCATCAATAAAAATAATGTCATAAGAACCACCTCAAAATACAAGATATAGTTTGCATCATTTTTTGGCCAGCCTTTTAAATCAGAGCTTACAAATCTTTTCAATTTGATGGCATTTCTTCTGCTCCAAAAAGCAAAAACTGCTACTAAAACTAAAAAAGCTAAAATTTCGAAAGAAGCAATCAGCACATCATACGTAGTTCCTAAAAAAGCAAAAACACGATGTGTCCCAAAAAGTCCGTCGATAATAATTTCTAACAATTCAATATTTATAATTATAAAACCCACATAGACAATAATATGCAATGCTCCAGCGATAGGTTTTTTGACCATTTTTGATTGACCAAGAGCTATCATGGCCATATTAATCCAGCGCGCTTTAGGATTATCAAAGCGATTTACATCCGTTCCAAGATTGATATTTCGTCTGATTTTTTTAACACTGTTGAAAAAATAACCAAAACCAATTACCAATATAACGGCAAATAAAATGTTGTCTAAGTAGCTCATAATTGCTATTTTATTTCATTAGATATAGAATCCTTTACAGGACCTACATACGGTTTATTTTTCTTTCCAAATAAAGAAATATTGACATATCGAGTGGGATAAAGTCTAATATCTTGCAATAATAATTCTAATTCTTTTGTTGCGTTTTTTATGTTTTGGTAGAAAGCCTCGTCGTTTAGCAATTTACCCATAGAACCTTTCCCAGATTCTAAACCACTCATAATACCATCAACTCTTCCTAGAGTTGCATTGAGATTTTTTACCGTTTTTCCAAGATCGGCTTTATTCAAGGAATCTGATATTTTAGAAAAATTACCCGATATTTTAGAAAAATTGCTAACGACTCCGTTGATTTGTGCTTTATTCGTTTCTAATAAAGTATTGACATTTAAGGACACTTTATGAAATTGTTCAATGGTTTTGCTCAATTCAGCTAGAGTGAGTTTTAAATCCTGCTGCCCTTTTTGATCCAGAACGTTATTAAAACCGGAAATTAATTTATCCGTGCTTAACAATAGTTTTTCTAGTTTTTCCTGAAGAGGTGCTAATTGATCCCCTACTTTATCAGTAAGTCCTAATTTCACTCCGCCTTGCAATTTCTGACCATCAAGTGCCAAGCTTTTATCTTTAAAATTAGGGATAATTGCAATTTGTTTTCCTCCAATAAATCCTGGCTCATAAATAGAAGCCCTACTGGATTTAGAAATAGGAAAATCAGTTTTCAATTGCAATTCAACTAATAATAGTCCTGTGTTTTCATTTATGGTAATACTATTTACTTTACCAACCACCAAACCGTTCAGGGTAACAGGTGAGGATGTGGCTAGACCTTCAACACTTTTATATTCTACATAAAATGTTTTATAATTTGTGAAAAGATCTCTTCCTTTCAAAAAACTATAGCCCCAAATAAATAATAAAATAGAAGCAATTACTAAGATAGCAGTTTTAATTTCTCGTGTTATTTTCAAAATTCAAGTATTTTTTACAAATTTAATGTAAAATATTTTAAGTTGTTGTTATTATTTAAGAGCTTATTCTACACTTATTTTTTCTCCAACATTAAATGCAATTAAGTGTCCGGACGTATCTTTTTAGGTTTAACCATATCGATTTTTTTTTGCTAAATAATAATCTGATATTTAGATTTATAACTAATACTAATGATCCTGTCATCCGCTATCAGTAGAAGCTCTTCAGACACTTTGAAATTAGATACATTTAACTTTTTATTTAATAAAACCAGTTATAGTTTAACAAATATGTTGTTTTGGGATAGACTACTTGAACATCGTACGCATCTTTAGATCTGTTTTTTTAACTTTAATATTGTCGTAAGCGCATTTGCTTTTCAACAAAACTATTGTGCAAATTTACTGGGTTTTTACCGCCGTGACCGCATTAAAATAAAATAAATCGGTCTGAGAAAAAAAGTTCAACAAGACCAATAAAAATACTTTTAGAATTGCGAATTCGCTCGTATTATTTTCGAAATAAAACTTATTTTTTTAATCAATTACTGTAGCACTTGTTATTTAATCGCTTCTTGAATGCTTATTTTTTCTCCATTTTTAAAAGCGATCAAAAAAGCAGTATCATATCCTTTCTCTTTTGCCTCTGTTAATTGCTTTCTTGCTTCATCGTAATCCGTTGTTTCTCCATACATATATTTGTAGACTCTATTTTCATAGGCAACAGAGATGTTTTTTAATCCTTTAAAATTTCTAGGCAGGAGCGCTACTTTTTTGATACTAGCCAAAAGTTGCACTTTGAATGAGGTTTTAGTATTATCGATTGCTTTTTTAGTTTCAATAACTTGAAGGTTTGTTTTTGATTTTAAAGGCGTTGCAGTATCCTTAACTTGTTTTTCAATAATTTTTTGCGAAGGCTTTACTTCAAATGCTTCCGATTCTCCACTTCCAAAATATTCTTTTTTATAATCGATTATAGCTCCTGCAATGGCTTTGGCAATTTCGTTCTGGCCTTCTTCTGAATTTAATCTATTTCCTTCAGTCGGATTAGAAATAAACCCCATTTCTATCAATACTCGTGGCATGTAGGCTTTATGAAGCACCATAAATGGCGCTTGTTTAACTCCTCCTCCACGTATTTTTTTTCCTAAATCTGCAAAAGCATCTTCTACCTTACTGGCCAGTGAAATACTGTTGTCTAAATATTCTTCCTGCATCAAGGTCATCCCAATCATAGTTTCCGGAGAGTTTGGATCAAATCCTTCATATTTTTGTTTGTAATCTTTTTCAAGAGTGATTACAGAATTCTCTTTTTTAGCCGCTTCTAGGTTAGAGGCTATCTTACTTAAACCCATCACGTAGGTTTCTGTGCCATCGGCAGCGGTATTTCTGTTGGCATTACAATGAATTGACACAAAAATATTAGCATTAAATCTGTTAGCAATATTGGCTCTTTCAATTAAGTCAATAAAAACATCTGTTTTTCGTGTAAAATTCACATCAATTTGTGGAGTAGCTTCTAATAACTTACCAACTTTTAGAACGACAGCCAAAGCTATGTTTTTTTCTATTCGTCCTTCATATACAGCACCAAAATCATGATCGCCATGCCCCGCATCAAGTGTTACCTTAAAAACATTAGATTGACAAAAGGCTGATAGCGATATTATCGTCATCAAAAAAGTTATTGTAATTTTAATTTTATAGGTGTTGTGCATAAAGCTATAAGTTAATTTAATTAGAAGACTAAGGGTATAAATTTATTTATTTGACTATTTTTGACAAAAATTTATATGTAAGTTTGACATCTCAAAAAACAGGCCATAATTTTACAAAAATAGCATTTAAACCTTTGCATACAAACTTATTTAATATCGTTTTATTATCAATCTTCCTATCCTTAGGGTCTGGAAAATTATATTCTCAAGATATATCAAAAAAAAAGACGGCGATTTCCGTTAGTAAACAAATAGATAGTACTACTTTAGGAACTATCAAAAAGGTTCCTACTGTTGCAACTACTACAAAAGAGAAGGATTCAATACAAAAAGACAGTATAAAGCCTACCAAAGCATTCCTTGACGGAAAGGTAAAATACAAAGCCGATCAATATGCTAAAATTGATCAAAAGAAAAAGCTCATTACTTTGTATAATAACGCAGAATTGTATTATCAAGACATTGAATTGAAGTCTGGTATAATTGTAATGAATTATGAAAAAAATGAGGTATATGCCGGTCGCATCAAAGATTCTACAGGAGCTTATACACAGTTTCCAAATTTCAAACAGGGCACTAATGTTATTGAACCTGATTCTATCCGATTTAATTTTAAAACAAAAAAAGCTTTAATTTGGAACTCACGATCAGATCAAGGCGAATTTAAAATAAAAGCAACGCAGACCAAAAAAGAAAATGATTCTGTTTATTTTCTAAAAGGAGCCCGTTTTACTACTTCAAAAGATGTAGACAATCCAGAATATTATTTTCAAACCAGCAAAGTAAAATTCATCCCAGGTAAAAAAGTAGTTACGGGATTGACTAATATGGTTATTGCAAATGTTCCTACTCCAATTGCATTGCCTTTTGCTTTTTTTCCAATGAGCCAAGAAACCAGCATTTCAGGATTAATTTTACCAAGCTATAACGACTCCAACAACCGAGGGTTTTCGTTGCAAAATTTAGGGTATTATTTTGCCTTGAGTGATAATTATGATTTAACCGTATTAGGCGATTATTATACTAATGGCAGTTACGGGTTGCGTTTTGAATCCAGTTATGCCAAAAGATACAATTATAGAGGAAACTTAAACATTCGATTTGAAAACTTAATTACCAGCGAAAGAGGCTACCCTGATTACTTAAAACAAAATATTTATAACATACAATGGTCCCATTCCAAAGACTCTAAATCGAATCCTAATTCTAGTTTTTCGGCCTCTGTGAATCTTGGAAGTAGTAAATATTTTCGACAATCTATCAATCAGATAAATATTGGTTCAAATCTAAATAATACCTTAAGTTCTTCTGTGTCGTATTCAAAAACATTCACTTCAATTCCACAAGTTAGAATGTCATTGACTGCAACTCACTCGCAAAATACACAAACCGCAGAAATCAATATGACACTACCTACACTACAACTGAGTGTGGATCGGATTTATCCTTTTGTGGGGAAAGACGGCGTAAAAAAAGGATTTTTCAAGAACATCAATTTACAATATAATCTGAATGGCCGAAACAGCATTGTTACTACCGATTCTTTATTCTTCAAGCCACAAATGTTCCGGGATGCAAAAATTGGTTTCCAACACAGTATTCCGTTAAGCACCAATTTTAAATTATTTAAATATTTCAGTGCGTCTACATCCGTAAATTATGAAGAAATTTGGTATACCAAAACAATTGAAAGAAGTTTTGATCAAAACCAAAGCACCGTAGTCGATAAAACGGTTAATGGCTTTGATGCCTTTAGAACCTATTCCTTCTCCTCAAGTCTGGGAACCACTATTTATGGAACTTTTAACTTTGGTGAAAACAAAAAGATAAAATCAATTCGGCACGTCATGAGACCATCTGTTTCGTATGGGTATACCCCAAGTTTCGAAAAATATTATGACACCTACGCATCCGATGCAACCGGGACAATGACAAAACAATATTCCAGATTTGAAAGCGGGATTTTTGGAGCCCCAGGATTGAATAATTCGAATTCGTTAGGATTTGATTTGAGCAACACTTTTGAAGCAAAAGTTACTGATAGCGATAGTACCAAGGTTGAACCTAAAAAAATAATGCTGCTGAATAACTTAAACCTATCTACCAGCTATAATTTAGATGCAGATGGTGTCAATTCATTAGCTTTTGCGCCGATACGAGTTAGTGGTGGTACCCAACTTTTTCAAAATAAAATGAATGTCAATTTTGGCGCAACGTTAGATCCCTATGCGATTGATAACTCCGGAAACCGAATTAATGTCTTTAATATTAACAACGGCGGCAGCCTTTTTAGAATGACAAGTTCTAATATGACTTTAAATTACTCTATTTCCAGTAAAGGAAATGATAAAAAAGAAAAAGACACAAATGAACAAAGTCGAAGAAATGGGGGCCGTGGAGATGATCTGTTCGGTACCAATACGGACTTAGGAGACAACAGGAAAAGTCAGTTTGACGAAGAAGAGGAAGATGATGGAGAAGATAAAATTTCTGAGTTTTTTAATTCAAAATTACCATGGGATATGACCTTTGCCTATTCTTTGACCTATGGAAACAATAATAGAGAGAATCAAATCATTGGTAACTCGATAATGATTTCAGCTAATGCTGATATCACTCCAAAATGGAAAGCAGGAATATCAACCGGGTACGATTTTGTTCAAAAAGGAGTTACCTTTACTCAGCTTCGTTTTGAAAGGGATTTATTAAGTTGGAGAATGGATTTTAACTGGTCACCATTTGGTGATAATGCAAACTGGGG
The DNA here is from genome assembly GCF_003970335.1 of Flavobacterium sp. LS1P28. NCBI lineage: Bacteria > Pseudomonadati > Bacteroidota > Flavobacteriia > Flavobacteriales > Flavobacteriaceae > Flavobacterium > Flavobacterium sp. LS1P28. Next base: position 37,497 of record NZ_RYDI01000015.1, on the reverse strand, counting down.
ATTCTTCATTGGAATAAAATCAGGCGTGCTCAGCGACATCAAATGGGACAAACGAAGTACTATAAATCGGTAATTAGACCAGGAGACTTTTAAACTAAATTGAATTACATAAAATAGAACGTATGAAAAAGATAATTTTCACAGAAAATGCTCCTGCACCAATTGGCCCGTACAACCAAGCAGTCCTAAAAGGAAACACACTGTATGCATCAGGTCAAATTGCAATAAATCCGGCAACTGGAACGTTAGTTCTTGATTCAATCGAAGCCGAAACAGAACAAGTCATGCAAAATATGAAAGCAGTTCTGGAAGCCGCCGGAATGACATTTGAAAACATAGTAAAAACCACAATATTTATTATGGATATGACCGATTTCGGGAAAATAAATACGGTTTATGGTTCCTATTTTAACGAGAAAACTGCTCCGGCACGGGAAACAGTTCAAGTGGCCTGTTTGCCAAAAAATGTGAATATTGAAATCTCAATGATCGCTATTCTTTAGTGCTTTTTTTCCGCTTTCATTATTAAAACAAGAAAAACGGTTGAAACGATTTCAGAATGTCCGTTATCAATTAGTTATAAATTAAAAACCACTGTTGATTTACTTGCTCTAAAGTAAATTAACAGTGGTTTTTGATAAAAATAAACTCTGAAAAACTATTTATTTGCAATATGATATGCAATTAAACCATCAATAGGTCGTCGCAATACATTGCCTAATTGCAACTCATATTTATCAAATATTTCTTGCAGCTCTTCTTTGAGATAAAAGGCTATGGACCCCACAAAATGAACTGGAATTTCTTTGCAGTTATCGTATTGTTTTATGTAATTTTTCACAAAAGATTTCATTCCTTTGAAAATAATTTTTCTGCAGAACTCCGTTTCTTTGTGCTGAATCAGGAACTTCGCAAAAGTCGCTAAATACGCATTTGGATTGGGTTCTTTGTACAATTTGCTTTTTATAGCATCTGGATCAAGGTTGTATTCTTTCTCGAATTCAACGGCCAGTTCTTTTGGCATTTTATTAAAATAGTACTTTCTGATTAATTCTTTTCCAAAAACATTTCCGCTGCAATCATCCATGGCGATATATCCCAATGACTGTACTTTTTGATGGAGTTCTTTGCCATCAAAATAACTGCAGTTTGATCCGGTCCCCAGTATAGAAACAATTGCTTTTTCTCCCTTTGGAGTCGTTGCATAAACGGCTGCATAGGTATCTTCTTTGACATCTATAATAGCATTAGGAAAATACTTTTGAAAAACCTGAGACAGTGCAATTTTCATTCTTTCAGTACCACAACCTGCTCCATAAAAAAACAAATGGGTTGCATTTTTCTTGTTTTGCAAAATATCAAAACGATCATTTAAGCGTTCAATAATTTCATCTTCTTCAAGTACTTCAGGATTCAATCCTAAGGTTTGAGTTGTAAACAATATTTTACCATTTGTATCTATTGCAATCCAATCGGCTTTGGTAGAACCACTATCAACTATTAATCTCATTTTTTTCTGGTTTTTGGTTTTGTTGTTATATTTCCTAATACTTTCATAAAGGAAGGTATTAACAAAATATAAATGAAAAAGGGAATAAAAAATAAAGTCCCGTTACTATAAAGATAACGGGACTTTGTAAATATAATTAATTATTTTAAACCTGCAATATGTACTGATAAATCGATCAATTTGCTTGAATAACCATATTCATTATCATACCAAGATACAATTTTGAAAAAAGTAGAATTCAAACCAATTCCTGCATTAGCATCCACAATTGAAGTACGGGGATCCGAAACGAAATCTTGTGATACTACAGCATCTTCGGTATATCCTAAAACACCTTTCATAGTGGTTTCAGAAGCTGTTTTTAGAACAGCCATGATTTCTTCATAGGTTGTTTCTTTTGCTAATTTAACGGTCAAATCTACTACTGAAACATCTACAGTAGGAACACGCATAGACATCCCTGTTAGTTTTCCGTTCAATTCCGGAATCACTTTTCCTACTGCTTTTGCAGCACCTGTACTAGATGGAATCATGTTGACTAATGCTGATCTACCGCCACGGAAATCTTTTCTTGATGGTCCGTCATTTGTCATTTGAGTTGAAGTTGTTGCATGAATAGTAGTCATCAAACCTTCAACAATTCCAAAATTATCATTGATTACTTTGGCCAAAGGAGCCAAACAATTTGTAGTACAAGAAGCATTAGAAACCACTGTATCTGAAGCTAACGCTTTGTCATGATTTACACCCATTACAAACATTGGCGCATCAGCAGAAGGTGCAGAAATAATTACTTTTTTAGCACCACCGGTGATGTGTGCTTTTGCCGTTTCAATAGTAGTGAAAAAACCAGTACATTCCGCTACAACATCTACATCTACTTCATTCCATTTTAGATTTGCAGGATCTCTTTCTGCAGTAATTCTGATGTGTTTATCGTTTACAAAAAGTTTTCCGTCTTTCACTTCTACTTTTCCGGCGAAACGTCCGTGAACTGAATCGTATTTTAATAAGTAAGCTAAATGATCTACATCTAATAAATCGTTAATTGCAACTACTTCTACATTATCTCTGTTGTACGATTCTCTAAAAACTATTCTCCCTATTCTTCCAAAACCGTTTATTCCTAATTTAACTTTTGACATTTTACTTTAATTTTTGTTTATTTAAATATTAACTTGCTCTAAAGTCTAATTTCCTCACTATAAACTTTAATCCCTTTATGTAGACATTATGTCTGAAACTCTTAATAATTCTCTATCAATTTCTGTTTTGCCTTTAATGGCTTGTTCCAAAGGTGTCAATGAAACTGTATCGTTCTTTAACCCTACCATGAACTTTGACTTGCCTTCCAGCAAAGATTCAACTGCTTTTACGCCCAATCTACTGGCAAGAACCCGATCAAAACAAGAAGGGGAACCGCCACGTTGCATGTGGCCCAGAACAGAAACTCTAACATCATATTCCGGCAAATTAGCTTCTACGTAATCTTTTAATTCAAATACGTTTTTGCCTATTTTATCTCCTTCTGCTATTACAACAATGCTGGATGATTTACCAGAAGCCTTGCTTTTTTGCAGGGATTCTAATAATCGCTCTAATCCTAAATCTTCTTCGGGAATCAGAATTTCTTCGGCACCGGCACCAATACCGGCATTCAAAGCGATGTGACCGGCATCTCTACCCATCACTTCTACAAAGAATAAACGATTGTGTGAACTTGCGGTATCTCTAATTTTATCAATGACATCCACAACGGTATTCAAAGCGGTATCATATCCTAAAGTATGGGTGGTCCCAAAAATATCGTTATCAATAGTTCCCGGAATTCCCATTACTGGAAAATCAAATTCATTATTGAACAACAAACCACCGGTAAAAGTACCGTCGCCCCCTATTACTACTAGAGCATCTATTCCTGCTTTAATCAGGTTATCGTGTGCTTTTTTTCTTCCTTCTGGAGTTTTAAATTCTAAAGAACGTGCTGACTTCAAAATTGTCCCTCCTTTATTAACAATGTTGTTTACGCTACGAGGTCCCATTTCTTTGAAGTCGCCTTCAATCATTCCCTGATATCCTCTGTATATTCCTATACATTCAATAGCATGATACGCACATGTCCGAACAACGGATCTAATTGCTGCATTCATACCTGGTGAGTCTCCTCCCGAAGTAAGAACACCAACTTTTTTTATTGTTTTTGGCATTATTTAAGTATTAAAGTGTAAAACTAGCAAACATTCAGCACTTACAGAGCCGTGTTTTTTATAAATTAGTTAAGCAACCAAAATTCAAACGTTTTCGTTAATAAGTTTTCAAAAAATCAAAATAAAACGAATTTTATTTAACAAAATAAAAAAATAATGAATTTTTATTTGATAATTAACAATTTAAGCGTTTTTATGATTGTTTTATGACAATGATCCATTACGTATTTACAAATGAGGAATTAAAAAAAAACGTCCTTGTGGTAAGTCTGAAATTCTTTTAATTGGTACTGAAGCAGATATTGTTAATCTCCTATCCTGATCCTGATTCTCATTCTCATTTGTATGAATTCTTGGTTCTGATTCCTCCTGTTTACAAAAAAATTAGTTTTCCTCCGGGACTAAACCTTCTTGATTATTTTTGGTTTTTTCTGTTTTGGGTTTTTTAGATTTCATAAAATTAATATAATCCGGAGATAAGTCAGAATCTTGATCTTCAGCGGCGGGCACTGTCACTCTGTCTATTTTTAGATTCGTAAAAATTTTATTGACTAACTCCTTGAAAGTATCAAAATCTACTTCGTAAGAAACTCCTAAACCTTGGGTATAACCAATCCCTTGCCCAATATAATTGATATCATTTTCTTTATTAAACAATCGTAAATTAAGTGTTCCATCTTCATTAACCCTATATAGCACTTCAACATCTCCTACGATAGCGGATTCATTAATCCCACCAAAAGGAACTCCTAGTTTTCCATTGATCGTTATTCTTTCGTTTATTTTGGATGAAATTGTTGCAACAAACCGTCCATCTGTTTCTCTTCCTATTCTTCTGTCGGCTCCAATGAAATTCAGACCCACTTTGAATTTTTCATCGTCAGATTGTATTATTCCTCCTAAAAGACTAGAGGCGGTCTCAAACAAACTTCCTGAAAAATCAGATTGACTTACTCCTTCCGGACTTAAAAATCCACCGGAAGATAATAAATACAATGCTTGAGTTTGTCTCACGTCCTTATCATTTAACTTATATTGGATTTCTGATTTTAACACCGTGCTGACTGTTGGAAATTCAATATTAAAATCGGGTTCCGGACTAGTCAAATCGCCTCTAATTCCTATAACTACTTCCACGGGGACTTTCGTATTAAAAGAAGCATTTTCTAACAAAATTGCAGGATTTGCAGTAGTTTTGTATACTGCTTCAAGATTTAACTGTGCGCGCATCGGATTCCCTTCCCAGGAAATTGACCCTCCTTTTTTGACCTCAAACTTCTTGTCTATCAGTCCTCCATATTTAAAATTATAAGTCCCTTCATACGCTTGAAAATCACCCCACATATTGAATTTCCCCGTCGTGTTTATTTTAAACAACAAAGAGCCAAAACCTTTCCCCTTCATTCCGTGACCTGTGTTTCGGTCTAGAATTACCTCTACTTCGGCATCCGGTGTAATATCAAAATCAAACTCCAATTCAAGGCCATTATAATTCCGGGTATTTTCTACAATACCGTTCCTTACATTGTATTTTTCTTTTGCAGTCAGGAAATGAAGAAAAATATTATCACTTACACTTTCGGCATTATTAATAGGAATTTTTATGGCTGTTCCTTTCTCTGATTTTGCAGCTACTTTTATAAACAATGAATTAGTTGGTCCTTTTATAGTGGCAACTCCATCTATAAATGCAGTACCATAATAAGCTGAATCTTCAGTATCCTTAGTATCTAATGCTAGAAGCCTTTTTGAATTAACGGTTAAATCTAATTTCCAATCCGAAAAATTAGTATGCCCAATACTTCCGTTTAACTTCCCTACAGTGCCAAATTTTGTGTCTGTCAAGGTATTGTTTCTAAACAAGAATCGGTCATCGGTCAGGTCTATAATTGTGTTATCACTTAAACCGTAATCCACATTCAGGTAGGGTATGGTTATTCCTGCTTGGTCAAGGTACAGCCTGCCATTTATACTAGGTTTCTTAAGATTTCCTTCTATGGTAGCATTACCGGCTATTGAACCTCGTATATTAGACAATACTTCACCACCCAAAGAGTTCAAGGTTGCGATATTAAATTTATCAAATTTTAGCCTCAAATCAAGAATGGTTTCTTTATTGACAATTTCAAAACTACCATCCGCATTAAATGATTCAAAATTTTTGTTCTCTAAATTAGAATTTATGGTAAACTTGCTAAGATTTTCATCACCTTCAATTTCAAAATTTAAAGTTCCTAAATCTATTTTATTTAAATTCAAATTATCAATAACTATAGAAGATGTAGGCTGAAAAACATCTTTATTTTGCTTGAAATTTACTTTTCCATTTATATTTCCATGTGCAATAAATTTATCATTAGCAGGCGTGATTTTGTTTAGATCCACATCTTTAAAACTCAGTTGTAAATCCTTAATTGTAGTATCTTTAAAAAGGCCCACTAAAGAAATTTCCTGTTCTTCATGTGACAACACAATGTTATCAATATTGAAATTTTGAAATGATTTATCAAAAACAACTTTATTATCAGTTGCTTCTTTTTCGTTCAAAAACCACAAATAATCTTTGAATTTCACCTCTGATTTACTAATTCCAACTACATTATTGTTATCCTGATTAATAGTATGGTATAAATTCAGATTAAAATAATCTTCTGCTTTTGGTCCCCCTTTAAACTCCGAACGAAAATACAGTGTGTCTTTCATTGTGACATTTATCAGACTAAAATCACGTATTTTATAGTATTTTGTTTTTATACTGTCCAGTTCTATGTAGGCATTATAAAGCGGATTTTTATTGTCTACCGAAACTCTTATATTATCAAGTATATTGTTTGAAGCTATAATTTGAGGCGAATTAAAATTGAGTTTAAATTCCTGATTATCGGAGTTTATATTTCCTTTAATAATGGTATTGGGTGCAATAGAAATATCAGGGTAAAATATTTCAATTATTTTATTATATATAGAGAAATTAAACTTAAGAAACTGTCCTTTCTTTACCTTGTTGGGTTTAAAATTCGTGTACAGGCTTCCCAAAGAATTCTTTACCAGGTTTTCCAATTGGTTAAATTCATATTTACCCACAATTTCACCCTGAACAATATCTGGTGAATTTACAGTCATGGTTCTTACTCTATTTTCATCAAAAGTTGAATTTATGGTAAAATCATCAAAATTATACGTGTCTTTTGCATTTTGATAGGAGGTTTCGTTGATATACACATTTCCTTGAAAATTTTCTACAGTATTTCCTGATGCCTGAACTAACACATCGCCTCTAAATACAGCAATAGAATCCTTAATTAACTTTAATTTATTCAAATCTGCGTTTTCAACATTAATGTGAAAATCGTATCTATTGTCTTTTTTGCTTAAATCCAATAAACCTTCAAAATTCATACTTAAATTAGGATCTTTTATGGCAATTTGTCCTCTGTAATTCGGATTTTTAAGAACTCCATTGACATCAATATTCGTGTAATTGTATTTTTTATACTCTATTTGGCTAATGCTCCCTTTGATAGCTGTGTCCAGGTATTTTTCTTTGAATCCTTTACCATCGATATCCATATTCAAACTTACCTTTCCTAGTTCTTTTTGATCCAATAAAGTTCCAATATCAAAATTTTCTAAAATAACGTTCCCAATATAAGAAGCCTTATCAATAACATTTATATTTTTTATTTCTAAATTAGAGATTACTTTACCTAACTCCGTTATCATAGAAAAATCAGCTTTGACAACAGTTGTAGAAACATTTGAAACTCCGGAAGCTGAAAATCGTCCTAATTTTTTTAGAGAACTGGGTAATTTATTTCCAAGAATATTAGGTAATATAACTATCAAATTATCATAGCTAGAGGTTAATTTGTCAAATCTGGCATACATCGAAAATTTCTGCCCTTTTTTAGCAAACAAGTTTTTAAAATTAATAGCACCGTTGATCTGTGTTTTCCGATCATCAACTAATTTTAAATTTTTGAATTTCAAATCATTAAGCGTTCCTTTAATAGATGCTTTGATATAAAAATGTTGATTTTTCCCTATTTCTTTATAAAAGTAACGAATATCATTTGAAGCAATTGAGGCAGCATCCAGTTTAATATCAAAGAGTACTTTATCGGTAAAATTAGAAAAATATTCAATTTTATAATTTAACAATACAGTCCCTTTTAAGGTGGATTCTTTGGTCAACAAATTCAGATTTTCTAGTTTTAAGTTTTTTCTGGAATAACTGAATTTTGAGTTTAAATTTTTAACATACAAACCCCGAAAATCTAAAAATGACATTTTATCAATCATAGTCGTTACATCCTGACCGTAAATTTTAAAATTCGTTACGGAAGCATTCAGTTTAGTAAAATCCAAGTCTTTTGGAATTTCACGATTTAGATCTGTCAAAATAAAATGACTATCGTAAATTTTTAATTCCTTTACGGTGAGCAGAAACTTTTTTGTTGATGGTCTTCCGGTTTCAAAAGCGGCTATAAATTTATCGAGATTAGACTCTTTTTCATTTTTGTACGTTTTTAAATTAAATACTAAACCACTCAACCGCAAATCACCAAAAATCAGATCACCGTCCAGCAATTTTTTACCTTCTAAAATAGTCGTTGCAATTCTATCTGAATAAATTAAAGTGTCTTTGTGGTGATCCAGAATCAATACTTTTTTGAATTTTACACCTCCAAAAACAGATATAACAACTCCGTCAATAGCAATATTAGTTCCAAAGTCTTTATTGAGACTTCGGGTGAAATACTGTGCTATTTTAGTTTGAACAAATGGTAGGGTAAGAGCAATACCAAGTACAAGTAAAAGTAGGATTAGTCCAAGTAGAGACCGAAATACTATTTTTTTTATTTTTTTGATACCTACTATATATTTAAATTTTCTAAAATTTCATTTTACCTCTGGAAACTCCTGTGCCTTAAATAAAAATTCTTTAATTTTGGCCTTTACAAAATTGTTATTTTTTGTAAACTAATCATCAAATGTAACTCCAAATTTATGCCTTTTTATGCAAAATCCCGAGGTTTTTATTCTTGCCATTGAAAGTTCTTGTGATGATACTGCAGCGGCCATTTTACACAACGATAAAGTATTGTCAAATGTTGTTGCAAATCAGCTAATTCATAATCAATATGGTGGCGTAGTTCCTGAGCTCGCCTCACGTGCACACCAACAAAACATAGTTCCGGTAGTCGATGCGGCGCTTCGAAAGGCAAATATACAAAAAGAACAGTTATCTGCAATTGCATTTACACAAGGTCCGGGACTCATGGGTTCGCTACTGGTAGGGAGTTCGTTTGCAAAATCACTTGCCCTGGCCTTACAAATTCCTTTGATTGCTGTAAATCACATGCAAGCTCATGTCCTGGCACATTATATAGAGGAAGAGGGCTATGAAAAACCCACTTTCCCGTTCTTGGCCTTAACTATAAGCGGTGGACATACACAAATCATCAAAGTAGATCATTTTTTTGACATGACCGTAATTGGTCAAACCACTGATGACGCAGTTGGAGAAGCTTTTGACAAAAGCGCTAAAATTTTAGGACTTCCCTACCCTGGTGGCCCCTTAATTGATAAATATGCGCAATTAGGAAACCCAAAAGCATTTGTGTTTACAAAACCTAAAGTTCCAGGATTAAATTTTAGCTTCTCCGGTTTGAAAACTGCTATTTTATATTTTATTCAAAAGAAAAAATTAGAAAATCCAAACTTTGTTGCTGAGAATCTAAATGATATTTGCGCATCAATCCAACATACTATTATTGAAATTTTAATGGACAAATTAAAATTAGCCGTAAAAGAAACCGGGATCAAACAAATAGCCATCGGCGGAGGCGTTTCTGCTAATTCCGGAATCCGAAATACATTAAAGGAAACAGAAAACATATATGGTTGGAAAACCTTTATTCCTAAATTTGAATACACTACTGATAATGCTGCAATGATAGGAATTGTAGGATATCAAAAATTTTTAACCCAAACATTTGAAACTTCATCTGTTGTTTCTAAAGCAAGAATACAATTATAAATTATGCAATTATTCTTTAACCCTACTATTACAGAATCCACGACAATTTTTTCTTTTGATAAAGAAGAAAGCAAACACATTATCAAAGTATTACGCAAGAAAGATACCGATATATTATTTGTAACCAATGGCTCAGGCTACTTATTTAAAACAGAAATAACACTGGCATCCGACAGTAAATGCACCGTTAAAATCCTTTCGTTCGAAAAAGCCCCAGTTGCAAAATTTCACATACATCTGGCTGTAGCGCCAACTAAAATGAATGACCGTTACGAATGGTTTTTGGAAAAAGCAACCGAAATAGGCATTCACGAAATCACACCTATTATTTGTGATCACTCAGAGCGAAAAGTTATCAATAATGAACGATTTGATAAAATTTTATTAGCTGCCATGAAGCAATCTAACGAATTATACCTGCCGAAATTAAATCAGGCCATATTGATGAAAGATTTTTTAAAACACAACTATGAAGGCCTTAAATTAATTGCCCATTGTGAGGAAACGGATAAAAAATCATTGAAATCCGTTTTGAAACCAAATGAAAATGTGACCCTACTAATAGGCCCTGAAGGTGATTTTTCAGAAAAAGAAATTGCATTGGCAATTGACAACAAGTACATTCCGGTTTCATTAGGAAATACAAGGCTACGAACAGAAACGGCAGCAATAGTGGCTTGTCACAGCATACACTTTGTCAATGAATAATAATAAAACGTGTTTGGATTGCTGAACAATCAAAAAAAACAATGCACAAAATGGGTGCAAATAATAGAAATTGGCTATGAAAAAAATATTTTATTTACTCTTATTATTTTCGGTCGTTTCATTTTCGCAGGAAATTGCATTGTTAAAATACAGTGGTGGTGGCGATTGGTATGCAAACCCAACATCATTACCCAATTTGATAAAATACTGCAATGCAACTATAAATACCCAAATAAAAACAAAGCCAGCCACGGTTGAGCCTGCTAGTCCTGATTTATTTTCATACCCTTATGTGCATATGACCGGCCATGGAAATGTAGTTTTTAGTGCTGCTGATAGCAACAACCTTAAAAATTATTTGCTGGCTGGAGGATTTCTTCATATTGATGATAATTATGGAATGGACCAATACATCCGAAAAGAAATCAAAAAAATATTTCCAAATAATAGTCTAGTGGAAATTCCAGCGAGTCATGCCATTTTTCAAAAACCATTCTCGTTCCCAAACGGATTACCCAAAATACACGAACATGACGGTAAACGACCCCAAGCTTTTGGACTTTTTATAAAAAATAAATTAATACTGCTTTATACCTATGAATGCGATTTAGGAGATGGATGGGAAGATCCAGAAGTCAATAATGATCCAGCAGCGATTCGAGAAAAAGCATTAAAAATGGGGGCAAATATTATCAATTATATTTTTAATAATTAACACTGCTTACCAATAATTTATTTTGAGTAACAATCATCGTATAATGTCGTGTTTTACAATTAGACAACAAGAAGTAACAAATCGATTTTAAGATACTATTTTTACATTTTTTTTGACTTTATGACTTTTTAACTTTCGAGTTCTGTAGCGCTATAATTCTTAATATCCTTCTTTGAAAGATGCCATCGCTAACAATCAAATAAAAAATACAGATTAGTATTAATTGTGAAAATAAATAGTTTGAAAAATCCACCATTACTTTCTTTTTTCAGAGGTAAAATTAGCATTAAAGAATCATTTAATAAGAATAATATTAATTACAATCTCCCTAAATATATTTTATTAAGACCAGAGGTAAATCAAGAACACGACAGCAGAAAGAGGCTACTAAAAAGTCATAATTGATATTTATTTCATGAAAAAATAGATATTTATTTTTTTTCATGAAATAATTGTTATAAAATTGTTAAATCATTAACCAAATCTATTAATTTATAACAAACTCGATTATGAAAAATTTTTTTTTACCCGTTGCTGCTCTTTTAATGCTTTTCTCTTGTCAAAATGATACAGCAGAAACAACTTCGGAAGCAAGCGCTGTATCTCAACGCGGTTGTGCCACTCAAGAAGTTCTTGCTGCACAAATGAAAGCTGATCCATCATTAGCCTTGAGAATGAATAAAATTGAAGCATTTACTGAAAAAGCAATGTTAGCCGGTCGATTAGTTAACGGTAAAGTAGAAATTCCTGTAGTTGTAAACGTTTTATACAGAACTGCGGCAGAAAACATAACTGATGCTCAAATTCAATCTCAAATAGATGTATTAAACGAAGATTTTAATGCTACTAATTCAGATTTCAGCAGTACTCCCGCTTTATTCTCTGGAGTTGCAGCAAATGTTGGTATTACTTTCGTTTTAGAAACAATAAATAGAAAATCTACTACTAAAACTTCATGGGGCACAAGAGATGCTATGAAAAAAACAAAACAAGGCGGTTTAGACCCTACTTCACCAACAACATCACTTAATATATGGGCTTGTACTATTGGTGGCGGTATCTTAGGTTATGCGCAATTTCCTGGCGGATCAACGGCTACTGATGGTGTTGTAGTTGATTCAAAATATTTTGGATTATCTGGATCAGGGGCTTATCCTTATAACTTAGGAAGAACAGCAACTCACGAAGTAGGACACTGGATGAATTTACGTCATATCTGGGGTGATGCAACTTGTGGAAGTGATTTAGTTTCTGACACACCTACACACAATACTGCTAATTATGGCGTTCCTGCTTATCCTCATTACAGCACATGCTCTGGAACTCCTGTAGAAATGACTATGAATTACATGGATTACACAGATGATAGGGGTATGTATATGTTCTCTAATGGCCAAAAATCAAGAATGGCTGCAATTTTTGTTGCAGGCGGAGCAAGAGCAGGTTTTGGAGTATAATTCCTAAATAAATTTATAAAATAAGCGACCTAAAAAGTCGCCTATTTTATTTATAAGCATTACGTGTTTATATTTCTTCATTACGATAAGTAACCTATTAACAGCATAAATTTTATTTAAATAGTCTTTACTGTTCTTATCCAAAAAGCAAGATTTAAATTATTTAATAAATAAGTAATCATAAAATTTTTTTTTAAATAAAAATTGTGATAAAATTGTGATATAATAAACCAAATCTATTAATTTATAACAAATTCATTATGAAAAAAATTCTTTTATCTGCTGTAGCATTATTAATGCTTTTTTCTTGTCAAAATGACACAACAGAAATTACTCCATCAGCTGATGCAGTTACAAAACGTGGTTGCGCATCTCAAGAGGTGTTAGCTGCCCAAATGAAAGCTGATCCGTCATTAGTTTTGCGAATGAATAAAATTGAAGCTTTTACCGACAAAGCAATGTTATCTGGTCGCTTAGTTAACGGTAAAGTAGAAATCCCAGTGGTCGTAAACGTTTTATACAGAACTACAGCTGAAAATATTTCGCTGGCACAAATCCAATCCCAAATTGACGTATTGAATAAAGATTTTAATGCTGCAAATTCTGATTATAATTCAGTTCCCGCAGCATTTTCAGGAGTAAAAGCAAATGTTGGAATTACATTCGTCTTACAAAGTGTAAAGAGAAGATCTACTACTATAACATCTTGGTCTACAGATGATTCTATGAAAAAATCAACAAATGGAATCGTTCCAACTACACCAACAACTGTATTAAACATGTGGTCTTGTAATCTTGGTGGCGGTATTCTAGGCTACGCACAATTTCCTGGAGGTGCATCGTCTACCGATGGAGTAGTAATGGATAACAATGCATTCGGTACTACCGGGACAGTAACAGCGCCATTTAATCTAGGAAGAACAGCAACTCACGAAGTAGGACACTGGATGAATTTACGTCACATTTGGGGTGATGCTACTTGTGGAAGCGATTTAGTTTCTGACACGCCTACGCACAATACTGCTAATTATGGTGTTCCTACCTACCCTCATTACAGTACATGCTCTGGTACTCCTGTAGAAATGACTATGAATTACATGGATTATACAGATGATAGAGGTATGTACATGTTCTCTAACGGCCAAAAATCAAGAATGGATGCAATTTTTGTTTCTGGTGGAGCAAGAGCGAGTTTCGGAATATAATTTTTAGTTTTTTAGAATTTAAAACTCGCTACTTGTTAGCGAGTTTTTTTTATCTTTAGCCCTTAATATAAAGATATGATTACGTCAAAAACCATTTCTAGCGGCATTATCCGTGCGCTACTTACCTTAGTGCTAGGTGCTTTAGTGCTGTTCTTTTTCTACCAAATTCAATCGGTGATAATTTATCTTGTAGTATCCTTTATATTCACAATGATTGGAAATCCTATTTTAGATTTTTTTAAACGGAGATTAAAATTTAATCATCTCTTTGCTACTATTACCACTTTGTTTATTTTTATACTGATTATATTTGGTTTCATAATGATGTTTATTCCTTTGATTTTATCCCAAGGACAAAATTTATCACTGCTCAACACAGCAGAAATTGAAAAAAATATAATTGAGTTAGCCAATCAGATCAGTGTGTTTTTGGAAAGTCATCAAATTGATTCCTCACAAATACTTAAGGAAGCCAACATTTCCTCTAAAATAAATTTTAATATCATTCCAAATTTTCTAAATGCTATTTTGGGAACAATCAGTAGTTTTGTTGTGGGACTGGCTTCGGTACTGTTTATTACTTTTTTCTTTTTAAAAGACCGATTAATGTTTCTTTTAGGAGTAAAAAAATTAATTCCCAATAGTCACGAATTTCAAATTTTAAATTCACTGGAAAAGATCAACCATTTACTATCGCGTTATTTTATTGGATTATTGCTTCAATTATTTATTGTGTTTCTTTTATACTTCATAGTCTTAGTCATTTTTGGTATTCCCGATGCAATTGTTATTGCTTTTTTATGTGCTGTATTGAATATTATCCCCTACATAGGTCCATTAATTGCATCGGTGTTAGCCGCAATTTTGACTATGATCAGCAATTTAGGTGGTGACTTCCAATCCGATATTTTACCTACGACAATTTACGTTCTTATTGGTTTTTGGATCGTTCAGATTATTGATAACAATTTATCCCAACCTATTATCTTTTCAAAAAGTGTCAGTTCACATCCCTTAGAAATATTTCTGGTTATCTTAATTGCCGGTTTTCTTTTTGGAATATTGGGAATGATTGTAGCCGTTCCATTGTATACAATAATTAAGGTGATAGGGAAAGAATTTTTTCCGGAAAATAAGATCATTCAATCATTAACTAAAGACCTTTAATTTTGGATTTAATGATTTTAAATACTGAAGTACAAGTATTTATCAATGCTAACATTGGTACACACGTAGCAACATTAGCATTACAAAAAAATCCCTTTCCCAATGTGGATTGGATCACCATTTTGAACCAAATAGACGCTAAGACAAAAGCAAAAGATAAATTGCCACATTGGTTCTTGTCCCAAAACATCATTTATCCAAGCAAACTTTCAGTAGAACAAACGTCTTCTGAAAAAACAGCTTCTTATAAAGCTTCTATTGTTACTGGTGATCACTTAATCGATTTGACTGGAGGTTTTGGTGTGGATGATTTTTATTTTGCACAAAAAATAAAAGAAGTGGTTCATTGCGAAATTAATCCCGATTTATCTCAACTTGTAAAACACAATTTTGAGCAATTACGTGTTCCTAATATTACTTGTTATACCGGAGATAGTCTGGCAACCTTAACCGCTTTAAAAACAAACTGGGACTGGATTTATATTGATCCTTCCAGAAGAAATGATACCAAAGGAAAGGTATTCATGCTTAAAGATTGTTTGCCAAATGTTCCTAAAAATCTAACTCTTTATTTTAAAAATACAAATGCTATTCTCATAAAAACGGCTCCTATTCTTGATATTACTGCCGGACTAACGGAATTACAACACGTGAAACAAATTCATATTATAGCCGTTGAGAACGAAGTTAAGGAATTGTTATGGGAACTTCATGCAGCTTATTCCGGACCAATACGCATTAAAACTGTCAATATCCTCAAGGATAAAAATGAAACTTTTGATTTTATTTGGAATGAAGTTGCTAGTTTTTCAAATTTCAGCTTACCTCAAACCTATTTATACGAACCCAATAGTGCTATTATGAAATCAGGTGGATTTGATGAAGTGGGATCCTTTTACAAAGTCAATAAACTACACAAGCATTCCCACTTATACACTTCCATGGACTTAATTCCCTTTCCGGGTCGTGTTTTTGAAATTCAAAATACATTTTCCTATAACAAAACAGCGATGAAATTTTTTTTAGAAAACAGTAAAGCCAATATCACAACTCGGAATTTTCCGGACAGTGTAGAAAGTATTCGGAAAAAATGGAAAATAAAAGACGGAGGAAATATATATAGTTTTTTTACAACTGATGAAAATAACCATAAAATAGTTTTAATTTGCACCAAAATATCATAAAAATGAAATTCATAATTACATTAACTTTCTTTTTCTTCAGTTTGAGTCTTTTTGCACAAAAACCATGTGATTACAGTGAAAACGTTACTGATTCAATAGGAACCTATAAATCAACTAAAGAATATATGATTAGTGAAAAAAAATTTGCCGGAAACTCCAGCTATATTTTCTATTCACTGGCTTTAACGGATGGATTACCAACCTTAAACATACAATTTATCCAAAAAAGCAAGGGATTTATAAAAGCGAATTGTTTTGATAAAAATTCAAAATTGTTTTTACAACTCAACAACGGAAAAATAATTACGTTGATACACACTGATCAAGAAGATTGTGGCACTTTGATTCGTGATGACAATGGATACGATAACCGGATCAATTCTGCAGCATTTATGTTTATGAAGGATAGTTTTGAAGAATTAAAAAGTTCTCCAGTTTCTATGATGCGCATCAAATATTTAACTGATACAGAGGATTTTATTATAAAAAAGGAATTTAAATCGGAATTAAACAACGAAATTTACTATCCGGAAACCTACTTTATAAATACGATAAAGTGTATCGAATAATAGTTTATTTACATTCCCATTTAGTATTAGAAATAGTGTCATTCAACCCTGATTTTACATTATAATGCCACCATTCCGAATCAAATGAATTAAAACCACTACTAATCATTGTTGTTTTCAGCAGGTTTCTATTTGCCTTTACTGTGTGCGAAACAGTAGGATAATCATGACTCGCTTCGACTCCAAAAAAATCAAAACCAGTACCCATATCTAATTCTTTTCCACTGCTGTTCACTAAAGTAAGGTCTACAGCTCCCCCTCTATTATGAATTGATCCCTTCGAAGGATTAGCCACGTACTTAGGATTAGGTACAATTTCCCACATTTTTTTCTGAATATCTAAAGGGCGATAGCAATCAAAAATTTTAATCTTATAGCCCTTTTCCATAAACTTCTCATTGGCTTCAACAAGTGCACGAATGGTTTTTAACCGCAAAAAACATTCTGCGCAATCATATACTTTTGCGTTCAGGAAATTGTCTGTTGTGGCGTATTTCATATCATACAGAAAATCTTGACTGTATTCTTTCAAATTTACAAATAGCGTATCATTGCTAATTGAATTCTTTTTTTCATCCGTTTTAGAAATCAAATTTTGGGATTGACAACTAACAATACAAAAAAGAAAACTAACGAATAGAAGTGGTTTGACTATAAAAATCATGTGTTTATTTTTTATAAAAATAAGTAAAAAATGACGGTATCAATTATTACCTATGAATTAATCCGTTCAGTAGTCGTTTCATTTTTGAAAAAGCAATTGGATTTCCTTCAATTGCTTTATATTAAGAAGATCTATAAGATATCCGCTAAAACAAATAAGTCCTCTAAATTGCTTTTAGAGGACTTATTTGTTTTTCCTAATATTGATCTAAATGCATCGTAAGACCCTGACTGTTTTAGATTTTTTTCGTGTTCTTAATTTAATTTGCTGTTTTTTCGGCTAAAGCCAAAATAAATAACCAATCCAATCAAAAGCCATATTCCAAAATAAATCCAGTTCCAAACACTCAATTCAGCCATCATGTACAAACAACAAATCAATCCCAATAGCGGTATCAAAGATAAATTTGATTTAAAAGACCAAACGGATAATCCAGCTAAAACAATCAAGAAAATCCACATTGGAATTTTGTGTTTAAATAAACTAAAACCGCTTTCATATTTCACTGCATCAGCAATTGGCAAACCCGCTATAACAGCAGCATATTTTGCATCATCTTGTTGATATTGGCGTAATAAATGCTCTAAATCCGGCGTTTCATCAGTGCTGTTTTTAGCATCAATAGTGACTAAATAATTGTATACTTTTTGGGTTTCTTCTTTGTTTAACGAGGTGATGATAGCGGATGAACTGTTGATTTGAGTTTCATTGGTAATAAAATCCATTGTTCCTTTTTTATTGTAACCAAAAGCAAACACCAATCCCATAATAATCAAAACTGGCAATATGAATTTTGAATTTACATAAGGAGTTTTAAATTTTCCGCGAGGTATATCGGTTCTGTTTTGTAACACTAAAACTCCGGCACAAACCAATACAAAAGCGAATAACGTTCCAATACTGCACAAATCCGTAACCAATGTTAAATTCAAAAATAAAGCGGGAACTGCTACTACAAACCCGGTAACAATTGTCGCATACGATGGTGTTTTGTATTTTGGATGTACTTTTGAGAAACGTTTTGGCAACAAACCATCACGACTCATACTCATCCAGATACGCGGTTGTCCCATTTGAAAAACCAATAAAACACTTGCCATAGCCACAACCGCACTGACGGCAATGATTCCGGACATCCATTTTAGGTCTAATTTTTCAAATACAAAAGCCAAGGGATCACCTACATTCAACTGGTCATAACGCACCATTCCGGTAAGTACCAGAGCAATGGCAATATATAAAACGGTACATATTATTATGGCCCACATCATTCCTTTAGGCAAATCACGTTGTGGATCTTTGCATTCCTCAGCCGTTGTCGAGATGGCATCAAACCCAATGTAAGCAAAAAACACTGCTGAAACTCCTTTTAAAACTCCTGTAACACCATTAGGTGCAAAAGGATCCCAATTTGCAGTATCCACATAGAAAACACCAACCGCTATGACTAAAAGAACAATACATAATTTGACAACCACCATGATATTACTCGCATTTCGAGATTCTTTCATTCCGCGGTAAATCAATGCCGTAATCAAAACAATAATCAGTAGTGCAGGAAGATCTGCCACAAAATGAAACGATCCAATAACCGGCGAAGTCGTCCAGGCTGTATAAGCATCCTGTAAAGCAGGACTTAAGTTTGCAAATTCTTTGCCACCTTGCATTAGCGCAATGGCATCGTCAAAACCTCTGGAAGCGGACAAAAAATCCATTTGAACCCATTGTGGTAAGTGAAGCCCGCCACTTTCAAGTAAACCCGTAAAATAGTCACTCCACGATATGGCGACCGTTATATTCCCCACAGAATATTCCATTATCAGCGCCCAACCAATAATCCAGGCTATTATTTCTCCAAAAGCCACATACGAATACGTATAAGCACTTCCGGAAACGGGAACCATCGATGCAAATTCAGCATACGCAAAAGCAGCAAAACTACAGGCTATAGCAGTAAACAAGAACAAAAAGATAACTGCAGGCCCTCCATCAGAACTAGCTTTACCAATCGTACTGAAAATTCCGGCTCCTACAATTGCGGCGATACCAAAAGCTGTTAAATCACGCGCCGTTAAATGTTTTCCTAATGCATTATGGCCATCGGCATCTCTTTTTTCAACCTGTTTTAAAATATCTTGTACTGTTTTTTTTCTAAATAAACTTGAAGATGCCATAAACTAAACTTTATCATTAAAAATTAATAAACTGTAAATTGTATGCTATAATTATGAAAATAGTTCAAATTATCTTCAAAATTCAAAAGTATAAAACAATTTTAATTAATGGAGTTTCTCTAACTATTTTTTTATTTATTTTTTATAAAAGTTAAATCAATTTTTTTTTATAGTAAATAAGTCAAATTTTGCTATTCATCTAATTAAAAAATAATTTTAAAAAACAGCTGCAATTATTATTTCAACCAGCTTTTTAGAATCGTGACCGGATGCAAGGCTTTTCTACTGGTACCATCAAAAATCTGATGGCGGCAACTAGTTCCTGCTGCTGCGATAGCCACTGTTGCATCAGTAGCTCTTATTTTTGGGAACAAGGTGTCTTCTCCCATTTGCATGCTGATTTCATAATGTTCTTTTTCATAACCAAAAGAGCCAGCCATACCACAACATCCCGAATTATAAATCGTAACTGAACTATTTTTAGGGACATTCAACATTACAAAAGTTGCTTCCATAGTACTCAATGACTTCTGGTGACAATGTCCGTGAATTTTTATTGTTTTTGCAACATCAGAAAATTGATCGGGATTAATTTTGCCTTTTGTAATCTCATTTTTAAAAAACTCTTCAATCGTAAATACATGTTGTGCTAATTTTTCAGCACCTTCCTTATCGTCAGCCAATCGAATGTATTCATCTCTAAAGGTCAATATCGCTGAAGGTTCTATTCCTATCAACGGAAAATCAGTAGTAACATAATCCGAAAAAACAGCTACGTTTATGTTTGCGATTGCTTTGGCTTCTTCCAGAAAACCTTTAGAGATAAAAGCCCTTCCGCTTTCCTCATGATCCACCATAATTACTTCATATCCTAATGCTGTCAATAACTCGTACGCATCAATGCCTACTGAAACATCATAAAAATTAGTAAATTCATCACAAAACAAACATACTTTTCCGTTTACAAAAGAATCACTTGGTGCTTGATTCCAATTTTTCTCATACCATTTTCTAAAGGTTTGCTGAGCCAGAGGCGGTACTTCTCTTTTTGAGGCAATTCCCATCGTTTTTTTTACCAAAGGCAAGTTCAGCATGAAATTCGTAAACTTTGGAGTGATACTCCCCAGTCCATTCAATTTCGCATTAAAAGCAAATACTTTATTGCGCCATGAAAATCCATTCGCTTTTTGATAGTGGTACAGAAACTCTGATTTCATTGCTGCCACATCCACATTACTGGGACATTCACTGGCACAAGCCTTGCAGCTCACACACAACTCAAATACCTTATACAATTCTTCATGATCGAACTTATTGTCTTTTTCTGAATGCGTCAAATATTCCCGCAGCGCATTGGCTCTGGCTCGCGTCGTATCTTTTTCATTCCGCGTGGCGCGATAGCTAGGACACAAGGTTCCTCCAGCCGAAGGTAATTTTCTGCAATCACCAGAACCATTACATTTTTCCGCAGCACGCAAAATCCCCATACTATCAGAGAAATCCTGAATAGTTTGTATTTCCGGTTCTACTCTCCCCGCTTCCATCCGAAGATTTTCATCCATTTTGAAAGCGTTTACAATTTTTCCCACATTCAAAATGGTGTTGGGGTCAAAAGCATGTTTGATTCTTTTCAATAATTCATAATTCTGTTCTCCAATCATAAAAGGTAAAAACTCTCCACGAACAATACCATCCCCATGTTCCCCGCTCAAGGAACCTCTATATTTTTTGACTAAAACAGCCACTTCGGTTGCGATGTTTCTAAATTGGTGTATCCCTTCTTTTGTTTTCAAATTCAAAACCGGACGCAAATGCAATTCTCCTGCACCGGCATGCGCATAATAAATAGCACTTTGACCATGACGCTCCATCATTGCGGAGAATTCAGCAATATAATTAGGCAAATCACTCAATTCAACAGCGGTATCTTCAATAGAATCTGCCGCTTTATTGTCGCCAACAATACTGCCTAAAAGTCCAAGACCTGCTTTTCTCAGCTCATTTACTTTATCAATATCTGCTCCGTAAATTTTTGGCAAAGCATACCCAAAATTATTTCGTTCTAAATCGGAAATCAAAGCATTGGCCTGTAATTCAGCATCTTCCATACTGTGATACGAGGCTACTTCAAGCATGATAACCGCTTTTGGTTCTCCTTGAATGAAAAATCTATTTTTAGCCTGTTCCCGGTTGGTTTTGGTACAATCTAATATGGTGTCATCCATCATTTCACAAGTGTACAAATGGTGTTTCATTGCGGTAACCACAGCTTCTAAACTTTCCTGAATGGTATGAAAATGGGCCACTATCATCACATTATTTGTTGGCGGTAGCGGATCTACTTTCAGCGTAATTTCAGTGGTAAATGCTAAAGTTCCTTCGCTTCCACAAAGGAGTTTTCCTAGATTTATAGTGCTTTCGGTTCCTCCAAAAAGTTCCGATTTCAATACTAAATCAACTGCATATCCGGTGTTTCTTCTGTGAATTTCAGGTTTCGGAAATTCTTTTGTAATCTCTTTTTGGTTTTCTGTGTTCGAAAGTTCCTCATAAATAGTCTTGTAAATAGAACTTTCAAGCGTGTTCCCTTTTGTTTTTTCAATGAATTCAGCAGAAGTCATTTCTTTAAATACTGCCGAACTTCCATCACTCAAAACTGCTTTAATTTCCACAATTTTATCTCGGGTAACTCCGTACCGAATTGATGTAGTTCCAGATGAATTATTGCCTACCATTCCGCCTATCATACAACGATTGGAAGTCGAAGTATTGGGGCCAAAAAACAATTCGTGCGGTTTTAAATATAAATTCAGTTCATCCCGAATTACTCCTGGTTGTACGGTAACGGTTTTTTTAATAGAATCAAAAGCAACAATCTTTGTAAAATGTTTCGAAACATCCACGATTATTCCACTACCTACAGTTTGACCTGCCAATGATGTTCCGGCAGTTCTAGGCGTAATTGAAATTTTATTTTTTGCTGCAAAGCGAATAATTTTTACAATATCTTCCTCTGATTTTGGAATCGCTACAGCAAGCGGCAGGATCCTGTAAGCCGAAGCGTCAGTGGCATACAATGTTTTATGAAGGTCATCATATAAAAGAATGCCTTCTAATGATTGAGATAGTTCTTGTAACGGAGGCGTAATTGACATATTGTGGAGTGAATTGCTGTTATTTTCACAAATATAAATATATAGTGGTGTATACTTTAAAAACTAATAAGAAATATTCAAATCCTTTTATTATTTAAGGTAAAGTATTCTTTAATGTTATTTTGAAAAAACGGCAAAGAAATTGCGCTGATAAAAAAAGTCGAATTTTAAACCCATTTTATCGGGTAAATTTCACTAAAAAAACTATTTTTGAATACTTTATAAACAATACTCTAATGAAAAATCGCAAGCACACTCTTTTGCTTATTTTATTCTTTTTACTATCTTTTTCGATTGGTAACGCACAAACATCCGCTACAAATCCCAAAAATGAATTTAGAGCCGTTTGGATTGCTACAGTGGTGAATATTGACTGGCCTAAAATGAGTACTGATAATGTTGCCAAACAAAAAGCAGATTATATTGAGATTTTAGAGGCTTATAAAAAATTAAATTATAATGCAGTCATTGTTCAGATTCGAAGTGTTGGTGATGCTTTTTATCCAACCCAATTAGCACCTTGGTCCCGATTTTTGACCGGTAAAGAAGGACAGGCACCAAAACCTTATTTTGACACCTTAGCGTGGATGATTGCTGAAACGCATGCCAGAGGTTTTGAATTTCATGCTTGGATGAATCCATACCGAGCCACAATGGATTACAATACTGCACTTTTAAGTCCTCAACACGATTTTTTTAAATATCCCGAATGGATGATAAAATATGGTGGTAAATACTATTACAATCCTGCTTTGCCTGAAGTTCAAAATCATTTGACAGCTGTCGTGGAAGAAGTCGTTACAAATTATGACATTGATGCCATTCATTTTGATGATTATTTTTATCCGTATAAAATAAAAGGCGAATTATTTGACGACACTGATTCTTTCAAAAAATATGGAGATGGATTGGGTTTAGCGGATTGGAGACGTAAAAATGTGAATGATTTTGTAAAAAGTGTTTCAATATCGATCAAAAAAATCAAACCGTGGGTGCAATTTGGCATCAGCCCATTTGGTGTCTGGAGAAATAAATCAGTAGATCCAAGAGGTTCCGAAACGGAATCTGGGCAAACTAATTACGATGATTTATTTGCTGATCCGTTAGCGTGGATGGAAAACAAGTGGATTGATTACCTTGTTCCGCAGCTATACTGGAGTATGGATCACCCTAAAGCTTCCTATTCGAAATTGTTGCGTTGGTGGTCTGAAAATTCAACAAATACGGCAATCTATATTGGTAACGGATCATACAAAATCAATACCGACTCTGACAAAAGATGGAATAATCCATACGAAATCCCCAACCAAATAGACATTACCAGATCATATAAAAATATTCAGGGTAATGCTTTTTTTAGTGCCAAATCATTTTTAAACAAAAATCAAAGTGTGACTCGATTACTGGAAAACAACCAATACAAATATCCTGCACTTCCTCACGTTGTTCCAAATTTTGTCAAAAAAGTAATCGCTGTTCCAAGGGCAAACTCACTGGTTAAAAATTCGATTTCTTCTAGTTTTTATGTTCCTTATCCTGAAAATAGTCAAGTGCGTTATGTGATGGTTTATGGATCTACATCTGAAACACAAATTGATGTGAATGATCCGAGCCAAATCATCAACAAAATTGCTTTCAATGAGAAAAACCCAGTTGAAATAGTAATTCCTACTTATAAATTAGATAAAAATAATTCCTGCGCCATTACATTCATCGATTTTTATGGCAATGAAAGTGAAGCTGCTTTTGTCAATTTTACACTATAATTTTAATTGAATATAATTTGCCTTAAATGAAAACAGACAATAGACCCTGGTATTGGATTCCCGTTTTAAACTTTGCTTCAGGCTTGCCGTATGCTATTATTATTTCGGTTTCGGTAATAATGTATAAAAACCTAGGAATCAACAATGAGGATATTGGTATATATACCAGTTTACTATATTTACCATGGGTAATCAAACCGCTGTGGAGCCCTTTTATTGACCTCTATTCGACTAAAAGAAAATGGTTTTTGAGCATGCAATTACTGATTGCAGTTGCATTTTTGATTGTGGGCTTGACCATTCCTATGAATAATTTTTTCATGCTAAGTCTAGCTGTTTTTTGGATGGCGGCATTTGCATCAGCCTCTAATGATGTGGCCAGTGATGGCTTTTACATGTTGGCTTTAGAGAAAGACCAACAATCCTTTTTCCTTGGAATCCGGAGTACATTTTACAGACTTTCTATGCTTACCGGAAACGGATTAATTGTAGTTATTGCTGGTTATCTGGAACAGGAATATGGAGACAAACAAAAAGCATGGTCCTACACCATGGTAATTGTAGGATTAATTATGACGGTAATTACCATTTACAATTATTTTTCGACTCCAAAAATTGAAACAAAAATTGCAGAGGCAAAAACGGAATCAGTCCCAAATAAAAGCTTCGGAGTTGTTTTTGCTACTTTTTTTCAAAAGAAACAAATTGGTTTAGTTTTGGCTTTCATTTTATTATTCAGATTAGGAGAATCTCAGTTATTAAAAATGTTAACTCCTTTTTTAATAGATCCTATAACTGCAGGAGGCATGGGCTTAACCACACAGGATGTTGGCGTTATCTATGGGACTTTTGGCGTGATTTCGCTTACTTTGGGCGGCATCTTAGGCGGTATTGCCATTTCCAGAGATGGATTAGGAAAATGGATGTTACCCATGATTTTAGCCATGCACTTACCTATAATAGGATTCATACTATTATCCCATTTTCATCCCGGTTCCGTTTTCTATATTTATGCGACGGTGATTGCGGAACAATTTGGTTATGGTTTTGGTTTTGCGGCTTTCATGATGTACTTGATTTATGTGGCTGATGGCGAATCAAAAACCTCTCACTACTCTATTGCAACCGGATTTATGGCGTTAGGAATGATGCTTCCGGGAATGTTGAGCGGATTTATTCAAGACTATTTGGGCTATGGAAATTTCTTTATTTGGGTGTTTTTGGCAACCATCCCTGGATTAATTTTATCCCGCTTTTTGATTTTTCCTGCCGATTTCGGTAAGAAAACAGAACAAGAATAAACAAACTAGCTTTTTTTTAAACATATAAGTCATATAAGTTTATTTAAGAAAGTAAGACTCTCTTAAAAATAACTGTTTTTTCACAACCCTTTTAAATAATTATTTATTCTGTGTAATTTGACTTACGTGACTTATTTGTTTAAAATTAACATCATATTCATTTTATAATGACAATAGAACAAAAAATAGGACAATTTTTTTTTCCAGCCGTTTTCATCAATGATACTGAGGAAAACATTCAGGCTACCGAACGATTAATAAAAGAGCACAATATAGGTGGATTGACTTTTTTTCACAGCCGTGCCAGTGCAGCAACCAATTATGAAACTACAAAAAAAGTAGTCCTGAATGATGGTAGTTTTCAGCGTTTAAAAGAACTCATAATCAGATATCAAAATTGTGCTACGACTCCGTTATTAATGAGTATTGATGCCGAATGGGGATTGGCTATGCGCGTAGAAAAAACACCACAATATCCGTATGCGATTACCCTTGGCGCTTTGCCTGACAATAAAAAAAATCTGGTTTATGAAGTGGGCAAACAAATAGGTTTAGACTTAAAATCAGTTGGGATTCATTATAATTTATCGCCATTGGCGGATATCAATAACAATCCGAATAATCCTGTAATTGGCTACCGTTCTTTTGGTCAAGACAAAAAAAAAGTAACTAATTTTGCGCTGGAATATCTCAGAGGACTTAATGATACTGGTGTTTTAGGCTGTCTCAAACATTTTCCCGGACACGGAAATACTAATGTTGATTCGCATTTGGGATTACCTATTTTAAAAGAAACTCTCGAAGAATTAGTAGCCAATGAACTGGTTCCGTTTATAAAAGGAATTGAGAACAAAGTCGATTCGATTATGATTGGCCATTTGGCAGTTCCTGCTTTGAACGAAGGAAAAAACACTTCGGCAACGCTGTCAAAATCCGTGATTGAAACCCTTTTGCGCAAGCAATTGGGCTATGATGGTTTAGTGATTTCGGATGCTTTGAATATGCACAGCGTTTCTAAATTATACGATCAAAAAGGGCAACTGGAATGGGAAGCTTTTAATGCTGGTAATGATATTTTGTGCTTTGCCGAAAACGTACCCGAAGGAATACAGGAAATCCTAAAAAACGCAACTCCGGAACGGATTGAAGCTAGCTTTAACCGGTTGTGGAAATGCAAACAAAAAGCAGGTATTATAGACGGAACTTCTAAATTACCGCATCTTTCCCGGAATGCTTTTGATTTTAAAACCACTTCTGAATTAAACTCAAAAATTGCTCAAAATTGCATTACTAAAATAAAAGACACCCGCAATACCGTTACACTTTTTGATGCAAAAAACAGAGCGAATCTAGCCAAAATAAGTCTGTATAAAAACACTGAAAATTCTTTTTTTAAAAATTTATCGGCCGCATTGCCTTGTCCTGAATTTTGCTATGAAAGAGGAGATACCATAGCCCTGAATGAATTAGATGAACTGCTACTTGATTTTGATACTATCCTTATTGCTTTGTTTGTTCCAAAAGCCAAACCAATGAATAATTTTGATATAGAGGATTTTGTATTGCAGTATTTAGAAAAATTATTTATTTCAAAAAAGTGTTTTTTATATGTCTTTGGAAACCCGTACGCATTACAGATAATTCCTAACTTAAGTGCTACTGCAGGAATCGTTCAAGTGTATCAGGATTTTTCGGAATTTCAAGAAACAGCAGCACACCAATTACTGGAAAACATGGAGTGTAAAGGAGCTCTACCGGTGCAAATATCAACTATTGAATAGACTCATAAAATATTTGATTTTCTCTAAAAAGGACTACGGATTGTGAAAAATAACCAAAAAATAAATTCCGAAATATTTTAAATCCCGAATGATTTAATTTGAAAGTTCTACTAATAAAATCTACAAAAAACCAAAACTGATAGAGCAGCCACTTTAGGATATAAGGCTTTTTTTTATCTATATTGCACATCCAAACACTATAGAATGGATATAAAAATCAACAAAAACAAAGAATTATCAATAGGACAAGCGTTGATTCCTGTTCTAGCGCTCATCATGCTGCTAGGTTTTAATGTATTCGTTTACGGTGATGATGCTTTGAGCGGAAGCAATCAATTTGTACTCCTGCTGGGTGGAGCTGTTGCAGCAATTATAGGTTTTTTTAATAAGGTTACCTATCAAAAAATGATTGATGAAGTGGCCGAGAACATCAAATCAACCGTAGGCGCTATCCTGATCTTACTTATGGTTGGAGCATTAGCGGGAACTTGGTTGGTAAGTGGCATTATTCCTTCGATGATTTATTATGGGTTACAAATTTTGAGTCCAACGGTATTTTTGCCTGCTACATTGCTAATTTGTTCTATAATTTCTATTGCTACCGGAAGCTCCTGGACCACCAGTGCTACGGTAGGTATAGCATTAATTGGTGTTGGTGGCGCATTGGGTTTTGATTTAGGAATGGTTGCAGGGGCCGTTATTTCCGGAGCCTATTTCGGAGACAAATTATCGCCCATGTCAGACACAACAAACCTCGCCCCTGCTATGGCCGGAACCGATTTGTTTACGCACATCAGATATATGATGATAACAACAATTCCTACGTATATTATTACTCTAATTTTGTTTATTATTCTGGGTTTGACAGTGGATATTAAAGGAGATGTGGATATAAAAACACTGCTGAATGATATTGAAAGTTCTTTTACTGTTTCGGGATGGTTATTTATAGTTCCCGCTGTTGTTATTGGATTAATCATAAAAAAAACAGAACCGCTAATTGCTCTTTTAGCAGGAACTCTTCTGGCTGCTGTATTTGCAATTCTATTTCAACCTCACATCATCAATCAAATTTCTGGTGTCAACAACATGACTTTACAATCCGGTTACAGAGGAATAATGGATGCCATAACAACTAAAGTAAGCATTCCTACTACAAATGAAACCCTTGCGGATTTATTTACTTCTGGAGGAATGCAAAAAATGCTGGGAACTATATGGTTGATTCTTTGCGCAATGGTTTTTGGTGGCATTATGGATGCAATTGGCGCATTGGCAACAATTAGTAAAGCCCTCTTAAAATTAGCACACACCACTTTTGGTTTATTTGCGTCTACCGTAGGGAGCTGTTTGGCATTAAACATTACAGCTTCGGATCAATATTTAGCCATTGTAGTTCCGGGTAAAATGTTTGCGAAAGCCTATAAAAATAAAGGTTTAGCCCCTGAAAACTTAAGTAGAACATTAGAAGACGCCGGGACTGTAACCTCGGTATTAATTCCTTGGAATACCTGCGGAGCGTACCAATCAGGAACATTAGGTGTGCCAACATTAGACTATCTTCCTTTTGCCTTTTTTAATCTTTTAAGCCCTTTTATGACTTTATTATTTGCTGCTTTCAACATAAAAATAAGACAATTACAAAGTGATGCGAACAATACATCTATCTAAATAAAAGTTATCATGTAACCACTAATTCTCATCATCGATTTAGAAAACATCAAAACCTAATTCTAGATTTAGAAATAAATAAGAAAATGCTGTAGCTGAAAGAATAACTGGAATATTAAAGCAGGAATTTATGATTGACAAATACAATCTAGATTTAAAAGTTATGAAGCAAATTGTAAAAGAATCAATCAGCATATACAATGAATTAAGACCTCATTATTCTAATTTCATGCTGACTCCAAACAAAATGCATTTACAAAATCAAATTAAAATGAGGACATATAAAACAAAAAACACTTACAAAAACGTTTTTGCAAGTGTTTAATTAAATATTTTTATCTAATAATCTGTATCGGTTATTCAGGACAAGACAACTTAATAACTTCGTTAGGTTTAAAAAAAACTATTGTTTCCCAATTAATACTTATATTCTCCTTAGTTACTTTGTTCAGAAGCCCAATTATCCATATAAGTTTCAAACACATTTAAAGGTACGGAACCAACCTGCAAAATGGCATCGTGAAACTTTTTGATTTCAAACTTGCTGCCTAAGCTTTTGATGTATTTGGCTTTCAATTCCGAAATTTTCAATTCCCCTGTTTTATAGGAAAGCGCCTGTCCTGGCATTGCCATATATCTTTCTGTTTCTGAAACAGAAGCTTGCTGCTCTCTTCCCCCTTTTTCCATCATGTATTGGATTGACTCTTCTCTTGTCATTATTCCGGTATGCAATCCAACGTCTGTCACCAATCGTATCGCTCTAAATAATTCTGATTTGTAGGCAGCCAATTTTTGATAAGGATCGGTGTACAATCCTAGTTCATCACCCAATGATTCGGCATACAAAGCCCAGCCTTCAGAAAAAACGGAATAGCCAGCAAATTTTCTGATTTTAGGCATGGATTGATTCTCTTGCTGTAAGGACAATTGAAAATGGTGCCCCGGAATTGCTTCATGTATAAAAAGATTGTCCATCCCCAACTTATTGAATTTAGTAGCGTCAACGATTGGAACATTAAAATAACCGGGTCTGCTACCGTCCGTTGTGCCTCTTTCATAATTGGCTGCCGACGTCGCCGCTTTAAATTTTTCAATTGCCTTCACCTCGAAGGCTGTTTTGGGAACAATATTGAATAATTTTTTCAGCTTCGGCTCTATGATGGGCAGGATGGCTCTGTAACTTTCCAATATTTCTTCGTCAGTGGTGAAAGGAAAAAAGGAGGGATCAGTCAGGGCATGATTGAAAAATGCAGTTCGGTCTCCCTGAAAGCCAATTTTTATCTTGAGGTCATCGATCTCTTTAGTAATCTGTTCCACCTCTCGAAGTCCCGTTTGGTAAATTTCATCCGGTGTTTGATTGGTAGTGGTGTTTACTCCAACAAAATATTCATACATTGCTTTTCCATTGGGCAAATCATTGTAGCCCGATGTGGTTCTGGATTTTGGCAAATAAACATTTTTTAAATAATCGGCCAGTTTTCGGTAAGTAGGGATTATTTTAGTGTTGATTGCCTTTTGATAGGCCAATCGTATCGCTTTCTTTTCTTTTGCAGAAAAGGAGCTTGGCATATTCCGAACGGGTTCATAAAAGATATTTTTGAGTGTATCTGGCGCAATTTGAGCTTCCAGCTGCGGAATCATTTTAATCACCAAGGCTTTGGGAAGTACCATTTTCATTGCAACGCCTTTGTTAAAATTAGCTATCGCAGTATCGGCCCATATCGTAAAACCATCAATTCGTTTGAGCCAGTTTTCATAATCTTTCGCTGTTTTAAATGGTTGAGAACTTTTTCCTGAACCAAGAGAAGGTAATGAACTGGGATAGCCCCTAAACTGGCTAAAGGGAATGTATTCAAGATGGAATGTTTCTCTTTCCAGGGCTTGCTTTATTTGGAGACTTACGATGTCGAAAGAAATTTTATCAAAAGAATTCAGCTTGTTTCTATCAAACGATGCTAACTGTTTTTGATACACGATGGTAAAGTCGTGTTGTTTTTTTAGGTAGGGTTCAGCGATATCGTTCGGAAATAAATCGTTGTACCTGTTGTCGCCTCTTTGTGTAGCTGTCAATGGGTTTAATAGCAAGCCTTCTTCGTAATAATTATCTAGAAATTTGCCGAATTTAGCATTGCTTGAGTTTTTTTGTGCCATTACAATTGTGCCGGTGAAAACAAAAAGCAGGACTGCTGTTTTTCTAAGAAGAGATTTTAATTTATTCATATTAAGGATTATTTAGAAAATGATTTAATACTACACGCTTGATTAGTCTTTCGATTAAATGGCTGTTATTAGGGTATTTATGTTAATTTTTTTTTTAATATGCTAATTTATGTTTTATTTTTTTAACTATTGCAATTATTTAGTTTGTCCTCAAAGCGCTATTATTTACAATACCATTTCCAGTTTGTACTTTAACTCAAAATAGTTTTGATTTACTTCTATTACTTTTATACCGGCTTCTTCAATAGCGGTTAATTCTTCTTTTTTTGATCCATCTGCATCAAAATAGAAGAGTATATTTTTATCACATTCTGTAAGTGTTTGTATTACTTTGTCTGCAAACATGTTTTTTACTTATAAAATTAGATGTGATCTAGCAATACTCTCTTTCATTTTATTCTCCACATTTGCGGCTTCAGCGAATTCGTACCATCTTTTCACAGCCTGATCAATTTGCTGGATGATAGTATTCGCCTTTTTTATATTCATTGATTTTGCTACTGTCAGTAAATCTTCTCTGGTAATATAGGTTCTCTTTCCATTAATACTTAAGTTATGCTGACTTACCCAATCACTATCAGGGCGATAGGCAAAACAAATATCATAAGCAGGAGAAAGTTCCCAATCACCCTCTTTCTTTAGTCGAAATGCAAAGTTTTTTGTATGGTCATCACAATTGCGTGCTATTACATTAAACACCATCCTTCTGTATAACTGTTCCGCTTGTGGATACGGTAGTTTTAATAAACGCATGGTTTGAAACAACTGTTCGTAACTAAAACTCGTTATTTGGTTAAAGTCATAGTGTTGCATTGCGCATAACGTTTGTATGTGGTGTTTTTGATCGCCATTTTCTCTATCAAAACGTTTCGTCATGAAATGCGCTCTACCATTTTCTTCGTATAAACGGCATTCCATCATTTCAATTCCGGCTGCTCTTGCCATCAGATAATAAGCCATTTCAATTCTACCATAGCCAGTACTTGCACCAAACTGCACATCGCTTACCGTATCAAGTTTGATTAACCAATGTTCAAATCCTTTTGGGGCATTTGTTTGTCCGGATTTTACCTGTCCTGTTTTTTCGTTATAGGCAATAATGGCTTTTGGACGAGCACCACCAGCTGAGGTTCCAATTTTAAGGATGTTCATCATGGCTTCTTGCTCGTTTTGGTTTAGATTGGCTGTAAAACCTTCTCTTTTGTACAGCATTTTTTGAGAGATGGCTACCAAGCTATCCACTTCTATATCAAAAGCTCTTTTATTGACATTAAATTGGGAAGGTTCAAATTCAAGCGCACCCATACCACGGGTTCCTATAAAGCAAAGCATTTCAACAGGGTTCATACTGTTTTCCGGTCGACCATTTTGGGCCAGCCAACTGTTAATTAATTGGTTTCCATAATCATCTGGCAATACATCTGCCAGCAATCCAGGAAGTCCTTTAAATGTTTTAATTTCTTTTAATTCTGTGAAAGTAAAAATACGTCCACGAGCATTATTGGCAGGCATTTTTAATGGGGCTAAATCCCAGTTTTTCGCCAAGAATTTTGCCTCATATTCAAAACTAGCTACTCCCGTTTCTGTATTCCAAGCAACAGCTCCCACCGTTTCATTCCATATTTTAACAAATGCCGTTGTTATCATTACCAATCTGATTTTTTATTAGAATCATTGTCACTGTTTCTCGCTCGTTGTCTTTTTTGCTGATCTAGTTTAGCTAACTCTATAGGACTTATTTGTTCTTGTATCTTGAAAACCTCCATAATATAGAGAAGGTCTAATACTCTTAATACTTGTAGCAAGGTTGGGACTGTTATTGTTCCCCCTTTTTCTAGTAAGCTGAGTGTAGAACGGCTTATATTTGCGGCTCTGGCAACCTCTTCCTGCGTTTTGTTCTGCGATAAGCGATGGTGTTTAACAAAAGCACCGATGGTTTGTGCTAAAGCGTTATCGCTCATTGCTATCCAGTTTATGTATGATGTATCATTCATAAAGTAGTTATTTATGATTTAATGACTGATGTGTCATACAAATATAGCTAATTTTAACGAAAAACTCAATAAATAACTTTAAAAGACTATTTCATTAAGAATGTTTTGGTCTTCATCTTCATCTAAAATTTCCATCGGTACATATTCTTCACAAAAGGATTTAAATTTGTCTTCCGAATTTTTATCCCAGAAAATGATTCTTTCTTGATTTAAAAGGCCTAAAACTTTTTTACATACCTCTTGTTCAGTAATTACAATGATTAGCACCCCTGATGTCCTCGTAATAATAGTGTATGCAAATTCAAATGCTTCTTTTTCAAATTCTAAAGGAATATATGTTGACCAAATCACACATTCTTTTTTCAACCCTTTCAAACTCAGAATGAAATCCGATTCTACCTTTATATTTTTTCGAGATAACAGATTCCTTAAGTTATAATCTCTTTCTAAAATACAGGTGTTTTTTAGATCAAAAATTTTGTAGTGCTCGATTATGCTTTCTATTTTAGGAATAAGTACTTCTTCGGATTCACCATATACTACAATAGGTCTTGCAACTGGAGGAGTACCTTTATATGGTACAATATTAGAAGTGCCTTTCATTTTGCCAGCTTCCGTGGACCATTTATCTGTTTCTACTCAATTCAATTCTTTAGCCATTTACAGTAATTCGAGTGTAGATAGGTACTAGACCGTTTACACTAGCTTTGGCTCTCTTTGCGTAAAAGAGAATAGATACTTTTGTTTTCATTGCGGTAGCCTTTTAATTAGTATTCAATTTAGATTTCTAAAGGATATCAAACAAGATGTTTAAATAGTGGACTAGTGATAAACTAGCCATTGAACAGGTTGTTTGAAATTTTCAAGTTGATTTAGCGAGACCCTGATTTTTGAATTATTGTAGGGTCTCGATTTTGTCTCGTTAAGAATGAGATTAGATGAATAATTTGAATAATACGTAAAAGCAAAAACCCCGTAAATCATAAGATTTACGGGGTTTTGATACCATTTGTTTTTCTACTGGCGGAGAAAGAGGGATTTGTTTGTTTTTATAAAGTCCCGTAAAATAAGGCTTCGGAAAGCTTTTATTTTAAGTGACACCTCAACTGACACCTCTCAATATGTTAGCAAATTGTTCTAAATTTCAATTACTCAAATATAGGATTTTTTTTGCTTGAATTAGTGATTAATTATAATATTTTGAACAGGTTAGGTAGTATTTTTTGAACTAGTAAAGTTTAAAATTTAGTTGCCTAAAACACAATTTCTATCCAATTATCAAAGGTTCAACCTGTTCAATTTTTAGGCTCGTGTATTGGCAAAATTCCTCGATTGACACGAACTCATTCTGGAGCTTATTGAGCTCTTTTCTTATTTTTTGTAGTAGTCTAATACTTTGACGATAACTCTTTCCGGTTATGCGTTGTATATCCTTTGGATAGATACACAATCTCTTATTTTCGGTTCTCATACTCTATCTATGGCTTTGATTGGGCGTTGCCTAACTAGAAACCTCTATGACTCAAGTTCTGGCACTCAATAAAAATAATAAATAAAAGCTTTGGTTCAGAAGCGGCGATTTGTTTCCATTTATGATGGGCGTAAATGGTTATTTATGTCGATATGTGCCATTTGTGTCGGAAAGTGACACATGGAACTGTGGTGTCTTTTTTATTTGGTTTAATTGGCTAAAATTTGTTTCATAATCAATCGAAAAATGTTGCAACAGGATGATGATTGACGAGTTTTAAGTAAAAATTTAATCTAAATTTTAGAAATTATGGCAAGACAGAAGGGTATTATTAAATTGAAAGGTACTATTGGTGATATTACTTTTTACAAAACCAAAGACGGCCATTTGGCCAGAGAAAAAGGGGGAATCGATGCGAGCAGAATTGCGAGCGATCCTGCGTTCCAGAGAACGCGTGAAAATGGCTCCGAATTTGGAAGAGCTGGAAAGGCAGGGAAAACTTTGAGAACGGCATTACGAACGTTACTTATCAATTCTGCTGACAGCAGAATGGTGAGCCGATTGACTCAATCCATGATTAAAGTGATCCAAGCGGATATGGTAAGTGAGCGTGGATTGCGAAATGTTATTGATGGTGAGGCAGAATTACTTGCCGGTTTCGAATTCAACATTAGAGGAAAGCTGGGCACTGCTTTATTTGCTCCTTTTGTGGGGACGATTGACCGTGCTACGGGTGATATTATGGTTGATTTATTGCCGTTTGTACCTGCGAACATGATTGCGGCTGCAAGTGGAACTACTCATTTCAAAATCATATCAGCAGGTGCGGAAATTGATTTTGAAGCAGAAACCTTTGTCGTTGCTACTTCGGAAACGGATATTCTACCTTGGGATTCGAATCAAACTGTTGCTATCAATCATGTCAATCCGGTTACTCCGGGCAGCACAAAACCATTGTTTTTGGCTTTAGGCCTTGAATTCTTTCAAGAGGTAAATGGTAGAATGTATCCGTTGAAAAATGGCTCTTTCAATCCATTGGCTTTGGTTCAAGTGAGCGGTCTGTAAGATGGTTTTAGTGTTGAATAGGACGTATTTCCCTGAGGGAACGCAAGGGGCTTTAGAATGGAACGGCACCTTAGTTTGTTATACCATCGAATTGCCCTGGTTGCGAAACCAAAAGCGTATTTCTTGTATTCCCGAAGGAGAATATGTTTTGCAGAAACGATTTAGCCCCAAGTTCCAATGGCACTTGCATTTGAAAAATGTTCCGGGAAGAGATTTGATCTTAATCCATCCCGCCAATGACGCCAAGAAAGAGTTATTGGGCTGTATCGCAACTGTAACACTGCACACTGGAATAGGAAGAGGAAGTTCTTCCCGAAAAGCGTTAGAAAAGCTGAAAGCTATAGTTAATACAGCTTTGGCCAATAATGAAGAAGCGAAAATATTAATCCAATCTAATCCTTCGACTCCGCTCAGGATGATAAGGCTTAAAACAAGTAAAGAAATTATGAATATAGTTGAACGTGCAAAAGCACCTACCCCGAAGTTCTTCCGGGTTTTGAGAAGTATTGGATTGGCTTTATTGACCATCAGTGGCAGTATCATTGCAGCTCCGGTAACATTACCAGTAGTTTTTGTCAGTATTGCCGGATATGCAGCCCTTGCGGGAGGTGTCATTTCGGTAATCAGTCAAATTACGGTAGACGATGAGGCCAACCGAGAGCAGGCCATCACCAATCGGTTGAAAAAAGACAATCAATATTTACCGCGAGATGGAATCAAATAACACTTTATCAATTGGAACCGCGTCCGGAACTTTATTGAGTGTGATGCCAAATATTGTTTCTGAAGATATTCTAAAAACGATTATCTTAGCGGTAATTGGAGCTATTATTAGTTTCCTAATTTCGCTCCTTTTAAAAGGATTGACAAAAATTAAAAAAAAATAATTGGAGTTTGGCTTGGTAACCTTTTCTAGAATTTATTTGAAAGTCTGGTCGTGAGATCAGGCTTTTTTTTAGTTTATTTTTTGCAGTTAATTATCGTGGCGAAAAATAAAAAGATTATTTTTAATTGTTACAGAAGATGTTAATTAAAAGAGACAAGCAATTTTTAAAAAAAATAGCAACGAGAATTAGCCACTTGAAGAAATGTTGCGAAATAAATTTTACAATAAAAACAGCTACAAAAAGAAAAACGCTTGTAATAGTATCTTAAAGATCCGTAACAAGCGTTTTTTCTAAAAGCAACTCTTTATTGTAATAAGGTATGTTTTTCAGAAGCCTTAAAAACTTACGAGGATTTTTAATACCCTGATTTCAATAAAAATTATTTTGTTGGTCCGTTATCAACCGTTGCTTCAATAGTTGACTGAATTGAAGTAGACAAATTACTCAATAAATCATATCCTGTTGCGGCTTCAATTGCATCTACACTTGTACGGTAGGTTCCCCATGCACCTGTAGTGTTTATATTAGGAGTATTAACTGCAATTACACGAGTGCTTGTAGTTACTCTGCCAACATCATTGGTACC